>JBCCWV010000085.1:0-20536 GCA_039192745.1 Verrucomicrobiota bacterium | reverse complement strand
TCCTTATGAAATAAGTAGATCTGACCCACTATCATAGCACTTTCTATTACATATATTGTAGGAAGTTATAAATAGCGGGACTGGAATTTGAGGTTCGGGGCACTTGGCTAGAGAATGCTTGCCATGCATCGGGATTCTCTGCATAAGACCTGAACTTGAACGTCATTCCCGCGAATTGATTTATCCATGAACTCAAAACTCCAACTCATTATCCTGATTCTCGCCTCGTTGACTCTTCTCGCTTCGTGTGACGGGAAAAAGAAAATCAAAACGGAAGATGGGACGGTCGAGATCGATGTGAACAAGGGCGAATACACGTTCCAAGGGAAAGATGGCAAAGGTGGCACGGTTTCCATTTCCGGCGGCGGTGGCGCAAAGATTCCCGACTCGTTCCCGGCGGATGTGCATGTTTACAAGCCATCGATCGTCACCACCGCCATGTCGATGGCCGGCACGGAGACCGTGATGCTGCAAACGGATGATCCGGCAGAAAAAGTCATCGAGAAATATGTTCAGGAAATGGCCGACTCCGGATGGGAACAGATTTCGGAAATGAACACCCCGGTGATGTCCGCGCGGAATTATGAGAAAGACGACCGTCGTGTGTCCGTCAACGTCATCGCCGACCCAAAGAGCGGGAAAGCGACGATCAACCTTTCGGTGACGCCAAAACGGAATTAGGAAATCGTGCAGGTGCGCGCAGCAAGCGGCTTATAACTTGGGTGTGTTTCCCCAAAAAGCCGCGCTTCGGAGGCGCGCACGAGCGTCATCCCCAGCTTTAGCTCTCCTTCCTCGAGAAATTGCTTCCTCGTGTTCGGAGCGAGTTGGTCGCTGGATTTTTAGCCCTCGTTCTTGACTGTCTCGAACAGGTCGAGGCCTTCGGCGGGTTTCAGGCCGTCGTGGACGACGCCGCTGATGGCTTTGATCATGGCGATGGGAGCCTCGGACTGGAAGACGTTGCGTCCCATGTCGACCCCGGCGGCGCCGCATTGAATGGCGTTGTATGCCATTTCGAGGGCCTCGAGTTCGGGAAGCTTTTTGCCCCCGGCGATGACGATTGGCACGGGCGTGCAGGCCACGACGTTTTCAAAGCCTTCCGTGTAATAGGTCTTCACGATGCTCGCACCGTTTTCGGCACCGACGCGTGCGGCGAGACCAAAGTAGCGGGCATCGCGGGCCATATCCTTGCCAACGGCGGTGACGCACATGGCGGGAATTCCATACTTGTTCCCGATGTCCACGAGTTGACTGAAGTTGGCGATGGTCTTAGCTTCGGTGGCGGAATCGCCCACGGCTATCATCGCGGCAAGAGCGGAAGCGTTCATGCCGACCATGTCTTCTTCGCCGAGGAGTACATTGTGGTTCAATTCCGTGAGGATGGTTGTGCCGGTGTCCGCCCGGAGACAAACGGGCTTCGTACTTTCAGCGGGAATCATGGTGCGGATGGTCCCCCGGCATCCCATGAGGCAGTCGGCGTGTTCAGCGAGCGGTGCGATGTTCAGGTCGATGCGCTCAAGGCCGGAAGTGGGTCCCATGAGAAAGCCGTGGTCGAAGGCCAACATCACGGTGCGGCCGGACTTCGGATTGAAGATCCGCGACATGCGGTTCTTGATGCCCCAAGGCATGCTGTTCATGCCCTTGAGGTAAAACTTGCTGGTGTCGGCGGGAGAATTCAGTCCGAAATTGTCGCCGTCTCTGATGTCGTCTAGGTCAGCCATGATGTTTGGGTAGGATTAATGGAATTAGAAGCAGTGGGGACTCTAGCCCTTCAACCGACAAGTCAACGGTTAATCCCCTGTCGTGTGATGTACCGCCGTCGTTTCACAATCTTTACGCCTGCTGCTTTTTTCCTTTGCCTTGGCCTCTACCTGAATTTTTGATTCATCATGGCAGATCTGAAGGCACTCGAACAGGCGGTGGCGGTTTCTCCGGAGAACGTTCCTCTGAATTTATTGCTCGCGCAGGCATACATGGATGCGTTTTCCCTGGAAGACGCCCGAGCCAGATTCGAGCATGTGTTGTCACTCGATGCCGCGAATCCGCAGGCGAAGACGGGCATCGCGCAGATTCTGGATTTCAACGGACGGACATCTGAGGCGATCATCCGCCTGGAGCAAATTTGTGCCGAGTCCCCTGCTTACGCTCCGGCGTGGATTCTTCGGGCGAAGTTGGCGTTAACCGAAGACAACGCGGTGGATGCTCGTGATTACTATCAACGCGCGATCTCCGCTGATGGCGCGGCGGCGGATCTGGAATTGCTGAAGCGGATCGAGGAAGCGGGCGGGACGGAAGAGAAAGTGGCGAATACGAAGAGTCGGATCACGCCAGTTCAGTCGGGTGATTCTTCCGCGGGAGCATTTTTGGAGTCTGAAGAGTTTGGAGACGACGATGAATTCGGCTTCGACGATCCCGATGGTTCGATGTCGAACATTGGTCTCGAGTTTCTCGAAAAGACCGACGTAAATTTCGCGCAGGTCGGGGGCATGGAGCAAGTGAAGGAGAACATCCGGATGAAGATCCTGTATCCGCTCCAGAACAAGGAGTTGTTCGAGGCATACGGGAAGAAGGCGGGAGGCGGGGTGTTGTTATACGGGCCGCCGGGATGCGGCAAGACGCTCATTAGCCGTGCTACGGCCGGCGAGATTAAGGCCAATTTCCTCTCCGTCGGGCTGCATCAGATCCTCGATATGTACATCGGGAACAGTGAAAAACAGCTTCACCAGATTTTCGAATTCGCTCGGCAGAATGCGCCTTCAGTTCTCTTCTTCGATGAAGTGGATGCGTTGGCCGCGGACCGAAAGGACATGAAGCAGAGCAACAGTCGTCACCTCATCAATCAATTCCTCGCGGAGATGGACGGGAACATCGACGACAACGACGGCGTCCTCATTCTCGGTGCGACGAACGCGCCATGGCATCTCGATTCCGCGTTTCTGCGACCGGGTCGTTTCGATCGGCTCATCTTTGTTCCGCCGCCCGATGAAGGCGCTCGAACGGAAATCGTGAAGATCATGGCCGACGGAAAGCCGGTGTCCGGTCTTGATCCGGATGGATTGGCGAAACGATTGAAGGATTTTTCCGGCGCTGACATTCAGGCGGTATTCGATCAAGCGGTCGAAGCGGCACTTGAGGAGGCGATGAAGAGCGGAAAAATCGTTCCCGTCTCCGGCAAGCAATTGGCGAAGACCGCGAAGCAAGTAAAGCCGTCGACCCGCCGTTGGTTCGAGAGCGCGAAGAACTACGCGTTGTATGCCAACCAGAGTGGGTTCTACGACGATGTTTTGGAATACCTCGGGGTGAAGAAGTAGTGTTGCGATTTCTCGAATGAGTATTGACGCGAAAATGCTCCGTGGACGGCATCTCCGTGATCTTGGCCGTCACGAAGAATCGGCTGCGTTCTTTCAGGAAGCGATTTCGGATGACGTCGAGAATCCCGAAGGCTACGCCGAACTCGCGCTCAGCTATCTCCAGATGGAGGGGCGCAACAAGGACGCTCTCGAAGCCATTGACGTGGCGATCAGTCTGGATCCCGAGATCGACGGGTTTCATGCGATCCGTTCACTCGCGTTGAATTCCCTGGAGCGTCACAAAGAGGCGCTCGACGCCGCGGACACCGCTATTAGTTTCGAACCCGAGTCCCCTTTTAATCACTCGGTCAAAGCACAGGCCTATTGCGGAAAGCGCGATTGGGCGGCGGCGGAGGACTCCGCGCGCCGTGCGCTCGCTATCGACGGCGATTACAGAATGGCGGAGAACATTCTTGCCCAGAGTCTCCACTTTCAAAACAAGCTCGATGAAGGCGGTATTTCCGTGGACAAGATGCTTGCCGACGATCCTGAGGACGAGATGGCGCATTTCAATGCGGGCTGGGCGGCGATGCGGCGTCATGACAATCGGACGGCGGAGAAACACTTTCAAGAGGCGCTGCGGCTAGATCCGGAGTTTCAGGGAGCGCGTGAGGGTCTGTTAGAGTCGTTTCGCGCCCGGTCTAGTATTTACCGTTTTTACCTTCAGTACGTTTTTTGGATGCAGCAGTTTTCCGGGAAGATGCAGTGGGTGCTTATTATTGCCATCTACCTCGGTTATCGTTTTGGAAGCGCCATTCTCAGCGGTATTCACCCCGTTTTGGGAGCGCTGTTGATGTTCCTGTATCTCGGACTTGTTATCGGAATGTGGTTGGCCGGAAGTTTGGGTAACCTCCTCATCGTAGCCGATTCATCAGCGCGCCGGGCCCTCAACAGAGGAGAGAAACTGAATGGGATCTTTGCTGGCGGCGGCTTTGTGCTTGGCCTCCTGCTGATCGTGTCCGCCGTCTTTATGCCTGGTGCGAAAGAGGCATTTTTTCAACTCGGTCTCACGCTGGCAATTGGCGCGGTTCCGGCTTCGCTGACCTTTGCCAACCCATCCCCTAACGGTCGTCTGATTTTTGGGGGTATCTTTGCCGCGACCTACTTCTTTGGCTTTGGCTCGGTATTCGAAGCTCTTATCAACGGCGGTGAGTTGGGTGCGCTCGGTGGGCTCTTCCCGTTGACGTGGGCGCTGGCGGCGCTTTGCACTTGGATAGGAAATATTCCCGCCCTTCGTCGCGAAAGGCCGGCGTGATTTCTAGACCTCGGCGTTGCGAGCTTCGTCTACAGCTGCCCGAGTCACTTCAAATTGAGCGGCGCATCTCGGACAGTCCGCCTTGATGGATTCATCATTCTCGAAAAGGTCTTCATCCTCCATCGCGGCGAGAATCTTCACGATGCGCTCGACATCGCAGCCGCAATCGAACGAAAAGCGCCGCTGTTCCAAAAGACTCAATTCCTCGTTCTGGTCGAGTGCCCGAATGGCCTCGTCGTCGAGAGCGTGAAACCAGTCCAGATCGCAATCCGGTTGCGCGCTGACCATGACAAAGTCTTCGTCCGTGTGTCGAAAGAATCGCGCCGGAAGTTGTTCGCTTTCCCGGTAGTAGTGTTCCGTAATCTGGAAGAAGTCGCCTTTCTCGAATTCGACGACGCTTTGGCGGGCAGGCTTGGGGTCTTCCTGGGACTGGGCAAAGAAAAGATTGGTCGCCATGTCCTTGATGTCCCGGGTAAAAACCCTGCCGACGATGTTTTCGTTGATGCTGCTTCCCGTGACAAAGACGTTCAGAAACGGCTCCTGGAAGTGCACCGTCCACGCCGACCGTTCTTTCCATGGCCTCGATACCATGTGCAGGGCGAAAGCCGCGAGGGCGTCCTTTAGGTAGCCATCATGATCGACGCGCAGTTTCAACCCGTGCTGCATCAGGTGCAGATAATAATCGATGTAGAGTGGCGCAAAGTCCGCACGGACAGCGAGAGCGTTCCGTTCACGGACGAAATAGCTTCGGGACTCGATGACGTTGCTGGAACTGGTGGCCGGGTCGGACAAGGGAAACGCGGGAGAAGGTTATGTTAGAAGGTGATGAATTGCTGGGCGATCGAGAAGTATATGATGAGCCCGAGGATATCGACGATGGTGGTGATGGCGGGTGAAGCGACGACGGCGGGATCGAGATTCAATGAGTTGGCGATCATGGGAAGCGCGGCGCCTGTCGTCGTGGACGTCGTCACCTGCACCATAAGGGCGAGGGCGACGATGAAAACGAATTGAGGTAAACCGAGATTCGTCGGCAATTCGACCCAGCCTGCAGGTTCAACGACAAACTGAATGCCCAGGAAACTGATAACGCCAACCAGCAGTCCAACCAATCCGCCGAGGAGCAGTCCAATTCGCAACTCCTTCCAGAGAACCGGCAGGAATTGGCCCGGCGAAAACTCCCCCAGCGACATGGCGCGAATAACCATCGTCGCGGACTGAGCGCCGGTATTTCCTCCGGTGGCCACGACCATCGGGAGGTAAATTGCGAGAAGGAAAGTGCTGGCGAGCACATCCTCGTAATTATAAAGGACGACGCCCGAAAGAATGCCGATCAACCCAAGGCCGAGAATCCAGAAAAATCGCCGCCTTAAATGGGCGAAAACCGAAGAGCGGAGATACCCGTCCTCGTCACGTGTGCCTCCCACCGCGCCCATCTTTTCGATGTCTTCCGTGGATTCCTGTTCCTGAATCTCGAGGGCGTCGTCGTAAGTAATGACACCGAGAATCTGATCCTGATGATTGACGACTGGAAGCGCGAGCATGTCGTACTTTGTCATCATCTTCACCGCATCTTCCTGATCAGCATCGGCGCGAATCGACAACTGTTCGTCATCCATGACGTCTTGCACAAGGATGCTTCGTGAATTGAAAGTGAGTTCACGAAGTCGCACCTTTCCAATGACGCGGTTGTGGTCATCGAGGACAAAGATGCGCGCGAGGATTTCCGTTTCCTCTTTCTTTTCCGAAAGAGATTCAATGGCCTCACGAATGGTCATGTCCGCGCGAACGGTGGCCATGGCTGTCGTCATCCGTCCGCCGGCGGTTTCTTCGCCATATTGCAGAAGATCCTTGGCGACGTCCTTCTTCGCGTCGGTGAGATCGAGAAAGCTTGTCTCGCGGTCGTCCGGTTCGAGTTCCTGAAGGACGTCCGCAAGGACATCGTCGGGCAGGTCATTGAGAACGTGTTTCCGATCCGGTTCCGTCAAATCCTCGACAAGAGCGGCCGCCGATTCCGGGGCGAGGAATGTCGTTGTGAGGACAAGGGCGTCGTTCCCCATAAAATGCCCGAATTTTTCCCGTTGCTCGTCATTGAGGCTCGAAAAAAGAGCAGCCGCGTCCGCCGGGTGCAGGTCTTCCGCGAGTCCCCTCACCTTGTCCTCGTCGGACGAATCCAGCGCTTCGCGAATGGCAGTCCAGTCCCGCATGGCTCCAATTACCGGGTTCCCCGCCACCGGTCAAGGTGGCGGTATTGGCGGCTCCTCTTCCCATTCCTGATTTCCCGATGCGTTCGGAAAATTGTCTCGCAATTCGCTGGCGGGTTCGATATAAATTCAATATACCCCGAATTTTTCCCGTGCCGCACTAGCGAGTTCTTGAATTCCTTCGGGGTAAAAACCACCCCCAGACTTCATGAAAAACCTCCCTTTCCGCGCGGGATCCGCGTGTGTTCTTCTTTGCTGTGCCCTGTTTCTCGCAGCCAATGCCTCTGCCCAAACGACCTACACGTGGACCTCTGCCGCCAATAATGCGAACTGGGCCACGACGACCAACTGGGATCTGAATGCGAGTCCCGGTAGCGGATTCGATGGCGCCATTGATGACGTTGTCGTTATCGTCAATAACTCCGGCGGCGGAGGCAACCGGAACACCAGGTTGTTTGGCAATGCCGGAACGATTGCAGAACTGCGCATGGGTGGTGAAGGTGATGCCACCTCGACCCAAAACGCTCAACTCCAGTTCCGCGGAGGGTCTTCCCTCATCGTCAGCGGGACGACCTACATCGGTCGAGTCGGGCCGTTCTCGACTGCGGCGCGCAACGGGCAGATCAACATGAATAACGGCACGACCACGCTCACCTTAAATGACGTGGTCAGCGCGAGCACGGGTGGCGGGAATCTGATCCAAGCTGATACTGGTGTCCCCACTCTTTTCCTCAATGGCGACATCGATACTTCTGCAGTTCGCGCAGCGGCGGGAGTCCTTCCAGCGGGTGATGACTTTGAAATCGACCTGCGGACCAACGACGTCAATGCCATCGTTTTTGCGGCCGGAGGTCAGGTCATCAACGTGGAAAACTTCGACGTGACTAATACCGGAGCGAATAACAGAAACGGGATTCAGACGGTTCCCGCGGGCGTCACCATCAACGCCCTGCAAGTTGAGGTGGGGCGGATCAGCCGAAACAATAATGATAATCGGACCGCCAGTGGCGAACTGAGCATCGAAGGAGGGCTTATCAACGTGACGAATGACGTGCGATTGGGACATTCGGCCCAGTCGAGTCAATTCTCTGGAGTCCATGACATGACCGGTGACATCTTCATTGGTGATATTTCCGGAACGATTGGCGGGACACTCAATATTGGTGACGAACTTCGGCTTGGGCAGATCAGCAACACCACGGACGACGAAATCTCGACGTCTTCCATGAACCTGCGCGCAGCCGGAGCATTGCTCACCGTTGCCAATGGCCTTGAACTGGGAGAAGTCATACAATCCGGAACAGCGACCTCCCGTCTCACAATCGAGGCGGGCCTTGCCACCATCAACGGAACGATTACTGACAGTGCTCTCGCAACGTCCGACATTGAAGTCCTCGGTGGGGAGTTGGAACTTCTCGACGCGAACGGAACGCGCATGGTGGACACCCTTACCGTCGATGGTGGAACCATCGATTTTCTCGCTCTTGGTTCCAATCCGCCTTTCGACACGACGGACACGATTCTTTCTGTGGGACCGGGCGGATCCACATTCGACATCACGACTCCGTCCGCCGACTCGCTCTCGAGCTTGACGGATACCGCGGTGGCGATTGCTTCTGGCGCTTGGCAAACTCCCGCCACTTGGGACACCGGTGTCATCCCGGCCAATTCGGCAGGCGCCGTCGCCAACGGCCAGACACTCACGCTCGTCACCTCGGTCAACCCCATCTCCGGCGATGCCGCCGCTGCGGTCATCGGGAATTCCGACGGTGGCTGGTCGCTTTCTCAAAATGCCAATGACATTGCGATCACCCGAACCGGGGCGGGATATGGCGCCGGTCCTGCGCTGGCGGTCATCGACACCACGGTTGCCGTCACGAGCGCCTTCGATCTCAGCCTCCAGCCCGTCGCCGGACAGGCGGCGGACGCTACCGGTCTTCTCATCAGTGCCGGTTCTCTCGGCCTGACTGGCGGTAGCAGTCTCACGATTGGTGGCACTGAGGTCACTGGCCTCGTCACCCAGGACGGTGGTGCAGTTACCATCGATGGGGATCTCCTCTTCGGTGGAACAGGCGGCGCGTTTGGGGGGACTTACAATCTGAATGGCGGCACTTTGGACATCGTTGGGGACGTCCTCGAAGGTGGCCCTGGAGCAATTGATCCTTCAATCGATTCCGCGCAGTTCCAAATCAACAGCGGCGTCAATCCCTTCACAATAACCAGCGGTTCACTGCTCAATGTGCAGCGCTTTTCCATTGGGCAGCTCGATGGACTGACTGCGTCGCAGACTCTTGGCGATGTCGGCAACATCGACATTACCACCTCCGGCACCTTTGCCGTCGGCACGGGGACCAATGCCGGTTCCGGCGCCACCGGAACATTTACACTGGGCGCCAATGGCACCGTGAACGCTCTGAATGTCAACGTCGCGGAAAATGGCCAGTCCGTTGGCACCCTCAATATTGACGGCCCTTTCACCTCGCAGCAGCGCGTCTATGTGGCTGGCGTGGAGACCGGCGATGCTGATTCCAGCACGATGGGGACAGTCAACATCAGCAGCACAGGCTCTCTCACCGTCTTCACCGGGAATACCGAGATCGGCCGCGACGGCGATGGGGTCTTGAATATCAACGGCGGCACGTTCCTCCAAAAAACGGCCAACCTCGTCCTTGGGCAGACGGGCGGCGCCAATACGGCTGGCGGCGGCACAGTCACGATTGCTGCGGGGTCGACCGTCACTGTCGGTGACGGGGACAACGGACCCGGAAACTCCAGCATCAATATCAATGAGTCTGGCGGCAACATTATCCAGACGGGTGGAGACCTCATTGTCGAACAAACTTTCAACCTGTCGCAAGGCTCCCGCGATAGTTCCTTCACCATGTCGGGTGGAACACTTACTGTCGTGGGCCAGGACCTCACCGTTCGCGGAGGCGACGGGCAGGACACGATTACTTTGAGTGGAGACGCGGACATCACCATTGCCGACGATCTGATCCTGAATGCTGGCTCAAACAACCTGCTCAAGATAATCGGCGGTGACGTCAATTTGCAGGTCGGCGATTCCCTCACCGGTGGCGCTACAGCGAACATATGCTTCGAGTTCGATGCCGTCACGGGCGTTTCCCCGATTGTGCCCAATGTGGCAAACCTGAACGGCACTATCCTCGAACTGGCCGGCACGCGTCCGTCTGTGGGTTCAACGACACTCATTGCTGTCCGTGGCACGTCGCCAAATACGAACGGCACCTTCAGCGGCATTCCGGAAGGTGGATTTTTTGAGCAAGGCGGCCAAACCTTCCAGATTACTTATGCGGGCGGCGATGGCAACGATACCGTTATCACCGCCTTCGCCGGGCCGACAGTCAGCATCGAAGCCGACGATTCGTCGGTTGCCGAAGGAGAAAACGCGGCGTTCACGCTCACTCGCACTGGCCCGACGACCGAGGCCATCGATGTAAATCTCGTCTATGGAGGATCCGCAACGGATGGGGTGGATTTCACTGGAACGACGATTGTCACCATTCCGATTGGAGTTTCCTCCTTCCCCTTCAGTTTGGCGACCAGCCCGGACGGCGACTTTGAGGGGTGCGAAGTCATCTTCGTACAGATCGACAGCGTTTCGAATTTGTCCGCAGACGCCAATGTCGGCACGCCATCTTCCGCAAGCGTGACTCTGGATGACGCCGACGTTTCCCCAGTTGGAGTTTCGGGAATTGACCAGTTTCAGGTGGGCACGGGAACCGTCGGGATCAGTCCTCTCGTCTTTTTTGATCCTGACAGTGCTTCTTACGATTCGACCTACGATGATTCAACATCGCCTCCCCTTTACCATTTCAGCGGACCTTCCAACCTCTCTGTCTTCAGCGACGGCACACCGGACGACGACGGTGTCTTTACAACCACGGGGATCTCGACCGCGTTTGGCCATGCTCTCGAATTCGAATTCATCCCTGATATCGGTGATCTCGACGGGACGGTGATGCTCTGGGAAACCGGAGGCACGAGTAACGGCACCTCTCTTCATCTTTACTTTGGAGTCCCCCACCTTCTCATCAAGGCCAATGGCCAGCCCGACGATGCTCCCACAGACACAGGTGCCGTGCCCGGGCTCTTTACCGACCTCAGTTTCGATGACGCGAACACCAGTTCCGACTCTCAGGATGACGTGGTCGTCGTTCCTCTCTCGACGAATCCCGTCGCGGCAGGCGCTCCGGTCTTGATTGCTTATTCCGTTAACATTTCCGGCGGAAATGTTGTCTCGGTAACTCATTCTGTGAATGGAGAGGCTCCGGCAACGACAGCGCTCACCGGAAGCGGCGGCAACAACAACTGGCTGGGGAACCAGACTCATAGCATTGCTCAAGCAGCCGGTGGAGGCACCGGCGGTTCGAATGACGGCGCCGAGGGCGTTCCGTTCTCCTTTGACTCGCTCTCCAACGTGACCAATGGCGTCTCGACGGTGAGCTGCGTGAGATTCTGGAACAGCGACAACGGTACCGTCATAGGGACGGCAGGCACTCTGGACACCCTCACCGCGACGTTCACCATCAGCAACTGGTCGTCGACGACGGACGGAGTCATTCCCGGTCTCACGGATCTAGGTAGTGGCGTTTATGAAACAACGGGTGATCTTCCAGCGATAGTCACGACCCTCGCCAATCTCGAATTCGTCGAGTCTACCGCAACCTATCCGGTCACCATCGGTGTCTCCATCACCGACGGCACGTCATCACCGCTCACGGGATCGATCACCATCGTTGATGTCCAGCCAGATCCGATCTATGTCGATGACGGTTTCGCGGGATCAGGCTTCCAGGACCCTATCGCCGACGGCGACGACGGTGTCGCTGGAGCACAGCCTGCGACGTTCGGGATTGATGCCTTTGCGACACTCACCGATGCGCTCGGCGTGATTTCCACCACTGCGACGGTGATTGTGAACGATGGAAATTATGCGGAGTCTCCCGACTTGGGGTTGGCTCCCAACGCCATTCTGCAGTTGACTGGTGCTTTCGACACTCCGGGTGATAGCGTCATAACTTTCAATTCACTCTCTGCCGGACCGAGCAATACCATCCATCTCGGAGCGGAACTACTCACGTTGGGCGACGAGACAGGAGAGGAGACAATTGCCGCGCCCATCATAGGTAGCGGAGGAATTGAGAAAATCGGAAACGACACGCTGGTCCTGACAGGAACAAACACATTCAGCGGAACGACTAGAGTTCTTGGTGGGGTTTTTCGCGTGGGTGACAACGTCACCGCGGGGACGCTGGATGGCGACGGGGCCGTCGTGAATGATTCCGTGTTGGAGTTCCGTCCCCCGATCGACACGACGATCAGTGTCACCAGTGTCATCAGCGGCACCGGTCTGGTGGCCACCCAAGGCGACGGCACCACCATATTCGATAACCCCGGTGCGAATACCTTCTCCGGCGGATTCGAACTCGGTGACGGTGCCACTTCCAACTTTGATGGTGTCGATACGGGTGACAAAAACGGCTTCACCGTCGTCAATCGCAACGACCACCTCGGAACCGGCGACATCCGCTCACGCGGTTCCCAACTCCAGGCCGGAGTGCCGGGAATCGTCATCTCCAACAACATCAGCGTCGATGGCGGAGGCCTCCGCACGGGAGGGTCCAATGACTTTGAGCTAAGCGGCGATGTCAGCCCCATCGGCGCGAGTCGCGGATACGGAAATTACGGCCTCGAAGGCCTCGACATGACTATCAGTGGAACCAGTGTCCTGACGGAAGGCAACATCATCGCCGACGGCTCGCAAGGGAAAGACAATGGCACTTGGCTGTTCTCCGGAAATATCAGCGGCACTGTCGGCGGCTTCCAGGTTGGCAATTCGTTCGATGGTGGCGAAGTCACCCTCACCGGAACGAACACCTACCAAGGCGATACCATTATGCAGGCTGGCGGCAACGCGACCTTGTTCTTGAATGGGGCACACACCGGTGGCGGAAACTTCACCATCAACAACACCGGCACTCTTTCCGGAACCGGTTCCACCGACTCGAACGTCGTCATCAACACGGGAGCAACTCTCGCTCCCGGTCTCAGCCCCGGCATCATCAGCACGGGCAACCTTACCATCAACGGCACTCTTTCCGTGGATGTCGATGACACCTCCCTCGCCGCAGGCGTCGGCTACGACCAAGTCGTTGTCACTGGCACCGTCGATGTCACTTCCGCCACCTTGGTCCTCGTGGAATCCGGCAGCGAAGTGACTCCGCAGGAAATCATTATTGTCAACAACGATGGCGCAGATCCCGTTCAGAACCTCTTCGCGGGATTGCCTGAAGGTGGAGTCGTCTCCACGGGATACCGCGGCACGATCAATGATGCAGTGGTCTCTTATGTCGCGGGTGATGGAAACGATGTCAGCATTTCCGCCGCGCCCCCCTCGGATCCGGACGCCGACGGCGATGGCATCGTTCTCGTGCTAGAGTCCGCCTTCGACACGGATCCCAATGACCCGGCTTCCGGTCGGGAAGGACTCCCTCAGGTCGAATCCGACGCCACCGACATCATCATCAAGTTCCGTCAGCTCGACGTTCCTGGATCACGCCAGTACATCGTGCAACAGTCTGTCGAAGCCAAGATATGGACGACGGCGCCAGGTTCTCCGGTGGTTTCCGCCGATCAGTCCTTCGCGACGGCCAACACCACGATCATGGAACTGGCGGTGCCCCGCGGAGGCCCCCCAGAACTCCTTCACCTCCGCCTCCTTATCATCGAATAATCCCAATCCCCCCATACCGGGTCCCCGGACCCGGCTCCGCTCCAATAGCCTGCTTTTCAGGACTTTCCGTGGCGGAAGCCCCGTTTATTTCGGATAGCCGTATAATTCTCCGACATCCTCCAATCTTCGAAACTGTATAGGAAGGAGTTCACACTTCCTTTACACATTTCTCCTTGTGTTCGGGCGCACAATGCTTCAAAACTCCTTGATAGAGCTCGATTTTTCCGGTCATACCCTCCGAACTCCCTCGGGTAGCTATTGACCGAAGAATCCCGAAATCCCCTTCCCCGAATGCAATGCGGCATGTCGAGGCTTGGCGGATTTCATCTATGAATCAGGATAAATTGAATATGAAAAACCACCTTTACATTCTCGCTTTGTTAGGATTCGCGAGTTTCCTCACTTCAATTGCCAACGGGCAAACGACCTACAACAACAACACTGCCAATGACAATAACAATCCTTCGAGATGGGAAGAGTCGCCTGGCACTGGAGGAGCCAACTGGGACCAAACGGTCTCTCCAGGTTCTGTATTGAACGGGACTGGAGCGCTAGACGACCGCGTCTTTCTTAAAAATTTCAAAGACGTTTCGACTGGCCTGCAGCAACGGATGCGAACCTTTACTAACATCGGTACGATTGGCGAATTAGTTATCGGTGGCGAGGGTATGGATCCGGCAACCGGAACGAACACAAACGCCTTTACCGGTAATATGCAGCTTCAAATGCGCAACGGTTCGAGTCTCACGGTAACCGGGCCTTTTATTCTCGGTCAAGTCGGTCCGTTCTCGACCGGGCAGCGTGCGGGTCAAGTAAACATGAATAACGGGACGTCTTCTCTGACCGTTCAAAATGTTGTCAGCGGTAGCACTGCAGGAGCCAACTTGCTTCAACCGGATGCAGGTAGTCCTACGCTCACAATCAACGGCGATATTGATACTTCTGCCGCACGGGCCGCAGCAGGCGTCACGCCAGCCGGAGACGATTTTGAAATTGACCTCCGGACAAATGTGGGAACAAACCGAATTGTTTGGGGAGGCTCGGGTGGCCAGATCTTCAACCTCGAAAACTTTGACGTCGGTAATACGGGTTCTACCGGTCGGACGATCTCACAGACGCTGCCTGCAGGGAATACCGTTAATGCCTTAATCGTGGAAGTTGGTCGAATTTCCTCGACAAATGGCAGCAATCGAACCGTGAACGCCACTCTTAATGTTGAAGGAAACCTGAATACCACCACCGAACTAAAGCTCGCGAACACCGCTTCGGACGAGGGTGCTCACACCACGAATGGAACACTGAACGTCAATGCTGGGGCAGTCGTGAACGTGGGGACTGAGTTGCGCTTTGCGCCGCTAAACACCGACCCCGGTCTATCAACAAGCAACGACAATGGCACTGGCGTTGCGAACATCAATGGTGGCACGACTGTAGTCAACGCTGGGCTTGAAATGGGTTCGCAAGACAGCGGCGGGACGACGAGTGCCACCCTGAACGTCCTCGGTGGGACGATTTCCGTCAACAGCGAGATCCAAGACAGCGCAAATGGTTCCTCCGCGATCAACGTCAACGGCGGTGAACTCATCCTTCTCGACGCCGAAGGTGGTCCTCGCGATGTGGACGATCTCGACCATGAAACAGGCACCATCGACTTCCTCCTCTACGCGGGCATGCCTGATCTCACGACGACGAACTTCGAAATCGGCGACGGCACTCCGGGCAGCGCTCTCTACGACCTCACACTCCCGGTCGATGCAGTTTCCAGCACCACCGACATGGCGGTTTTCGATAACGAGGCTGCGGACATGGATTGGGATAATACCTTGAACTGGGACATGGACCTTCTGCCTTCGAACTCCGGAGGATTGACCGGAAATGGAACGGTCTTCACGTTGGTCACCTCTACGAACACTATCGTTGCCAATGGTGGCGGCGCGGTCGTCGGGGATGAGGCGGCCATTGGGAATTCCGACGGCGGCTGGACTCTTTCTCAGAATGCGAATGATATCTCGGTGACTCGGACTGGCGGGGCATATGGTGCTGGTCCCGCAAAGGCTGTCGTCAACACCTCCGTCACCGTGAATCGTGGCACCTCCCTCAATATTCAGAATTCTGGAGGAGAAGGAGCCGATGCTTCGGCGCTCGATCTTGGAAATGACGCGATTCTCAATGTCACTGGTGATCTCGTGCTCGGGGGCAACTCCGCCACGGGTGACGTCGACCAAACCGGCACGTCGGACCTGAATGTTTCCGGAGATCTCCTCTTTGGTGGTCCCGGCGGCTCTTTTGGCGGTGTCTATAATTTAGACGGCGGAACGCTCGACGTGACCGGCGATGTCACCGAAGACACCGATGCAGTTGATACGGCTCAGCTTCATATTGACGGTGGAACGCTCTCAGTCACAGGCGGAGATATTACTGTTCAGCGCTTTTCCGTCGGTGAAAAGGCAAGCACCTCAGGTTCCCACACCATGACTGCCGGACAAACGATCACCACAACCGGTGAGTTCACGGTGGGAGAAAACGGAACTGGTGTCTTCACCGCAACTGACGCCACCATCGTGGTAGGTGGAGCCGTTCTTGCCAACGGGGACGGCGCAGACGGGGACGGGACCATGACGCTGAATGGCGCCACGACAGTGACGGCCAACAACGGCAACCTAGAGGTCGCCGGCAACGGAACCGGAACGACGACCCTCAACGGCAGCTCTTCCATCACCAACGGCGGCGGCACCTTCCGCGTTGCGGATATCGGAACTGGAGTCCTCAATATGAATGGTTCCTCCACCATTGTTCAGTCCGGTGGCAACTTGGAAACCGCCCAGAATTCCACTTCCGACGGGACCGTGAACATGGATACTACGGGCGGGATCACCCTGAACTCCAACAACTTCATTCTCGGACAGTCGGCCAATGCCACTGCCGAATTGAACCTCACCAACGGAACGATTAACACTCTCGGGTCCGGGGGCACTCACAATGGATTGTTTAACATCAACTCCGGTGATGGCACCGTTACGATGACGGGAGGTACAATCAGGACGCATGACTTACAACTGTCAAACAATGCCGCGGGAAGCACGGTGTGGGTTCAATCTGGAGGTTCTCTCCTCGTCGATGACGATGTCGAATACCGGGACAATGGTGTTGACTCCATGGAATTCAGCGGAAACGCCATCGTTCGCACCGGTCAGGATTCCATTGATGCGCAGGATGGCCGTTTCCAAATGAGCGTCGCAAGCACATCTGGTGTCGGTGGAAATCTTCTCACGATCAAGGGAAGTAATGTCACTATTGAAGTGGATGATGATTTCAACGCCGATGCGAATGCGACAGTTGCGTGGGAGTTCGACGACACGACTGTCTCCTCGATCGTTGTGAATGACGCGGTGAACATCAACGGGGCATTCGCCGCATTCACCCACTCCGGAACAACGCCGCCCTCCACTGGTGAGCATATCCTCATCGACAAGGTGAGCGCAGGCCCCGTCAGCGGTACTTTTGACGGTCTCGGTCAGGGTGCGACCGTTGATGTAGCGGGACAAACCTATCAGATCAGCTATGTGGGTGGAGATGGAAATGACGTCACACTTGCGCCGCTTACCGACCCCGTCGTCACTATCGTTTCCGATGGCGACATTATCGAAGGTTCCATTGCAGGCTTTACCGTGACATCCAACCCAGCGCCCTCCGGTGGTAACATCGACATGACGATTGTCCTTTCCGGCACAAGCTCAGCTGGCGTCGATTACACAGACGTCATGGTTCTCAGTATCCTCGACGGAACGACCATTGCCGATCTCGACGTCATCACTTCCGGAGATAGCGACTTTGAAGGTTGCGAGACCTTGACCGCAACGATTCTGCTTGCCGGAACCGGCGTCACTGCCACGCTGGGTGACCCGAGTTCTGCCACGATCACCATCTTCGACGGAAATAACCCGCCGGCAGCCAGCGCCGAGATCGATCAGGCCATCATCAGCGCCGACACGACTGTTGCCCTAGGTGACATCGTCATCACTGATCCCGATGCCGACTACCAGTCGCTGGTCAGCGCCTCCACGGTGCCGATTTACCACTACAGTGGTCAGAGTAACGTCTCGACCTTCTTCGACGGTCGTCCTGATGATGACTCGTCCTTTGACCTCGACGCTGCCGGTCCTGCTCTCGTTGAACTCTCCGGCTTCTCGCTGGAGGTCGATTTCATCGCTCAAGCTGGCGACATCGCGGGAACAACCCTCGTTTGGGAACTCGGTGGAACCAGCAACGGATCCTCACTTCTTCTCCGCGAAGGTATCCCCCATCTTCTCATGAAGTGTAACGGCGGTAGCCCCGACTTCCCGACCGACGATGAAACTGTCCCGGGCGTTTTCACGGACCTTGATTGGGGTAACGCAGAGGGAGCTGATCCGGCTGGGAACGGTCAGGACGATACAGTGGTTGTTCCTCTTGGGACCACTGCAGTGACTCCCGGACTTCCCACGCGTATCGCTGTCATTTACGACATTCTCAATGACACCGTCCGCTACTCTGTGAACGGCGGCACCGAGGGAACGGCAACCCTCCTTAATCGGGACGGAAACAACTGGCGCGGTGACCACTCCACGAACCACGGTACCGGAGCCGGTGGTGGCGTCGGCGGCACGAACAACAATGCGACCTCCGCCTTCCGCAGCGATGTCACAAAGAATCTTGTCAGCGGCTTCGCAGCCTATTCCTGCGCTCGCTTCTGGAACGAAGCCGGCACCGTCTCCCCTACCTCGGGGTCGGAAGACTCCGTCACCGCCACGTTGACAGTCGTCGGCGGAACCGGTCAAGGCACACTCGCTGCCACCGCATCGGGTGCGGCCATCGTGGGAGGAAGCGGAACGGATGTCGTTACCATCACCGGCAATGCTGCAGATGTTACCGCTACGCTTGCCAGTGTAGAATTTGTCGCTGGCGGCAGCGTCAGCTACCCGGTTTCCATCAATGTCTCCATTGACGACGGCGACGAAGACGGCGGAGGTCCCGAGACCGGCCTGATCATCATCGACAACACGCCCCCGGACCCGATTTACGTGGACGACGACTTCGTCGGCACGATTGGATCGACCGTCGCCGATGCCGACGACGGCACCGGAGGAGCGGAAGCGGGAACCATCGGTCTCAATGCCTTCCAGACTCTTGCCGAGGCCTTGGCGATCGCGACGACGAACACGACCATCATCATCAACGACGGCACCTACGCGGAAACTCCCACGCTTTCCGACGCGCAGGTTCTCCAGTTGACTGGTTCCGGTGGCAGCGCTGGCGGAAGCACCGTCACCATTGATTCTCTCAGTTCGGGTTCCGGGAATACGATTGCGTTGGATTCCAACGACATCGTCCTCGGTAACAATGCGGGAGACAACATCATCGATGGCGTTATTTCCGGCACTGGATCGCTCGAGAAAGTCGGCACCGACCGCCTTGTGTTGCGCAATGACAACACCTACACCGGAACGACCACCATCACGGAGGGCTTCCTGCGCCTCGGGTTTGTCGGTGCCCAGCGCGGCACGCTGCAGTCCTCGGAAATCATCACAACGGCTCCGGGGATACTTGAATTGAACGTCCAAGTCGACACCACCTACACCCATTCGATCCTCATCAGCGGCACCGGCGAGGTGCGGACGCTCGACAATGGAACCGTAGAATTCGACGGACCGGCCAACACCTTCACCGGGGAATTCCATCTGGGTGACGGCACCTCTTCGTTCTTTAATGGCATTGATGGTGCCAAGGAAGGGTTTGTCGTTGTCAATAACAACGACCATCTCGGAGCGGGAACCATCCGGTCACGAGGCGGACAGTTGCAGGCAGGGACAGCATCCCTCGATATCCCCAATCCCGTCCTCGTCGAAGGCGGGGGACTCCGCATGGGAGGCACCATCGATTTCGAGTTGAGTGGCGCTATCGAGGTCATTGGCGCGACCCGTGGCTTTAGTAATCTCGGACTCGATGGCTTGGACATCACATTGAGCGGGGACATCGATCTCGCTGAGGGCACCAACAGTAGATCCATCAACTTTGAAGGGGCGGGTGATAAAGACAACGGCAACTTTATTGTCACCGGTAACATTTCCGGAACGGCAGGCTCGAGCATTCAACTCCAAAACTCCCTCGATGAAGCCATCCTTACGATCTCTGGAACGAACACTTATCCAGGCAGCACGACGCTTAGTAATGGAGCCCCCGAAAGCACAATCGTCTTCAACGGAAGCCACACCGGCGCTGGCGATTACAATATCGATGGAGGTACCCTTGAGGGCACGGGAACTACGGACGGCAACGTCAACATTGATGGCGATGCCACCGTCTCCCCTGGCAGCGGCGGACCCGGAACGCTCACCACCGGGAACCTCGATATCGAGGGAACCTTTGTGGGTGACATCGACGGCACCGGCACGGTGGCTGGCACCGACTTCGACCAGATCGTCGTCACTGGCACGGTGGATGTGGATGGCGCGACCTTCGATCTCAGTAGCTCGGTTGTGCTTTCCGCGGGGACCTATGTCCTCGTGGCCAACGATGCGGCCGACGCGACGACAGGAACTCCCGTCCTCGCCACCGGCGTGGGCGCCGGCCTCCTGCCCGGTGGTTCCACCGGCGTTCTCGAAATCGGCGGCCTCACGACCACCGGCGGCGACGGAAACGATGTCGCCATCGGATTGAGCGAAATTCCCGCTGACGATGACACGGGTGACAGCGACGGTCTCGGGGCACTTCTCGAACTTGCCTTCGGGACGGACTACTTGGTGAACGACAACAACCCGCTGGTGGTCGTTGATCCAATGACCTTCACGCCAGGCACCCAGATTACCGATCTCACCTTCGGGCCGCTCGACTTCGACGGAAGATTTGTGCGACGTGTCGATCATGCCAGCATTGGGTTGACCTACACGCCGCAGTTCTCGCATGATATGAGTGTCTGGGTCGATGCCACCGACAC
>JBCCWV010000084.1:0-20539 GCA_039192745.1 Verrucomicrobiota bacterium | reverse complement strand
GCGGTTTAAATTTTCGTATACCGTGGAGATTTCCGTCCTTTCGCGCGATTCAGCCCACATCAATAACTGCTACCTCGCGCACCGTTGTGGGTCACTAAGAGTACATACACGACAGGTTCTCCGGTTTTGCGAATCTCAAAAATCACCCGGTAGTCGCCAATGCGGGTTCGGAATGATCCTTCGAAGGGGCCGTGCATCTTTTTGACGTTGGCGTCGGATGCCGGATCAGCCAGCGAGGCCAGATGGTCGATGGCGTTGAGAATCTGCGTGGCTCTGGCCGCCGGAATTTGCTTGAGGGATTTCAAAGCACGCCGGTGGTAATTTACCGTGTGCATTCAATCTCGTTTTTGACTGCCTCAGCGGAGAGAAACTCGCTGTAGTCACCTTTCTCAACCGCGGACTTCGCGCGGAGGATCGAGTTGCGCTCATCGTCCGGCAAATCCAGACCATACGCTTCCACAAATTCAACATACTGCTCGTAAGGGATGATAACTTCGAGAGGCTTTCCCTTCGCATCCACGACGATCTTCGGCTTTGCAGTTAGCGCGCTCATTTCAAATTCAAGATAATCTTGTTTTTCCGGCGTGTCGATGGAGTTCGTCGGAGGGTTTCTGCCTGAATTGTGGTTTTCACGGACCTTTGCCTGAGGGTTTCGGGCACGACATCGTGAGGAAGATCGCGACGGAAAACGAGGAGGATTGCAAGACCATGGCCATGACCACGATCTGGTAGCGGACGGCCACCAGCGGATCGATACCGGCGAGGATTTGCCCGGTCATCATTCCGGGCAGTGAAACGAGCCCGACGGCGAGGAGTGCGTTGATCTGCGGGATCAGGGCGGCGTTCCAGGCTGCGGCGCGGGCTTCCTTGTAGGTGGCGCCTGTTCCTGTCTCTCGTTCGAAGCGTTCGACGGCGAGGGTGATGGAGGTCATCGCATTGGAGAAAACCATCCCGGCGATGGGGATGAGGACGCGGGGTTGATACCATGGGTCGCGCACCTGGAGGACAGCGAAGAGGACGAAGAGGAAGACCGACCCGCTTCCCGCAGCATTGGCGATCATCGCTTTCGTGATCGCGGCCCGCTTGTTCTCTCGAACAGTTCTTACGGCGATGAAACTGGACGCCACGATCATCACGCCGATGACCATGAGTCCGATCAGCGGATTATCTTCCTGAAAGAGAAAGACAAGCGCGAATCCAATGGCGACCAACTGGATAGTCATTCGCAAAGTTGCGTGGATTACCTCGCGACCTGATCCGCTCCAAGTCTTGAAGATCCAGAAAACGGCGACCATCGGAAGGAGGCAAAGGAACAGGGAAAAGATCGTGATTTCCGGCATTTTGTCTTGGCTTAAGGGGACGGTGTCACCATACTTCAGGCGCTGGATGAAAGAAGCGAGCGTCTTCTGGGGCCTTCTTGCCCTGCTTGTTCCCGGGTCGGTCGTCACGGCCGCACCTCCCGCCGGGATACCTGTATTGAGTGTTCCCGAAAAGGTGGAATCCGGTTGGAAGCTGGAGTGGGATAGCGAGAAAGGAATCTCCTACACGCTTCTAGGGTGCGACGACGGAAAGAGTTGGGAGGAAGTGGAAACTCTCGAAGGCACGGGCGGTAAGATCGAGTTCACGCAAACCGATCTTGGGGAGGCGAAGCAATATTTCTGGCGGCTTCGAACTTCCACGGGGCTTTTCTCTAACATTGAACGACTTTTTTCCATTCTCAGGCTGGAGCGCGTTGACGGCGAGGGTGAAGTTATTTCCGCGGGTGTTCCCGAGGGTTGGATGATTACATGGTCAAGCGAGTTCGGTGTGTCCTACCGTCTCGAACGCGCGACAGCCCTCGCCGGATGGCAATCAGTTCTGACAAAGTTAGGATCGGACGGCGAGACGAGCGCCATCGACTTCGAGGCGACCGGGCCGCGAAACTTCTGGCGTGTGGTCAGACTAGGCGCAGGTGGGGAGCCGCTCGTGGTTTCAGACGTCATGGTGGGCTACGAACTTGAGGGCTCGACATCGTCCGCCTTGTTCCAGGTCATGGCTTCGGGGACGGAGGCCATCGAGAGTGTGGTTTTTTTCGATGATGGCGTTCCGCTCGGGAATGCCCAGCCGGGGTTCGGAGACGCGTGGACGTTTTCCGTGGTTTGGGATTCGGGGAGTCCGGAGATTCGTTCGCTGGAAGCGGAAGTGACGACCGAGGAGGGCACGGTTGCCCGCACGCCGGTGCGCCGGTTTCTGCTCGCCGATCCCTCGCGGTTCGTTCCGCTCGACGGGGACGGCGCTCCCGGATACGGCGAGTTCATACCGGTCGATGGCTCCGGCGAACTGGGAGCTTTTCAGTTTTATCCCGAAGGATTTGGAGACCCGGGTGAAACGACGGGCGCGCACTTCGAATTCGGTCCGGGTTCGACCTTCGAGTCCTTTGTCGTTTCGGGCAGTCCGGACGAAGGAGAAAGCCAGCCGTCGCCTCCGCCAATTGATCGACTCCTATTTACCGCGGCTACGTTTTACCGCGGGCATGTCGATCCCACGCCGATCTCGGTGAACGCGGCGGGAAGCATCGACTTGCAGGGATTGACCCCCGAAGAGGTCGCCATCGCGTTCGGGATTCCATTGGGAGAAGTCCAGCTTTGTTGGGGAGACACCTGCGTGACTTGGGAAGGCGGATCGCTCAGCGAGGGTGGTTGGGGAGCCTTGCAAATCGATCTGGAAATCGGTGACTTCGGTCTTCCGGGCGGGAGGCTCAATGCCACGGTCGGGATCGATCCGGACACGGGGGAACCTTTTCTCATCGTCTGTTATTTCGGCAGTTGGAGTCCGGTGGAAGGAACGACTTTTGAGATTCCTGAAGCGGACCCATTGAAAATTTACCTCACGCAGGGCGGACAGTTTTCCGCGCACGGGACCGCGGAGGCCACCTTTGCCAATGGTGCGGAGGTCCGCGGGACCCTGAGTTGGAACCGCCCTTGCTTCGAGTTCCGTTTTGAAGGGAAGGGGATCGTCATCCCGGCTTTGGGGAGCCTCCGTCAACTCGTCGCGATTGATCCGGAGTCCGCGATTCCTTCCGGCGACACGACGGGCGAGCTGGACGAGTTCGCCGAGTTTCTCGAAGGCCAGCTGGTCGCATCTCGGGGGATTGCCGCGGCATCATCTTCGCTGGCCGAGCCGGGGTCCACCCCGCCCCCTCCGTTGCCTAAACCGTCCGATCCCGCGGGCGCCGCTCTCGAGGCTTGGGCCGGACGCATTGCGAGTTGGCAGACCGATCGCGCCGGCCAAATCCTGACATTGACACAATCGGATGAACTCGTCGAGCTGGTCGCGCAATCCGAGAAGCTTGCCGTCGGCGCGTCGGATTTGCCGACGGTCCTGAAACTCCTGCGGGATTTGCGAAAACTTCGCGTCAACGGGGAAGGGCTCTTTCCCGCTGGCGAAGTCGATCACCTCGCACGGATCGCGGCCGCCGAGCAGCGGGTGGAAGTCGCTGCCGCGCGAGTCGCGCGCGAGATGTCCGTCTTCGCGCCACCCGAAATTTTCGCGCGGATCAGCACGCTCATGGAGGAAATCACGGACATCGTTGATGAGTCAGCCGTTTCCGGTTCGCCTCTGGCTGTGAAGTCGCCGGACATTCAAGCGCGACGCGGATTGCCGGGGCGCGAGTCCCCGCCGCCGAACGCCCTCCTTGTCATCATCGACCGGAAACGGGACGAGTTGTTCCCGAGGCATGGCATCGTCGCGGGCGACAGCACGGGAGCGATCACCTTTGGCCCCGGCGGTAATCCGACGCTGGGTGCCCTCCCACTTTCCGGGCAGCTCTCCTACCTCGGGGAGTTGATCGATTTTTTCGTCCTGCTCACGATCCAGTTTGGCATTGATAGCGCGGACGAGTCGTCGATCAACTACCCGATCGACGAAGCCCTCGGCCAGCTTCTCGAAGTCATGCTGTCGAAGCATAACCAGGCCATGGCCGACGCCATCGCCAGCGGGAACTACCTCGCGATGCGCGACCAGATCGGGATTCGCACCCGCATCGTGAACAACTATGAATTTGCCGGGCTTCCCGTTTCCGGGACGCGTTTCAATCCGGCGAATCTTCAGACGATCATCGCCTTCGAGGATGTCGTGGCCGATTGGTTGTCGCGGATTGATCCCTCCGTCCGGCGGGAACAGTATGCGGACAACCTCAGGCTTCTCATCGAGTTGCAGACGGTTTTCGACGACGAGATTCTCGACGCGATTATCCGTCGCCGCTGGCTCGAGTTGGCGAGCTTCAATCGTCGTTTTGTCAATGATCGCCTGAGTCTGGAATGTGATGCCTTTTTCGAAGAACTGGCGAACCGCGGATTCACCCTTCCGGCCGACGCGAAGACTTTCGAGACGGACCACACTATCCGCATAACCGGAAAGTACGAGTC
The DNA here is from genome assembly GCA_039192745.1 of Verrucomicrobiota bacterium. Taxonomy (GTDB): domain Bacteria; phylum Verrucomicrobiota; class Verrucomicrobiia; order Verrucomicrobiales; family DEV007; genus JBCCWV01. Next base: position 16,133 of record JBCCWV010000084.1, on the reverse strand, counting down.
CACCGCGCCGAATCCGCCCTTTCGCACGCTGCAGATCAATCAGGCGGGACAGTACTTCCTCGGATGGCTGCAGGTTCACAAGCAGGGGCGCTTCCGATTGCGCGGCTCCCTGCTTTCGGCATCCTCGACAGAGCTTCAGTTCGCCTTTTTGAAGATCGTCGAAGTCGGGGATCAGGATGGCTTGATTTCGGGATCTGGCACTCTCAGCGCGACACCGAATCCTGACGGAACGGTCGCGCTGACAATCACCGAAACGGGGGGCTCGCCGGTTGGCTACGTGCAGAACAGCAACTATCCGGCCTTCTCTCCATCTTCGTTCGAATTCTTTGAAGGGGACTTGTCAGAGTTGGTGGCGGCGCATCAACTTGCCCCGCTGCATAGTCGTGAATTGATCGCGCTCGATGCGCTGATTGCTCGGGCAAAGCAGGAAATCTTTTCCTATAATTTCGTGGAAATCGATAGCTCTCGTGCGGCCTTCGCGCGAAACCTCAATGGCACGATTCGCGAGATCATCGAGACCGTTGACCCCGCCTCCCTGCCGCTCGCGCGCTTTCATTTCCTTCAGACCCTCTCAAAGCTTCCCTTCGTCACCTTGAACGACGTGGACCGCACGAGTCGCGAATTGTTCCTCATCGCCCTGCAAACGGAGCCCGGTCGATCCATCCTCACGATGACTGATCCCGATCCTCAGCCCGGAGTCGATCCTGAAGGAAAGGCGGATGATCTCATGGGCTCGACGGCCACATCGAGGATCGCGGGGAATGGCGCGAACGATGGGCAACAGTTCCAGTATCGTCTTAAGGTCGCGACGGTCGGAGTGACGGCCGAGGTGGGCATCGGTATCGGAGCCTTTGATCTCGATGTGGAGATCCGTAAATACAACCCGGGGAACAGTCCGAACGCGAACGAGCAACTCGACAATCCCGACGAGATCTGGGAGTTCGATGGTTGGCTTGCGCAGGGAGGGCTCGGGCCGGGTATCAAAGCAGGCATTACCGGGTCGATTGACACCGACTTGATCAAATCCGCGATCGAGTATCAACAGGACGATTTGCAGGGGCCGGTCGTTTCCCTCGCCGCGGCTGCCTCGGCCGTGGGCGGAACGGGCGTCACGATCTCGGAGGCGAGTTTGATTTTTCGCGGGACGGGGCAGTTGCCGCCGCTCATTTTCAATACAGGTGATGTCAATGATCCCAACTTCACGATTGGCATTGCCCTTGGTGCCGGGCTCGAAGCGTCGGTCGGTATGTTAGTCAGCGAGAACACGGCAAACAACGCGAATGCCCTGCGCGTCAATACCGCGATCCTTAATTTCGAGCCGACGGTTCCGGCGGAATTCGAGACCTCTTTCGAGTTCAAGTTCGCGTCTGCCGAACTCTCCGACTGCGGGCGGCAGTATTTGCGGGAGTTCGTTGCCGAGCACCGCTCCATCCTCGCCAGTCCCGGTTCCCGCGTGGCCATCCTCGGCTTCACTGATACATCCGCGACCGACGGCACCAACCAGACGCTCTCCCAGAACCGCGCCAACACCGTGCGCAACGCCATTTTCGAGATTCTTGGCGACACGACCGACGCGCAGGGCAATCCCTTGCCGCGGCTTCCCGATGATCGCGTCGTTGCCATTGGTCTTGGCGAGGCACCCGCGAAGTTTGGATTCGGCACCGATGGGAATCGCCCCGCGTGGTTCAACGGGGTGGCTCCGGAATACCAGCAGACCGTCCTCGATTTCGGACAGATAGGGGATCAAATCGCCGATGAGACGCTCGATCCGATGTGGCGGCAAGTGATCATCGCCGTCAACGGACTCGTTTCCGTGAAGATGAAAACCACCATCAACAACGGCTAGCCCAAGATGACCGGTTTTCGTTCCATCCTGCTCGGCCTTGTTCTTCTGATTTTCTCCGGAACGGGGCGAGCGCTCGCGCAGGGTGGAGATGCTGCCGAGACGGTCGACTGGCTGCGGTCGCTGATTATTGAGTCGCGGGCGACGATTGACGAAAACGCGGAGAATCCGCTCCCGGGAATTTTCGTGGAGGAACTCGACGACGGGCGAACCTGGTTTGACTACATCGTCGACGAGTTGGTTGCTTCCGGGGAATGGACCCTCCTTGATGAAGCGGTGTCACTTTGTCTGGCGGAGGCTGCGCGGCTGAGAGGCGAGGCAGAGGAAGAAACGGATGCGACGAGAGAGCAACTGCTGAGAGAAGTGAGAAAGCTCTACCTCTCCGCCGCGGCGCGGCTTCTTCGCGATTACGGTCTCGCATCCGGTCAGGTCTTCGATACGAATGCAGGACCGCAACTGAGCCTGCCCGAGCTGCCCGACTGGACTTTGCCCGGTGAAATCCAGCTCCACGAGATCGCGGGAGCAGGGAGAATCAATACCGAGACCTTGGCGTTCTCGGGGCGATTGTCGGGATTGTTAGAGTTGCCGGGGTTGGAGACGAAACTCGCGGTGCCGAACCTGTCCTTCGACTCGCGGGGGAATATCGATCTCCTTGCTTACGGAAGCACGATGATCCCGCCGGAAGATCCAGAGAGTTTTCTCCTCGAGATTCCCAAACGTCGACCTCTCGCCGTGCATCTTGAAGAAACCGGTGAGTTCTCCATCGCGGGCGGTGTGCGGCTCAAGCTTGCGGACGGCAATACTTTCGAAGGCTTCTTCGACGTGGACGACCCGGAGTACGCCTTTGGGCTCGCGTTTTCTGGGAGCGTGACCCTTGAGTTGGCGAAGGAACTCACCTTACTTCGCCCGACGTTTAACGTGAACGCCGCTTCTGAAGGCGCCCTGCAGCTTGTCGGCGGATTCGGTCAGTTCTTCGGCAGCTTCGGCAGCGGGCTTGAAGTTTTTCTCGACGAGGCTCCTGAGTTTCCATCTCTCGACGAGATCAGCATCGGCGCGCCGCCGGAATTTGAAGCGCCGGAAACGGTCGTCCCTTTCGACGTCATCGAGGCGTGGATCACGGCCTTTGCGAACGAGAACATCCGCCCCCTCGTGAACAGCTCGATCCAGCAACGCAACGACGCGTTGGAAAAGCTTCGTGAAATGTTCGGTGAGTTGCGATCGGATCTCGAGGCGCAAAGAACCGATGATCCACCGAAGCGCGCGCAACTGCACCGCCTGAAACGCGTGGCCGACATCAACGGACGCATGGTCGATCTTCTCAATGAAGAAGCGGCGCGTCAGGAAGCGGGGGACGACTCCGGGGACTTATTTGCCGAGGTTTCCGATGCTGCCGACGAGGCGCTGGCTGTGGCCGAGGAGTATCTGCAAAACACGACCGCCGATCCGAATGCGACGAATGGTTCGAATTTCAAGGCCGGGTTTGCGGCGGTGCGGCTTTATCTGGAAACGGAGGCCACTGCGGAGGCCCTGGGCGGCAGTGGGACCATTGATTCAAGTCTAATCAATACAAAATTGGACGAGTGGCAGGGTGCGGCCTTGCAGCGATTCGGCTTTCGGGTCAACGGGACCATCGAGAATCAGGCCACGGTGGACGCGCTTTCGGCAGAGGACTTTCGCGTGCTGAGTTCGGTGGCGCTTGAATTGGATGCGCTGCGGGAAACTTCCGGCGGCATGAGCAATCTTCTGGCGACGATCTTCCTGCAGTTGGAACTCGAGAAGGTGAAGGCCCTCTACAACCAAGCCGTGGCAAAAAAAGATATCGAAAACCGCGCCGTGCTTGCCATGCGTCTATTGGATCTGTCGATTGCCGAGCAGAATGGCTTGTTCACGCCGGGCCCGGCGGACTCCGCGTTGGCTTCGAGGGCGTGGAATGACACCATTGAGCACATTGCGAGCCGTGGAAGTGGCGGGGCCATCGGCGAGAAGCTTGCCGGACAACTCATGGACGCCGCCCGGCGCGTGAACGAAGACGAAGAGAAAAAGGCGATTCGGCGAAGCCGCGAACTGCTTGGCGAGACAAACGAGGACCGCAATACCGATCCCGCCGCCGCTTCTACAAACCCGCTGAAAGGCGAGGAAACGTTCTTCCAGAAGGCCGCGCGTTTTCTGGGCGGGAACGCACCGGCCGAAGAAAAGACGCGGTTGCAGAGCAACCTTGCCAAGTATGCCGACGCCGTTGCCGACGGGAATCTCGAGAAGTTCCAACAGGATGCCGATGTCGAGAACGACATGGAGGGAGGGCTGGATTTTCTCAAATTCGGTGTCGATGCGTTGGCCTTCATCGAGGAGTTTTTGCCGGGCGAGGCGGCCTTGCTCGCCGAGTTTCAGGCGACCTGGCAAGCGGTGCACATCAAGTGGACGCCAATTGCCGAGGCGCAAAAACTCCACTGGATGCTCGCCGCCTACACGCGCGAGATCAGCGCCGCGGGTGAACGCTACGCCGACGGTGTGGGCACGGCGCTTGAGTCCGCCTTTGCAACAGCCGGTGTCGAAGCGGGACAGGGCTTGGAGAACGTCGTCGCCGGGATGTCGGTCATCGTCGATGCCATCGGTCTTGAGGAGTTTCAAATTGCCCTGCCGGGGGATATTGAGATTCGTCGCCTCTACGGCGAACTCGCTTTCAACCGCATTGCGTTGAGCTGGGATCTCAAGTTCGGCGGTAAACTGCTCTTCCCGGATATCAACGCCGTCTTCGAGATTCCCGCGGCCGAATTGATGAGCAGTGGCGAGTTTGAAATCTCGATGCGCGCGGCGAGCGACACCGCTTTCGGATTGAACGAGGACTTCTCGCTCGAACTGCTTATTCCCGCGCCGGGAGGAACGCGCTTCACGGGGCGGCTTCCCTTCATCATCGGGTTCAATCCTGACAATACCCCCATTTTTGCCGACGCCCGTCTCGATGGATTCAGCGGCGCGGGCATGCTGACGCAGCGAGTGCCCGGCGATACCGACCAGGTTTACAACGTCACCGTCGATTACTTGGCGCTCGATCCGGGGCATCGATTTGCCGTCGCCACAAGTTTCACGGGCCAACAGGAGTTCTTTACCGAGGAGATACTCATCTTCGCGGGCGGATTTGGCTTTGACCTGCAGACGGACCTTGCCGGCGGCATCGAGCAGGCAGGAGCCAATGTTTCGACGAGCCTTGGGCTTCTCATTCGGCCCGAGGCGCAGAACGCGCTCGATCTGCCCGAAAATGATCCCGGGCACAAGGAGATCGCGGATTTGCTGCCATCCGATTACTTCCTCAAGTTCGACGGTGCGGCCAAGGTGGAGTATTTCACCGACAGCGATTCCGGGTCGCCGGACTTCGGTCAGAGTGTCGCCGAGTTCACCCTGGAGTCGGGCACGCTCCTCCTGCCCGAGGACATTTTCGACGGTCCCGGCGACGGCGGTGCTCCGTCGATTTCGCTGGTTGATCCGGTTTGCGTGCGGATCAACCTGGAGAATCCGGCCAGCGGTATCCGTTGGTGCGACGTGAATGGGAATCCTGTGCGGCTTGCGATCAACAATCTCGGCTTCACGATCCCGGGCTTCGAGGGTTCGATGACGACAAGCGTGGCCACCGACGAGACTCTAGCGCCGGAAGCGGCGTCGGTCCCGAATTTTCAGGCGAACCTCAGCGCGATTCTGCTTTTGTCAGGAACCAATTTCCCCGTCATCGAGAAGATCAATGCACAAGTCATCTTCCCGTTTCCCGGCGCGGACCCGCAGGATGCGAACAATCCCAATCTCGTGAACCTCGTCATCGCGGGCGAGAACTGGCGGATCGATGGGTTTCCCGACGAGGCATCGGTGGCTCTTGGCGCGGACCTCACGCTTCTCGATCTTGATGGCTTGCAGGTGGTCATTCCCGCCAACGCGGGCGAGGAAGTCGCGGGGTGTCCCGGTGGACTGAGTTTCGTGCGGGATTCGCAGACGCAGGAGACGACGATTCGGGTCGCGAGTTCGATGCGGGTTACGATCGATTCGGAGATGATCGAAGCGGAGTCCGCGACCGATCAGGATGGCGCGCCGGTGGCGGGCGGGGTCTTGCAAACGGGAGTGAGCGGCTGCTTTGAGTGGGTGATCGGGGATTTTCCCACGTTCACGCTGGAAGACATTTTGTTCGCCGGGCGGTTCCGGCTCGGCGGGTCGGATGGCATCGAGATCAAAGGCGCGGGCACGAATCTGCTGGCGATGGTCCTGATCGAAAATCCGGCAGAGATTTTCAACCGCACGGCGACGAATCCCAATCCCTTCGCCGTCACGTTTTCGGGCGCGCTCAAGTTTGCCGATCTTGCGGAATTCGGCGTGAACGACGCGAAATTCATCTGGGACGACTCCGACATCGGCGCGGGCGGGAATCCCGTGCCACGCAATCCGTCGAACAACCTGATCCCGCGCTTCAGTCTCGGCGAAGTCTGCCTCGGGGTGGGAGCGGATGCCATCGAGTTGGCCAACGATCTCTTGCCCGTTTATCCGACCGAGCTTTGCCTCGCGTTTTTGAACCCCTCGGCTCCGTTGTTTCCGGCGACTGGAGTGACCGGGTTGTTCGATCCCGCCAACCTGCGCGTGACCGGCTCTGCGGTGCTGGCGCTGCCCACGGGATCTGCCATCGAGTCGGGCAGCCCGGGCATCACCGGCTCGGTCGATGATCTCGTCATCACCTTCGACCCCGATCCCGGAAGCGGCATTCCCATCCCGAACTTTGAAAACATCAACGGCTTCAGTCTCGGGTTGAATAACCTCGATATACCGCCGTTGGGAGGAATCACCGGCAGCATCGCGGTGCAAAATATCAACGATCCGCCGAACCTGTATTTCATCGGTGAAGTCGGTGGCAAGGTGAAGGACGTGGGGGCCAGCGTCTTGCTTGCAGCCGCGCCCACGGAGTTGATCGGGGCCTGCTTCGAACTCGATGCCGGGCCGGCGGGAATTCCCATCGATGGCGGGACGCTGGGTGGCATCCTCCTTACGGGCGGCACCGGTGGGATCAACTTCAAGAACAGCTTCTCCGATCCCTGCGATTTTGAAGCTTATCTCGCGGCGGGCGATCTCTCCGCCGCGCGCGGCACGAACCCGCCGGACTTCACCGATCCCGATTCCGGCTACGAGTTTCCCGACGGCCCGACGGGGGATGAAATGCTGTCGCCACAGTCGCTTTGCGTGGCGCCGACCCAGCCGGAGTTCAACTGCATCCAAGGCGAATTTCCGCCACAATCGGTCAACCCGCTGTGCGAACCGATTGAGATCAACGGCGAGACGCGGATCATTTTCAAAGGCACGAACCTTCCCGAGTTCCGTCCCGATCCGGGGCAGCCTCCGGGATTCAACCTGAACCCGCTTGACCCCGACACTCCGCACAACATCGGAGTCAATGACGTGTTGATGTTCGCCGGGGTGAACCCGCAGCAACTCGACGCCATGACGCCGAACGAGGCGATTGAAACTTTCGTCACCGGCATCACGGGCCAGTTCGAGGAAGCGGTGGAAGACTTTCTTGGGTGCATCCCTGAGGGGAACGACGACCGGGCGGAGGCGTTTTATTGCCAGACGATCCGCGAGCTGTTCAACTCGATGGACGACGCCGCGGTGGCGGTGCTCAACGAGGCGTTTCGTGTCGCGCTGGATGCCGACCCGCAGGCGAGCTTTTACGACATTCTCGTGGCAAAGGCGGCGGAGGGGATTCCGTGCTTTGACGTGACCCTGAAACTCGGCGGAACGATTTCACATTCAACGATCTCGACCGTGCTCAGCGGCTCGGGCGACGTCACGATCTCGACAACGGGCACGGCGGTGGTCGAAGCCAGCATCAACCTCGTCGGGATTCCGGTTGGAAATGGCACGCTGGCCTTTGCCCTGACCGACAGCACCGGCACGATCAATCCGTCCTTCGGCGGCATCATCGAAGCCGGCGTCGGGCCGCTGGAGCTGGGCAAAATGACAATGAGCCTGAGCTGTCAGTCGCTCGACGGGGGAAGTTGTTACACCGCGGTGCAAGACGCGCTGCTGAATTGGATCGCGTGCAACGTGCAGAACTTCGACGCCGGAGTGAGTACGTTCATGGTGCAGATGATGGACGAGGTCGCGCCGCGAATCGATGGCAACGGCAACGTAATGCTGCGCTTGCTTCCGGGGCAAATGGCAACCGCCACGCTTCTCCAAAACGAGTTCTTGCTCCTCACCGAGGGCGAACGATTCGCCTGGTATTCGAGCTTTTTGAACATCTTTCAAATCGTCGCCAACAACACGATCAAAGTCGCCGGCGGAGACACGCCCGACCCGCTGCCGGTCGACCTCGGAGCCAACGCGGAACAGATCCTCGAAGGCTTCCTCGATTGCTTCAAGCACCTCATCGTGGACGTGCTTTCGAACGTGAATCCGCGCATCTGTTTCAGCGGGGACATCGGTCCCAAGTTGTTCGGGTTTCCGCTGACCGGCGGCGCGGAAAGCCTGGTCGCAGGGGGCTTGCTTTACGAACGGGTCATCGATGAAGTGGCAATGGAGGACTACCAACAGCTCGTCGCGCAATTCGAGTTTTCCCCGAGCTACATGTTGCTGTCGCCGGTCGGGCTTTCCTACGCGATTCCGGCTTTTGACACGGCGAGCATGGGCTTCTCGATGCGTGTTCCCGCCTTCGACACGACCTCCGTTTGCACCTTGCTGACCGATCCGGTCACCTTTGCCGCCGACCAGTTGAACGTCCTTGTTGAAGACTCGGTTTTGACCTTTGGCTATCAGATCGAGCCACTCGGTTATCGTCTCGCCGATGGCCAGGGCCGCGTGATTTTCCCGCGCGTCGGCGGTCATCCCTGCAATCCGGACCGCTTCAAACGCAACACCCTCGATCCCGCCAATCCCATCGATTTGCCCGACCCGTGGGTGAGTCCCGACGTCCTGGCCCTGACCGATCCGTCCATTCCCACCCGCCGTGAAGTCATCCTTGCCGCGCTTTCGAAAGGGCAGTTGCAAAACCCGCTTTGGCGCGGTTCCAGCCAGGACTTGATCTCGCTCTTCTCCTTGCCGGGCAGTGCCTGCTACATTCCGGGGAATCCCGGGTGCCTTGAGTTCACGCAGCAGGTTTCGGAACGGATCAATGCCGCCGATCCGGCCTTCACGCTTCTGCAGGACATGGATTTTGCGAACGACTTTTTCCCGCACGGTGGCTTCATCGGTGGTGCCGAAATCGCTCTGCCGAATCTTTTCGCGCAAAGTCCGCCGGTCGCCCAGCTCGCCGAACTGGTGGCACTGCCTGCGGGCGCGACGCCGCAGGAGATTCTCGACGACTTCAACAATCGCTGGCTGCCGAACGCGCAACTCCTCTTCGGCGATCCTGCCGATCTCGCGAATCCCGACTTTGGCCAACCCGGTTACGCGTATTTCACCGGGACGCAGTGCACCGGGCAGATGGCGCTCTACGTGCCGGCGGCAAATCCGCCGCCTGCCGTCTTCAATGGCGACTTCGCGCAGACGCTGTTCGACGCGATCAGCAGCGTCGACTTCGACAGCATCATCGACGGCACGGCCGGGCTTTACGGACCCGATTGCCCAGTGTATCCGGCGGAGGAAATTCTGCTTAGTGGCTGGATGGATGTCCCGATTCTCGGGTTGCCGGTTGCGCAGGGGTTGATCGACTACAACCCGTCTGCCGGATGCTTCTTGCTCGAGGCTCAGGTCTTCGGCGACTACACGCGGGTCATCGAACCCGGCGACACGGCATTCCTTGCCGGGCAGTTGGTCAACACGAGCGAGTTCAACAGCGCGAACAATGATGCCACGATGGCGGGACTCACGCCGGCGACGGGTGACCAAGTGACCTACACGGAGGTCGTCGATCCCGGCGATACCTATTTCAGCGCCGGTCAGGTTGTGGCGACGACCACCTTTGATCGGGTGAATCAGGAGACGCTCGATGTCGACCCGATGAGCCAGATCGCCACCGGATTGGTGGTGCCAAAGAATTGGCTCAACGAGTTGATCGGCGTTTCCATGCAGGTCGAGATCAAAGCGCCGGACTACCTCGATCCCGCGACATTTGATCCGGACGTCCCCGTGATGAGCGGGTCGAACGAGCGTTTGGTGGCAATGGGTGAGAACCTTCCCGCGAACGACACAGGCGTGGACGCGTTCCTTACTGATATTTTCCGGGACATGCCGAAGGCCAGCGTCCTCGTGGATTCGCGGCTGGCGATTCCGAGTGAATTCGATGACTTCCTGCGCATTCCCGGCGACGTCGAAGGGAACATCAACTCGCAGTTCTTCGCGTTCTCCCCGTTCTTCGAGCCCGACTTCAATCCTACCGACCAGAGTCCGTTCGCCGTGGCCCGTCGTCGTGGCGGGATCGGTGTGAACGCGGGCTTCGAGTTTGGGTTTTTCCCGGACGGCACGAACGTTGCGGAACAGCTTGTCTTCGAAGTCGGGGCCGAAGCGTCCCTTGCTCTCACACCGGACGCGGACCTCGGGGTTTTTCCGGCCCTGAGCGGACAGATCGAGGCCTTTGCGACTTTGCCGGGAGTGTTCTCATTCGATGGATCCACGCCCGATCCCTACATGTTCGACGGATTGCTCCGCTTCAACAGCAGTCCCGAGATCGGGGAGGACTGGGTCTTCGTAGAAGGCATGCTTTCGCCTATTGACCTCGGGCCATTCCTTCAAGTTACACCGCTTCCGGCGGATGCGAATCCGGACGACAAACTTGGTGGTAGTATCGCCGTGACCCGTGAGGCGGGTGGTCCTTCCGTTGGGCTTTCTCTCAACGCGGCGGCGATGAATATTCCAATGCTCGGCACCGTCACCGGACGGATTTACGGCGAGAAGATTCCTGTGATTGCCAACCCCGATGTGTGCAATCCCGATCACTTTGATTTCACACCATTCACTTTCTCCACTTCTCCCGGTGAGCCGTGGAACGCGACGATCGATATTTGCGGCGCCCTTCAGGTGCGGAGTCCGTTTGACCCTACCGGTCCGGTCCTCTTTGAAGCGCAACCGCTGACTTCCGGTGGTCAGCCCATCCCGTTCGTTTGTGAAATTGATGGCGTGGGACTCGAGTCATTCGATTTGAAATTGCAGGTTCCCACCGGGATCACCTTTACTCTCTTTCCTGGCACGCCGCAGCAGTCACAGTTCAACGTCGGTGGAAACGCCGCCGCTTGCCTTCTCATCACGAGCGAGGGTCGCGTCTATTTCGACAGCGGGACACAGTCGCTCGACCTTGCTTTGCCCGCTCTCGTCGGTGGTGAAATTGATCCTAGCGGATTGCCTCTCGCCCAGATCACCGGGCGGATCGAACTCGGTTTCGAACCCGTGGATGCCACGCCCGGAATCAGCGTCACGCCGACGAGTGCTTCCCTCAACACGTCGTTGGGAAGTTCCACGACGAGCCTCGTCACGGTGACGAACACGAATCCCGACGGCAGCTTGTTGGAGGTCGATGCCGATCTGACCGACTCGACGCATTTTGAAATCACGCCCAGCCGTTTGCTCCTTGGCGGAGGCGAGAGCGGGACGATCACTGTCCGATTTACCCCTCGCGACGGTGGATCTAAATCGAGCGACCTGACGCTTGCCCATAACGCCTCTGGTCCCGGCCTCGTCGTGCCCCTGACGGGAACGGTTTCCACTTTCCCGCGCTTACGCATCAATGCCACGTCGGTCGACTTCGGCGCAACACCCGTCGCGAGCTCGAAAAGCCAGGCAGTCGTCGTCACCAACACCGGGTCGGGGAGTCTGACGTTGTCCGGGATTTCGACGACCGGACCATTCTCCGACAATCGGAGTTCCCTGATCGTCTCTCCGGGAGAGAACCGCACCATCATCGTCACCTTTGAACCAACCACTTCCGGTTCCGCGAGTGGTACGTTGACGATGAATACCACCGACCCTTCGAACTCGACTGTGACGGTGAATTTGACCGGCAACGGCAACAATCGTTTTTGGTATCGCCAGCGCAAAGGCGCGGGCTACACGAGTCTCTTGGACGTTTCGTTTGTCGGCGAAACCGGAATCACGGCTGGGCTTCGCGGCGCGTATTTCAACGGCACTGTCTTTGGGAAGACCTGGGAACGTGCGGCGCAGCCGGGAGATCGCCAGTTTTCGAGCGTCGTACATATCGACGCGGACAACGCCTGGATGTTCGGCGTCGAAACGCAGTCAGGCACCTTTGGGCGCGGACTGGGCGTGAAAACGACCGACGGCGGGGACACTTGGACGGTAATGACGGACAACGACGTCGATAACTCGTCCCGGTTCTGGAACGCGGCCACCGAGCGCCCCGGCACGGGCAATGTTTTCGCGGCGGGTGGATTCTTTACCCTCTCGGGTTCTCCGAATCTTCAGGCCCGCATCATCGAGCAGACGGGGCCGACTTCCTTCGAAACGAAGCCGATCAGTCCCTCCGGCCTGCCGCCGTTAAATGGAATCGCATTCTCCCCAGGGAGCAACCTCTTCGGCCTGGCCGTGGGCGACAACCAGACTGTGGTCAGAACTGAGGACGGCGGGAAGACGTGGAATCAGTTGACGACACTTCCGAACGTCGGCGGCGCGAAACTCAATGACGTGGCCGGAAACCCGTTCTCCACCGCGAATTTCATCATCGTCGGTGAAGGAGGCCTGATTCTTCGCACGACCGACTTTGGAAACACTTGGACCACGCGGACTTCGAACACGACCGAAGACCTTTACGCGGTGGTGCGTGGGGCTTCCAATTTCTATGCCGTCGGTGATAATGGAACCGTTCTCCAGGGTTCATTCACCGGGTTCAACGCCTGGATCGTGGAAGACGCGCGGACGGAGGACGACCTTCGTGGCGTGACGGTCGCCAGCGAAGGAAGCACCAGCGCCGGAGCGGAGGCTTGGGCTGTCAGCGAGGATGGAACGATTCTCCACCGTTTGGCCAGCCCGATCAGCGGGCCGATCGCGGTCGTGAATGTGGAAGATCCGCTCGATGAACGTGAGTCTCGCGGCATCGGCGAACGGGTCATTCGCGAGGTCCGGTATTCCAACGAAGGCACTTCCGACCTCACGGTGCAAATGGTGGCGTCCGGAGGGAATGCCACGTCCTTTGAAGTGCGGGAAGATCCTTTCTACGACACGGACACAAAGAATCCGGGCAGCCCGGTTCAGATTCCGCCGGGGTGCGAAGGTATTTTTTATGTGATCACGGAGCAGACCAACAGCGGATTGATCGGGACAGAGCTCGACGTCACGTCGAATGACAACTCCATCGACAAGTTCGACCCCACGGTGACCACAAACTCCCGAGTGGGGAACTTCACGGAACTAGGGTATCTCCAGGCGCCAACTTGTCTGGATCTCGGACAAGTCATCGTTGGGGATACCGTTTCCGATTCCATTTTGCTCGAGAATATCGGTGAGGCGAAACTGAATCTCCACGGATCGGAAGTTCGTCATGACCATGAGAACGCGCTTTTTGACACTAGGTTCGGGCTCGGCGGTGGGGACGTTTCTCCGAAGGGATCCGAGGCCGTCATCGTCTCCTTCACCGCGACAGAACCCGGCATCTACCGCGGGATCGCCGAGATTTTCTCCGACGCGCGAAATGGTGTCGTGCGCGTCGAGGTGGTCGCGGAGGCGGTCGCGCAGCCTGAGACGATCCTTTTCACGACCGATGTTTTTGGAGCGCTCTTCCAGATCGACCACGACGACAACGGCACACTTTCCAACTTCTCGACACCGGTCGTCTTCACGGTTGTCGATGGCACGCCGACCAGTTCGTTGGAGTTGCAGCGGGGAAGGGTGATCGACGTGATGGCGAATGCTTCTTTCGTGCGGTCTGGAGTCACTTACGATTTCCTCAGATGGGAGCCCGGCACGGAGGCGGCGTTCCAGTTCACCGTCGGCGATGGCGTGGAGCATTTCCACGCGCGCTATGCTTCGTCGCGGCCGGCAGGACCGACCGTGCCGACGCCTCCGGTGCTCAGTGGTGTCGATTGCGATTTTGGTCGCGCCCAACAGGACGTGGCTTTTGGGCCTTGGGTGCGGGTGACCGAGGCGCGCTTGAGTTTGCCGTGGCTGGGCGACGGAGGTGAGGACTTTGCAGTCGAGGGGGCCCTGTTCATCTCGTTGCAGAAAGCCTGCGGCAGTCTCACGAGTTCGTCGGTTCGCGCGGTCGTGCCGCCGGACTCCGCCATCGCCCCGAATCTGGAGATCCTCGAAATCACGCCGGGAGCTTGGAGTTTTGACATCCGTTCTACGGGCGAGGCGGAATTCCATTCGCTGACCCCGGGTGTTCAGATCTTCGATGTCTCCGCCTTGCCGCCGACGGCGCTCGACATTGAGATCGATCTTAACGCCTCCGACTTCGAACGGAGGGCCTTTATTCGCTTTGCCACTCTGGATGACCTCCACCTGATTCCGGGCATACTTGCTCTCGGCCCCAGCGGTGCTGAACTCGAAGCGTCGCTTGTGCCCAATGAACTTGCGTTCCACTTCGGGCTCGATGGCTCGATTCAAATGCTCGCAAACCCGCTCGACGGTGGCACGTGGATGATCGACCAACCGTTCGACTTGGAATTCGACACCGTCATCGGGATCGAGCCTCTCACGTTCCAGGATTCGCGGCAGCTTGCGGATGTCGGTCTCTTCCGGCTGCATTCACGTGCCGGCTTGACGACGATTGGTCCGGAATTCGATGGAGTGACCTTCACTCTCGCGGCGCGGCAATTCGAAATCGACGTCCTACGAAGTCCCGAGCGCATCAATCTCAATGAGATCAGCGTCGATTCGATGGGGACGTTTACCTTTGACGCCGCGCTGCCCTCGACGGGCATCACGACCGGGCCGGTGAAAATCGAACCGCAATCCACAGCGGGCAATAATGAGAATGCGACCGTAGTGGCGAATCCGTTCCAGGCACTTTTGCAGGTGCAGATACCGGGATTCCATGTCAACAGCACGAGCGGGCGGTGGCCGGACGACCAGATTGCATTTGATCCGATCGAATTCGACTCGACGAATTTCGCTGTGCGCACCGAGTTGCCGTCCCTCAGTTTCGGCAACAGTCCGACGGACACCCACTTTAATTTGGGCGGAAGTGACCTCGACGCCGACAATTACTTCGAGTTCCGGCGGAGTGGCAACTCGACCAGCATGCGACTGCGCAACCGTCAGGACATCTTCATCGGCGGATTCAAATTCAAGCTCGACATCGACAGCACGAACGGCGTCGAAGGGTTGCTCGCCGGCCGCATCGGGTTGGAGGGGCCCACGCCGCTGGATCTGGTCCAGGACTACACGTCCATGGCTTATCGGAGTAATCCACCGACCGACCGGGCCAATTTCGAACTCAACCGCTTCTTCTTCGGCATCGCGTGCCGCCTGCAGGTCGGATCGATCAGCCCCGTGGTGCAGGCTTGCCTGCTGCTTGATCGATCACCAGACCCGATTGAGGACTGGCCGTGTTTATGAGGAAATCCTCCTGATCAAGGCTGGTCCGATCCGAATTTAGAATAATTCTTGATCCAATTCCGGCTTGTGCTCGTATTGCCCCCAAATGAACCCGCGAAAAGGCACTGTCGAAACCATCGATCCTGCGTCAATCGACGAAGGAAAGCTGGGTTTTCGCATGACCAAGCAGCGGAAAATGGTTTATGACGTCATTCTCGACGAAATGGACCATCCTTCGGCGTCCGAGGTTTTCCTGCGGGTGAAGGAGCGGATGCCGTCGATCTCGTTGGCCACCGTTTACAACTGCTTGGAAACATTGACGCAAGCTGGGTTTGTCAAGCAAGTGAACATGGACCGTGCGCCTTCCCGATACTGTCCCAACCAAATGGATCACGGTCACTTCTTCTGCAGCGAATGCGGCGAAGTAAGAGATGTTTTCAAGCGGGAGGGTACTGCACTGGGGGAGAGTTGGAGTTTGCCGCGGGGTTCGCGGGTTGAACAATTTGAAATGGTGATCAAGGGCGTCTGTCCCGAGTGCGCCAAGAAAGCCAAACAAAACAAGAAATGAGCCTGAAAATCGAAAATCTACACGCGAAGATTGATGACAATGAAATCCTCAAAGGTCTTTCGCTGAAAGTTCCTGCGGGGGAAGTTCACGCCATCATGGGACCCAACGGTTCTGGCAAGAGCACTCTCGCGAAGGTCATGGCCGGCCATGAGGACTATGAGGTGACCGGTGGGTCCATCATTCTTGAAGGCGAGGATCTGCTGGAGATGGAAGTGGACGAACGTTCGAAGGCCGGGCTGTTTCTTGCTTTCCAATACCCCGTTGAAATTCCAG
>JBCCWV010000083.1:0-20573 GCA_039192745.1 Verrucomicrobiota bacterium | reverse complement strand
CCCGGCTTCCCGAATTCCTTGAGAATACTCGTGAGCCCCTCGATGCGGATGAACCGCTCCCCGAAAAACTGCCCGTCCTCCGATTGCGCACGAACGACGAGATACGTCTCCGAACCCAGCGACTGTCCATAACAAATATCCAAACGCCCGTCCCGGTCCGCATCGATCACCTTCAACGTGCTCAGCCCGGAAAAGGCCAGCGGAAATCGTTCGGGCGGCGAGCCCATGTTCCCGTCCACAAAAACGAGTATGTCATTTGTTCCCACGACGACAAGATCCTGCTTCCCGTCGCCTCGCAAATCCGCGATCACCATTGCGCCCGGCGCGGCGGCCAAGCCTTCCACCTCCGTGGTGATCGCCTTCGACCATTCGCCACCAGCTTCCTGGTAATGAATTACGATTTCCTCGAGATCATTGGCGAAGACGACATCGACGAGACCATCTCCATTCAAGTCCCCCAACTCCAGGTCCAGCGCATCGCCACCCGTGAACAATTTGTCCCGCTCGAATGGCGCGTCATCCATTTGAGGCTCCCAACGATCCTGTTTCACGACCCGCTTCGTCTTGCCGGGCTTCTCTCCCGGTGCCAATTGGTAGAAAATCTCGATCTCGGCTTTGCCATTGTTAATCAAGGCAAGATCAACACGTCCATCGCCATCGATGTCGGCACTACTCAAGGCGCGGGTTTCCCAATCCACCTTCAAAACAAGCGGCGCATCCAACCGCACTTCCTGCGCAGTCAAAGTCGCAACGGCAGAAAAACTAAGAGCTAAGAGTAGAATTTTCATTTACCGGGCATGAGGATGATTTCTCCAAAAAAGCCGTCGTCCTCCATGTATTGGGCACCGAGCATTTCGCCAAAGATGCGTTCGAACCATTCGCCGTCCGGCATCGCGCTGAAATCGACAGGCATGTCTTCCCCTTCCATCAGACCCTCGATCGAAAGGAACATGTCGGCGATTCCTCTGGCGAGGTTTCCAAACTTCACATAACCCACACCACAGTAGTCGGGCGACACTTCAGCGATGAGGTCTTTGAACTTTTGCTCCTCCCAAAGCGATCCTCCTTCGCGGTTCATCGTTGAGATCACTTTCTTCACCATATTGCCCACGCCCACGGAGAGGAAGAAGTAGTCGCCCTTCACGAAAAAGGACACTTTCTGCGGAGGATTTCCGAAAAAATACATTTCCGTGCCGAGGTATTCTTCGGTAGCAACGGGCAACCCCATACGCTTTTGCACCCCGGAAACGAGCTTATCGAGACCCAGCTCGAAGCTCTGCGCATTCTTTAATTCGAACGCGACCACGTTGTCTTCCTTCAAGTCGGCTTCCACCCCATCTTCCGCAAGATCGGGCAAGATGATATCCTCAACCTGCACGATGGTCTTTCCGAAATATTTGATCAGGTCGTCCTCCAGGCTCATCTCAAGCATCTGTTCGAATTGACCGATCCCCGCAAAGAACTGCTCACTGAATTGCGGACTTAGTGTGTTGATCATGATTTTCAATTCCGTCCAGAGTTCCTGTACGTTGAATCGGCTGACGGTCACACTCGGCGCTTGCGGCGGGACAAACTCAGGAAAGTCACGGAGCCCGTTTTCGTAAGCCATCACCTTCATAAAACCGCTCCGCTTGTGAAGGAGCATCCCGAAGTTGAGCAACATCCGGTCGTCGAAGAATTCCATACCGAACGCCAGAGATCTCCAATCGTCGATTCCAATCGCCTTCCGCAAGCTTTCCATACTCATGCCCATGTTTTCCATCTCAGACAAATCCAAGTCACCCGCCTCGGCAGCATCTTCCAACGCCTTAAACATCTCCGCGAAGCCGGCCTCCAAATCCATGTGCACGATTGCGCTGGATTCCGGGTAACGCGCGCGGAAGTCTGCAAACGCACCGCCGGTCGCGGAAGGTTCTCCGAGGTCCTGTTCGCGGACGGCACGAAGCGTTTCCGTCACCGCCGACTTGGGCCATCCCAAAACACCAACTCCGTTGGCCTCTCCATAGACATAAAGATTGAAAGGCGACTTTCCTTTTTCCTCCAACTCCAGCCGGAAAATCTCCGCTTCCCCATCCTTCTCTTTTTCAAAAAACGCAGAAACATCGTTGTCTTCTTCGGTTGCAACTTGCGCGAGAGTCTTCGTCAAGTCCGCCATCGCTCCACCAAAACCTTCTCCCACTTCGCCCATCACTACCATATGCGGCAACGACTTACTCCACGCTTCGGGACTTTCGTCATGAACTTCCGTTTCATTGGCGTAGGCAACCCATTGCGAAATCGGCATATCGATCACCGCCGCAACCATTTCGCCGCTAAACTCATTTCGAATCTTTCCGAGTGCTTCCTCGATGATTTCCTTGTCCTGAATCTCGGAAAATTCCGACTTCATTTTTTCCATCATCGGCGCGAGGAACTTCTCCAGCTTCTCGTCAGCGAGCGCTTTACCAAAGGGAGAATCGGCCCATTGCTCGGAAACCTCCTCGATATCCGTGACATGCAGGATCACGGGCGCTGACTCTGGAATGAATTCGAGCAGCGAAAGCTTCTCCGCCTGAACGCTTCCGCAGGCGAACATACCTCCCGCGAAAGCCAATAATACTTTGTGATATCTCTTCATAGGAAAACTTGATTCAAGGGATGAGACCCAACTTATTCGATCGTCTTCTTACTCCGCTCCTTTTTCGCACCGACCGGCGGACTGCTGGTTACTTCCGACTTACCTTCGACAGAATCAACAGCTCCCGGAGGAGCAAGATACCGGAAGCCAGCGTTGGGATTGCGGGGATCGAAGGCGTAGGCATCGACGTTATGCAGAAAGAACTCGAGCAACATGGAAGGAATGGCGAATCCCATGCCCTCGACGCCTACGGACGCCATCTTCATGTTCAACACGCCGACAACCTCGCCACGCAAACTGAATAGCGGACCACCGGAATTTCCGGAATTAATCTGTGCCGTGTGTTGAATGTAAGTCAGTCCTTCACCGACGACACGGTTTCGTGCGCTGACAATCCCACTGGAGACCGAGCGCCCGAGACCAAGAGGACTGCCAACGGCGAATACGGTTTGACCTTGCCGCAATTGATCCGGTTGGCTGATGGGAAGGTAGGCGAATTTTTCCTCCTTCTCCGTGATGACCTTCAATAGCGCGAGGTCGAGGGCCTCGCTGGTCGCCACGATGCGAATGTTGTCATAAGAAACTTTCTCCAATTCTCGTTCGTTCTTCTTGAAAAAGACGACCGAGATTTTGTGCTCACCGGAAATGACGTGGTTATTCGTCACAACATAGCCAGCCGGATTAATCACGAAGCCAGATCCTAAACCGGATGTCGTCCGGACCTGCACAACCGCAGAACCGACTTGCTCCGCGTTTTCCTTTACCGTCCGAACCTTGGCGCTTCCGTTCCCGAGCCGGTAGAGCTGACTGGAATCGAATTCACTCCCTTTCTTCGCTCCCTGATTCGTTACTTGTTCCGAAGCCTTCTCCGAAACCGTGTCCACCACTTTTTCGACATGAGTCATTGGCACTTTCAAAATGTCGAAACCAAGATCGATAAAGTAGGCATCCTCGGATTGCTTCAGCAAGTCGCCCTGTATCGTGTTCCCATCCTTGAGAACGATGGTCTCCCCGAATCCAATCGAGAGCAGGGAGCAAAATGTGATGAGAGAAAAAACCTTCATGAGTGTCCGCGAAGAAAATAAACCGGATTCCGGCTGGAACGGCAAGGCAAATCACCCGACGGAGGGCGCTCGCCGCGAAATATCAGGTCAAGAAATCAAGCTGGAAACAGTGCTAACACTGTCCGCGAATCGGTCCGCTGCCACTCCCATGGACTTGGCCTGCGTCAACCACAGGTCCGCAAGGGGAGTTCCTTCCTGACAATGCAGGTGCTTGCCGGCCATGGAAGCTCCGGTTCCGCGCCCAGCCACGATGATGGGGAGGTCGTTATACTGGTGCGTCGATCCGTCGCCCAATCCGGACCCGTAGGTGAAGATCGTGTTGTCGAGGAGCGAGGTTCCGTTGGCTTCCTGAATACCCTCCATCTTCTCGACGAGATAGACGAATTGCTCCATGTGGAAGCGATCGACTTCGAGAAGGGCGTCGATGTATTTGGTCTGGTTATGCGACATCTTGTGATGACTCACCGGCTTGTCGAAAAGGCTCTCGTACATGAACGGCGTGTCCCAACGCTCGGGACCAACCATGAAGGTGGCGACATTGGTGAGCCCCGACTGCAACGCCACTACCATTAGGTCGCCCATGAGTCGGATGTACTCGCCGCGGGGAAGATGCGCTTCCGCAGGCTCGTCCATCTTCACTTCGGCGAGGCTACCGCGCAGTTTTTCCATTTTTTCCATCTGCTCCTCAATGCTGCGAATTGAGTCGAAGTACTCTGCGAACTTTTGATTATCCGCGTAACCAAGGTGCCGCTTCATTGAGCGTGCATCGTCGAGAACAAGGTCCGTGATGTTTCGATAGGCTTCGATTTCCTGTGTCCCGAAGAGACGGCGATAAGCCTTCCGTGGATCGCGCAGTGATGGCGCGACGTGGCCGGTGCCATACCAGGAAATATTATCAAAGTGAATCGATTCCTTGTTGTCCTTGTGGCTGTTGCAACTGAACTCCAGCGAACGGAACGGGGTCGTTTCTCCCACCGTGTCCGCAATGACATGGTCCAATGTGCGGTCAAGTGGCCACGCCGATTCTTTGATCGAATAGGCTGGCGCGCTGCTCAGAAAACAGGAGGCACACTGCGCGTGAACGTCGGTCCCGACTTGGTAGGTTCGGTCCATGCCCGTCACCAGTGCGACCTTGTCGATGACAGGCTCCAACGGCTCCAACGTGGGCGTAAAGGGAAAGGGATTCTCACCCACCGGGATCTCGATTTCGCTGGCGACAAAGCCCCGTCGATTGTTCCCACCTTGGAAAACCGGAATCTTCGTCTCAGCCTCGCCGGGGAAAAATCCACGACGCACAACTCCGATCGGCACGTAGAACCACGCAATGCGCTGAGCCGGCGCCGCCACTTTCGTCACCGGTGTCGCGGCCAGGCTCTCTAGCCAAGGCAACGACAGCACAGCACCACTGGCCCCTCTGAGAAAAGATCGGCGGGAAACGGTATTCATGGATTGCGGAGGTAAGGTCCGGTTAAATTCCCGGCGAGGGAGTTATCTTTCGACGAGGATTTCAAGCGAAAGGCCTCGCTCTGAACGATAGCATGGATCATCGGCTGAAGTCGATATTCTGCTTCGGTCGTCAATTCCACGATCTCATCAATCGAGGGGGAATCCACGGCCGCCAACTCACGTCCCAGCGCGAACGACAGAAGATGCCCGGCAAAGGCTCGCACAAAGCGCTCTTTCTCCTTCAATACCGCATCCTTGAAGGAATCCGCGTCCGTGAATTCGTGCTTCCGAAATAGAGTTCCTGCGGCATCGACCTCTCGCCCATTCTCATAAATCTCGCGCCACTTGCCCACGGGATCAAAATTCTCCATGGCAAACCCGAGCGGGTCCAACTTCTCATGGCATCCCTTGCAATCCGCTCTCTCCCGGTGCGCGGAAAACCGCTCGCGCAGCGTCAGGTGCTCAACTTCCTCCTTCTTCTCATTCAACGGCGGTACGTCGGCGGGCGGCGGCTCAGGTGGATCGTTGAAAATCACCCCAAGAATCCACGCACCGCGCGTGATCGGTTTCGTTTCATGCGGACCGGATGTCATGACCATCGTAGCCGCGTTCGTGATGACGCCGGTTTGACGACGCTTTTCCGTGGGAACGCGATACATCGTTAGTGCCGTCGGGCCGCTCACTTTCTCTTTGATCGGCGTTTCGCCATACCAGTTCTGCAAACGCACGGTCCGGTAACTGAATTCCGGATCGATCAATTCAATGATCGAACGATCTTCGATCAACACCGTTTCAAAGAGCAACAGCGGCTCAAGCATCATGTGCATGCTCAGGCGATACTGACCCATGAAGAAGTCCTCGTAAGTGTCGCGGTCGGGAATGGCCGAGATAATGCGATCCAACTGCAGCCACTGCGCAGGGAAGCCGTCACAGAAACGTTTTAGCTTCCGGTCCTTCAGCATGCGGTTCACTTGCCCACGCAGAACTTCCGGCTCGCGCAATCGTCCCTTTTCCGCCAATCCGAGAAGTTCCGCATCCGGGATACTGCCCCACAGAAAAAAGGTTAGTCGCGACGCCAATTCAAAATCATCGATTTCCTTCGTCCCCGCTTCAGCTTCCGCCCGGTCGAACAGATAAAGAAAACGAGGCGAGGCCAAGACCGCGGAAACCACTCCTTTCATCGTCTCAGAAAACGCGATACCGGAATCCAAGGATTGCACCGCGTATGCGACATACCGCTCTAGCACGTCTTTCTCGACCGGCCGCCGGAAGGCCGCCGTCAGGAACGGCTTCAGTCGAGAGCGAACCTCCTTTTCCTGATCTTCCTTAGGCAAGTCCTTCGGAGCGGCGAAGAAAGTTTTCCAGATCCCACTCGTCTTCGCCGTCATGTCCGGACTTTGCATGATGGAGATGCTCAACTTCAGGAACTCCTCCATGAGCAAGGGCGACAGCGAAAGATGATCGCCTCGATTATCAAACCCGTGCTCCGCCCGCAGATCCTGCGGAAACGCCGACACGCCGGCGAGACGCTTCTCAATCAATTGTGATTTACCCAACGGACGACTCCCCACCCTCAACTTCTCCGGCATCTTTCCTGACGCCGGTTGAAAATAATTACTGTGATCCCGCATCATCCTCTCCGGCAATGGAAAGACCACGGCATTGAGGTCGAGCAAATCCACGACCGCGTTGTTGTATTGAAAACGGTTCATGCGGCGAATCGGCGTGTGCGGAACCTTCTCCGTTGAGTTCAAGGCGACGTGCAGTCGCTCCCGCAAATACTCGACAATCTCCACTCGCTTCCCAGCCTCGATCTGCTTCTCATCCTCCGGCGGCATTTCCTCGTAGTCGATAACCTCCATCACCAACTCGAGAAAGTCCGGATCTTTCATCATGACCTTCTCGTTTTCGATATCGAGAAGATTGACCTTCCCTTTTACATTTCCGTCCTCGCCATGGCATTGCACGCAATGGCTTTGAAGTATCGGACGCACCAGGTCTTCAAATTTTCCTTTCGCGATCACATTCGTTCCCAAAGCCGCCGACAACAGTAGGCCAAGAGCAAAAACATGGGAAAGTCGAGCTACGACTGGGGGGTCCGCAAGCACCCTCTAATACCGCCTAATTCTCCACGATATCAACGGGTAATGCCGCCTCGCTCGCACTCCCCAAGGAGGCTTCAATCTCACCGAGAAGATCCCGCCCGCCGATTTCGCCCAACCATCTCAATTCCTCGCTCAACACTTTCCAAGCTGGTAGCCCACAGCCACCGGAAGCTCCCCCGCAAGGCGTGTCCGATTCAAAGCCCGGCCCCTCATTCCGATTCAAGGTCAGAACAAAACCTCCGTCTTCCTCTCGTCGAACCCGCAGCGGATGCATCCAGCAGGAAATCGGTTTCCAAAACCACGGCTCTTCTCCACTGTCGATGGCAAGCCGTTGCCAGACACAGCGATGCTGTTCGTCCAAAAAGACACAACGCGTCTTCGGAAAATGCTTGGGATAAGTCGCCGCCAGTTGTCCGGGTTCCGCCGTCAAAGAAAGCGACTTCCATCTCCCCTTTCGGCGCGTAAACACGTGTGGTGGATTCCACTCATAGGACCGCAAAACATCGCCGCTTTTTTCCATCATCCGTTCCATGATCGACATTTCATCCGGCCCCAGAATCACACCATCGTGGCAGCACGTCGCCCGGCAGCTGGACAAGTCGCACTGGCGCAACGGAATGGCCATGGCGGAAAAATCGACCCGCGCGCGCCGCACCTGCTCGCGAAGTTCGCGCTCCGCAGCCGGATACGCGGTCTTTCCTGCTTTGGAATCGTTCATCCAGCGGCTAAGATAATCCGCTTTCCGGCAGTTTACCCGCCAAGAACTCCTGAATTCCGTGACTCTCAAATCGCCCAGTTCCCATCGCCGGTTTTTCCTCAAAACCACCGGAGTTTCGCTGGCCCTGCCAGTCCTCCATTCATTGTCCACGAAACTCCTCGGCGCCGGCACCAGCCTACAGGCCACCGAGACGAAGAAATCCGCAAGTCCGACCCGCATGGTCGCGATTGGAAACCTGTTAGGTTTTTACCAACCTTCGTTCTTCCCCACCGCCCCGGGACCGAATTACGAGATGCCCCGGCTCCTCAAGCCGCTGGCACCCCATCGAAAAGACTTCACACTTTTCTCCGGACTGGACCACGATCACAAGGGCGGTCACTTCGCCGTCCATTCCTTCCTAAGCGGCGTCCTTCTCATGGATGCCAAAGGACGACCCGACGGTAATATTTCCATGGACCAGCTCGCCGCTGAATCGGTTGGAAGCCTCACACGATTCCCTTCCCTGACCATCGGTTCAGAATCCGGAATTCACGGTGGATGCAAAATGTGTTGGACCCGGAGCGGAACTCGAGTCCCACCCATCCCGGGACCGAAGCAATTGTTCAACAAACTCTTCGTCGATGAATCCACCGACAACCTCGCAAAGTCCTATGACAAATTTCACCTGAAGGGCTCGATCCTCGATGCCGTCCTTGGTGACGCCAAGTCCTTGCAACGCCGAATTGATCGCGAGGATCGGGAAAAACTCGACGAGTATTTCACCTCGGTTCGCGACGTCGAAAAGCGACTCGAACTCAGCCGCCATTGGGCCGACGTCCCCAAACCAAAACCGCCGATCACCGCTCCGAAAAACACCAACATGGTCGATGATCTGCCGTTGCTCTACGATCTCATCGTTCTTGCCCTTCAAACCGACTCCACCCGCATCGCGACTCTAGAGATTGGTGGCGACTTCGAAGCTCGCTATTTCGACATCAAGAAGGGATACCACGCTCTTTCCCACCACGGAAAACTTCAGGAGAACATCGATCATCTTCTCGTGCTTGAGGAATACCAGATGCAGCAATTCTCACGCTTCCTTGAAAGACTGAAGTCCGTTAAGGAAGGCGATGGGACTCTCCTCGACCACAGCATGGTTCTCTTCGGCAGCGGCATGGCCAATGCCAACTCCCACACGAACAAGAACCTCCCGGTCATCCTCGCGGGCGGCGGCTTCAAGCACGGCGAATACAAAGCCATCCGCCGCGATGAATCCCACCACACACCGCTCAGCAATCTCTACGTGAGCATGCTGCAGAAGTTCGGCATGGAAGTGGATCAGTTTGGAACAAGCACGGGAACCTTGCTGTAACCACAAAGCGGTTTGGACTCCATGCGTCCGCTCATTATTATAGGAATTCACCTGGCCCTTCAATGCGGCCAGACCATCAGCGCCGTTGATCCCGAAATCTTCCTCGACAAGTATTGCCTGAATTGTCACGACCGCGATTTGCAGAAGGGTGATCGGGATTTTGAGTCGCTCAGCTTTCCCATTGACGGCCTGCCTTCGATAATCAAAGCACAGGACATCATCGATCAGCTTGTCTTGGGCGAAATGCCCCCACAAAAGGCAAAGGCACAGCCATCTGAGGAAGAGGTCACGAACCTTATCGCCGCGTTAACGCAGCAAGTAGGACAGGCCCGCGATTCACTGGAAAGCACCGGCGCTCAAACCGTCCTTCGTCGCCTCAACCGACGCGAGTACACCAACACCATTGAAGATTTGCTGGGCTTGGATCTCGAATCCTTCGATCCGACAAGGAACTTTCCGACAGACCAGACCGCCGAGCACATGGACAACATCGGCGACACCCTCGTTACCTCGGGATACCTCCTTGACCAGTATCTTGAAGCCGCCGACGCCGTTATCGAGAAGGTATTTTCCAACTTGGAAAAGCCAAAGGAAGAGAACTGGCGTTTTCGAGGCAATTTCTATCAAGGCTCGGAACTCGCCTACTCGCACAAGCGCGTCTTCAACTACCGCTACCTCTGTATCTATGAAGTGACGGACACCCCACGCCAGGAAGGTTGCTACGGTTACGTCAACGAGTTCAAAACTGGCGTTCCCGCAGACGGCCTCTACGAGATCCAGCTTCTTGCCCACGCGAAGAATCGTGATCATCCCTACGACGACAAAATCTTCGGCACCGACTTCGCCGAACCATTTCGATTAGGCATTGTTCCCGGCCGCGACGACGCAGGACTCCTCCACAACTCCCAGCCGATCGAACCTCTGCTCGACGAAGTCACCGTGGGAGACGGAGAACCCAAGTGGCACACCATGAAGGTCTGGCTCCACGAAGGGCAGACTCCTAGATTCACCTTCATCAACGGGATGGAGAGCAGCCGGAGCGCTTTCAGTGCGATCGCGAATCGATACAAGGATCATTGGCCCAAGGGCGACTTCGAGGGTGGGATCGTCGATGCGCGACGCGTCGTTCTCGAACACGGCAAAATGCCCCACATCCGCATCCACGAAGTGAAAATTCGCGGTCCGATCTTCAACACCTGGCCACCGCGAAAACATCAAATCATTCTCGGAGACAAACCTTTCCGACCGGAGCGAACACGCGAAATTCTGAAACGCTTCGCCGACCGTGCTTATCGACGTCCCGCGACCAAGGAGGAGATCGACAACCTCATGAACGTCGTGAAAATCCGTCGAGCCGAAGGCCACTCTCCAATGCAGGCGATGAAGGACGCGTTGAAGGCCGCCCTTTGTTCTCCCGCCTTCATCTATCTTGCCGAACCCGGAAGACAACAAAGCAAAGGCGAAAAACTCGGCGCACACGACCTCGCTTCGCGGCTCTCCTATTTTCTCTGGTCGACGATGCCGGACCCGGAGCTTCGCGCCCTCGCTGACAGTGGAGAAATCCTCAAGCCCGCCGTCCTTCACCAGCAAATGCACCGTCTCCTGAAGGATCCGCGTTCGGAGGAATTTGTTGCCGGCTTCCTCGACGCCTGGCTCAACTTGCGCTCCCTCGGCGACATGCCACCAGACCGCGACATGTTCGCGGACTATTACACTTGGAGTCTTGAATCCGCTTTCGCCGAAGAAACCCGCGCCTTCACCCGCCACCTTTTGGAGAACAACCGCCCGATTTTCGACTACCTCGACAGCGACTACACCGTTCTCAACAAGAGCCTCGCCAAGCACTACGAACTCGACACCCTCTTAAAGGAATTCGATCGCGAACCGGCCAAGGCGCATCACTTTCGCAAGGTGAGTCTCGCAAATTATCCGAATCGTGGCGGTCTCATCGGCATGGGATCCGTCCTCACCGTTACCGCGAACGGTATCGAAACCTCTCCCGTCACGCGCGGCGTGTGGATCCTCGAAAATATTTTCGGAACTCCACCCGCACCACCGCCCGACGACGTCCCACCCATCGACCCCGACATCCGCGGCGCGACGACCATTCGTGATCAGTTGGAAAAACACCGTGAAGTCACAACCTGCAACGAGTGTCACCGCAAGATCGATCCTCCCGGGTTCGCGCTGGAGAACTTCGATCCCGTCGGCGCCTGGCGCACGCACTATCCCGCAGGGAGAAAACAGGGACCAAAAATCGATGCCTCGGACCAACTCTCAAGCGGGCAGGCATTCTCCTCGATCCCGGAATTCAAGGAACTCCTCCTCAACCGAAAGGAACCCTTCGCCCGCATGCTCACCGAACGCCTCCTCACCTACGCCACCGGCCGCCGCATGGAGGTCCTCGACCGGGGTGACGTCGATAAAATCGTCAAGCAACTCGGACAGCGGGGCAATGGGATGCAGGATCTTCTCGAATTGGTAACAACAAGCTCGCTGTTCCAGTCTCCTTGATCGCCAAAGGAACCTTTTCAACGATCACGAAGTTGAGGTTGAAGTGCCAAAAGTCGTCTTTCGCCCCGGAGCAGCTAGGGGTACATGACGAAAAAGCGTCTATCCGCCTACTTCACGCAGCGAGTGAGGAGCGGTCTGACCGACTCTCCGCAGTTTTCGCGCCCCGGTTTTCCGGTTTGGACCAAATCGATGGCGTTCAGCTTCGAAGACTTTGTTCACGAACTCGCGACTCCCCAAAACAGCCCCCCGCGTGAAGTAGCGGAGTCGTTGTTTCAGGAACTCAAGCCGACCTAGTTGACCTTGACGGGCGGATTCGGCGACTGCTTTGGCTTTCGTGAAACCGTGCTTACAGCGTTTGCCGGAGACTTGGCCTCGGGTGCCGTGGCCGAAGAGAACGAGGCGGTAGTTGGCGAGCAATTCGGTGTAGTTCCGACTATACCTCAAGCGAAAGCGCTGCGTGGCCACCAGATATGATAAACCTTTCACCACCTTCCTCGGATTTGTAACCCTCTCAGCAATCGATGATTGGATCAGAAACCAATTTGTCACCACTGCCTACGAACTTTTTCTCTTAGCTACAATTTAAATAACTGCAGAATGATAATAATTCCAATCGCAGCAAACAAGCCTAAATATAGAATAGCAGATATCGAATAAGTCAACCAAATTGGCTTCGAAGCAACCTCTGGGCGCTTAAAGACCAGCTTAATATTCTGACTCGCACCCTCCATACTGGTTATCTCCCTAATATTTCGCATTCTCAATTTCTCAAAAATCAATGTATCTTTCCGCCTAATGTCCTCTCTGAGAAGCAAATAGGAAATGATATGAATACAAAACAGTCCAACTAAGACGAAAAATATCTTCATAGTTCTCTACTGGAATTTACTAAGGGATAAATCGTCTGGAGTTATCGCATTCAGAATCCGGTCAAAAGATCTTCGCCTCTCAAGTGGGTCGAGATTCTTGGACGCTTTCCCAAATAGCTCCGCAAGTTCCTTTTCACCCGGAATTCCCTTCAATCCCCGAGTATCATTTTCTCGGAGAAATTGATCGAATTTGGTCGCCGGATCAATTTCACCATTTTGGGAAGTCGATTTCTCCAGCGCGGTGACGCGACCACCCTTTGTGTCATCTCGGCCGAGCGAGTCTCCCTCCTTAACCATCAATCCAAGCCCTCCTTGCGCACCGAGGTAGAATGCCCCCGCGACAAATGCTGCCCATACAAAATGCTTCGCTAGCTCTCGCATCGTAAGAATTCCCCCGACACGGTCATTGTGACCGATCAGTTTTCCCTTTCAAACACTTTTCTCAACCGCAATACTGTTTTTATGATACCCCTTTCTTTGAAGCTTCTTTTGCTTGCTGTTCTTTCCTCCGGTTCTCTGGCTGCCGAACGCCCGAACATTCTCTTCATTATCGCCGACGACGCTTCGCGCGACAGCTTTGGCGCATATGGAACGACTTATGTGGAGACGCCCGCGTTTGACCGCATCGCTCGAGAGGGCGCTCTCTTCACGAACGCTTACAACTGCAATCCGAAGTGCGCCCCCGCCCGCGCCTGCCTCCTGACCGGCCGTTACTCCTGGCAGCTTGAGGAAGTCTGCAATCACCAGCCGTTTTTCTCCTCCAAGTGGAAGCTTTACCCATGGCTCCTCGAAGAAGCGGGATACGAAATTGGTTACACGGGCAAAGGCTGGGGACCCGGACTTTGGCAAGGACTGGACGCCGGCAAAGAATCGAAGAGCGTGAACCCAGCCGGCCGCCCATGGAACGACCTCAAACTCACGCCTCCTTACAAGGCGATTTCCAACGTCGACTACGCAGGAAACCTTGAGGCCTTCCTCAAGGCAAAGCCCGCGGACAAGCCATTCTGTTTCTGGCTCGGCACCAAGGAGCCTCACCGGGGGTATGAATTGAATGCCTGGAAAAAGGACGGGCGGGATTTGAGTAAAGTCACGGTTCCGGACTACTACCCGGACAACGAAACCATCCGTGGCGATCTCGCGGATTACGCCATCGAAGTCGAGTGGTTCGACAAGCACATCGGCCTTGCGTTGAAACATCTCGAAACGCACGGAATGCTTGAGAACACCCTGATTATCGCCACATCGGACCACGGCATGCCATTCCCTCGGGTCAAAGGCCAGATCTACGATGACGGATTCCATATCCCATTCGCCGTTCGCTGGGGAGATAAAATGAAAGCGGGGCGCACCGTCACGGATTTCATCACCTTCCCCGATGTTGCTCCCACGATCATGGAAGTTGTCGGCGTCGACGCCCCCGACCAGATGACTGGCCAGAGTTTCCTCCCGCAACTACTCGCCAAAGAATCAGGACGCATCGACAAAGCCCGCGATTACACACTTCTTGGAAAAGAACGTCACGACATGGGCCGAACCGATGGGGACTTGCTTTCCGTCGGCTATCCCGCTCGAGCTATCCGCACCGACGATTTTCTTTACGTCCGCAATTTCAAACCCCATCGCTGGCCGGTCGGTGATCCCGAATACGACTACCGCAACTGCGACGGCTCACCCACGAAGAGTTACCTAACCGCCCTCACTGAAAACTCCGCTGAATATCATTTCTACTTGTCGAGCTTTGGCAAACGGCCCGCCGAAGAACTCTATGACATGAAAACGGATACAGACTGCGTGAGTAATCTCGCTGGAGACAAAGCTTACGCCGACACGAAAGAACAACTCTGGGAAAAGCTGAAAGCAGGACTGACCGCGCAGGAAGACCCGCGCATCGTCGGAGACGGCGATATCTTCGACTACTACCCCAATCGACAAATCGAGCGCCAGCAGAAGCTCTACGGCAAACCAGATTTCGATCCGATCCGATTGCTTGAGGAGAAGTTTGGCGTGAAGTCGGCGGCTGCCGAGATGGTTGAATAGACAACTTTCCCATGAAAACCCTCACCCCTATCTGGTTTCTTTTCCTGTTGTGTTCTCTCCTTGAGGCGAAGCCCCCTAACATTGTTCTCATACTCGCTGATGATCTTGGATACGGCGACGTGAAATGCTACGGTGGAGACCGCTGTCAGATCGAGACACCGCACATCGATGCTCTCGCCTCAAACGGCCTCCGCTTCACGAACGCCCACGTCAATGCCTCTGTTTGCGTGCCCACCCGCATCGCATTGATGACCGGTCGCTACGCGTGGCGCTTTTCCCGTCCCGAATTCACGGGACCATGGGGCTTCATCGGACCGAAGCCTGGAGTCGAGAAGTTCACCCTCGCCAAACTCTTGAACCGCGCCAACTACCAAACCGGCTACGTCGGGAAATGGCACCTCGGCACACGCATGACCACCAGCGAAGGGGCGACTCAACAAGATCCGCAGACCGTCGATTTCACAAAACCAATTCTCTACGGCCCTCCGCAATTCGGCTTCAAGGAAAGCTTCATCGTTCCCGGATCGCTCGATATGTATCCCTATGTTTTCATCCGCAACAACGAGTGGCAGGGCGAAGTATCTGCGCAAAAAGGATGGAGCGCCTTCAATCGCGTCGGTCCTGCGGAAAAGGATTTCGAAGACCACGAGGTCCTCGAGACATTTTACAGTGAGGCTGAGGGCTTCATCGAAAAGCAATCGAAGAAGAAGCCGTTTTTTCTCTTCCTTGC
This sequence comes from Verrucomicrobiota bacterium, assembly GCA_039192745.1. Taxonomy (GTDB): domain Bacteria; phylum Verrucomicrobiota; class Verrucomicrobiia; order Verrucomicrobiales; family DEV007; genus JBCCWV01. The sequence goes on along the minus strand of JBCCWV010000083.1, from coordinate 5,122 downwards.
TCTTACGGCCCCTCACACTCCCACCAGTCCAGGCGTTAATTGGCAAGGAAAAAGCAAGCTCGGCGTCTATGGCGACTTTGTCATGGAGGTTGACCATGCCGTGGAGCGGGTGATGAACGCCTTAACCGAAAAAGGCCTCGCGGAAGACACTCTTGTCCTCTTTTCCTCCGATCACGGCGCCGCGTCTTATGCGGGAAACATCCTCGCAGCAACGCCCGGTCAGATGAAACTCCTTGAGGAAGCAGGACACTATTCCGGCGGGCCGCATCGCGGTTATAAGTTCACGGTCTACGAAGGCGGCCTGCGGGTTCCTCTCATTGCTCACTGGCCCAAAGTCATCAAGAAGGGAACGACCAGCAATGCCCTCGTCAGCCTCAGCGACATGATGGCCACCTTCGCGGACCTTTCCGGCGAGAAACTCAAGAAGACCACCGCGCCAGACTCGGTCAGCTTTGCCCATGTCCTTAAAAATCCGGAAGCGAAGGCAAAACGCCCATTCCTGACCATGCAATCAGCGACGGAGTGTTTCGCGATCATCGAAGGAAACTGGAAACTCTGTCTTTGTCCCGGCAGCGGCGCCCCAGACAAACATCTTATCGAGCCTCTGTCCGGTGAAGCCTGGAATGCCGCCTTGGAAGAGTTCGGCAAGACCCCGACGCGCGAAGATTTGACTCGCGCGCCGTTCGTTCAGCTTTTCAATCTCGCCTACGATCCCCACGAAGATCACAACCTGGCCGATCAAAGCCCCGTTCGCGTCGCAAAAATGGTCCAGTCACTTCGCAAGGTCATTGAAAACGGCCGCAGCACTCCGGGTCCACCTTTGGTGAACGACAAGAATATCCTCCTTCACCAGAGATTACCAGACTCACTCCGTGGAGTGGTCCGTTAGACTGTTTTTAACAGCATCTAAGGAAGCTGCGTCGGATCGACCACGACATGCTTCACGGACCGGCGTTTCCAAGTGTAGGTGATGTGCACTTTCCCATCCGAAGCTTGAATCACGGCGGGATACGAATACTCGCTCTTCTCCGCTTTCTCGAGCGTCAGGATCGGTCGCCACTGCTCTCCATCATCAGAGAGCGCTACGTTCAGCATGTTTCGGTTCGACGGAAACGGTCCTCGTTTTGCAGTGTGATTGTAAACGAGTAGTTGCCTTCCATCGGCAAGAGTAACTGCATCGGTGCCCGAATTCGGGTTCGGAAGACTTGTGGCGGTGACTGGCCCCCAAGTCTTGCCTCCGTCTTTCGACCAACTTTGGGCAACCGTCTCTTCCTGGCTCCGGCAGAGGACCTGCATGCGACCGTCCTCGTAACGAAGAATGCTCGGTTGGATCGCATTGAACTTCGACGCGTCATGAATCGGCCCGATCACTTCCCACGTCTCGCCGTTGTCACGTGTAACCTCAAAGTGAACCTTCCAACCTTCGTTTTCGGTACTCGATGGACAAAGTATCGTGCCGTCAGAAAGCTGAATGGGCTTGTTTTTGACCGGACCAAGAAGGTTTCTGTTCGCTTCGGGCAGGGCATCATTGGTCCCGAGTTTTCGCGGCTTCGACCAAGTCTTGCCGCCATCGTCGGAAGTGATGAGCATCCCCCACCAACTTCGCGGATCGATACCCACTTTGTAAAAGAGCAGAAGCGGCCCGGATTCAGGCTGAAAAAGCACAGGATTCCAGCAGGCGTATTCCTGATCCTCACCTTCGGACCCGTCCACCACTTCGACCGGCTTCGACCATTCACCATCTTCAAGATGCGATACCCAGATACCAACATCCGGATTCTTCTCGCGCGTGCCGCCGAACCAAGCGGCGACCATGCCCGACGGTGTCTCAACAATTGTCGACGCGTGGCATTGCGGCGTGAGCTTTTCTTCCTCAGTATAGATCAGCTCGGCTGAAAGAATCCCGCCTTCTCCCGGTTTCGCGAGCGGTGGAAGTTCATTCTCGGCGTTTAGGGAAGCCAGGCTCACAAGAAGAAGGCAAAGGCTGGCAATAACAGTGGTCAATGGGTGGTTTTTCATGGTGATGATTTCGCGGGTGAATGAAGAGGTGCGGGGCTCCAGAGCGGTTTCCCTTTGTAGATCTCGCCGATCGGATAACGGTCGCTCGGTGTCACGGCGTCGCGCATGATCTTCTCGATCTTTGCAACAACATCGGGGTGACTCTTGGCAACATTGCGCTCTTCGGCGACGTCGCTGCGCAAGTCGTAAAGCTCTAGATCACTGTCCTGCCCGAGACGAAGCCCCTTCCAATCCCCGAAACGCACGGCCTGATCATATCGGCTACGGCAATGCCCGTAATCCCAGTATAAATAATCACGCACCTTGCCAAGTGGTTGCGCCTTCAGTGCCTCGACCACGGAGATGCCATCGACTTCATCCGGCACCCTGGCTCCCGCCAACTCGGCAAAGGTCGGAAGCATGTCCTGAAAGGCGATGACTTCTTCGTTTTTTTGCCCAGCAGGAATGACGCCCGGCCACCGAGCGATGAAGGGCACGCGGAGCCCGCCTTCGTACAGATTGCTCTTGGCGCCACGGAGACCTCCCGAACTCTCGAACTTCTTGGGAGCCTTTCCAAAGTGCCCGTTATCACTCGTGAAGATAATCAGTGTTTTCTCTTTCAGGCCCAGCTTCTCGACCAGTTCCACGATCCGCCCGACATCGCGGTCAAGACCGGTGATCATCGCAGCGTAATTTTTTTCCGACTGCGTCCACGGGCGATCGGAGTAGGGTTTGTCAGAAGGAATGGCAAAGAGCGTTTCGTCCTCCGACTTCGACGAGAAATGCGGAAGCGTGTAGGCTGCGTAGAGGAAAAACGGCACTGCCTTCGACTCTTCGATGAATTCAAGGGCGCGTTCCGTCATCAGGTGATGGCTGTAATGCTCCTTCGTCTCCATGTTCCCCGGCATCTCATAGCGACCCTCCCCGTCGTTCAGGTAGTTCGTATAGTAGTAATGGGCATGGTCCTGATTCAAATATCCAAACCAATCGTCGAAGCCCTGATTGGTGGGACGCCCCACAGTCCCCGGATCACCCAGTGACCATTTTCCTATACCGCCACACCGGTATCCGGCTCCCTTCAGCACTTCGGCGATAGTGATATCCTCTTCCTGAAGATAAGTCGGATAATGCGGGATGTTGTCTCTCGCCGCTCCACGGCCATTGTGTCGGCCTGTCATGAGAACACAACGTGACGGAGCACAGACACTGCTCCCGGCGTAGGCCTGCGTGAAGTGAATACCCTCGGAAGCCAAGCTGTTGATGTTCGGCGTCTGAATGAATTCCTGACCGTAGCAACCAAGGTCTCCGTAGCCGAGATCGTCGGCCATGATGAAGATGATATTCGGCTTTAAGGAAGCGAAGAGCTTGGGGCACAGCGCGAAGAGCAATAGAAAGATATGGATTCGTCTCATGTGTTCGGTATCAGGAACCAGCCGCGCTTCGATTTACCTCCTCTTCCCACTTTTCCCACGCTTCCGTCATTGCTTGAACTTTCTCCGGCATCTTACCGGCAAGATCATTTGATTCACCAATATCGGATTGAAGATCGTAAAGCTCGGTTTTTCCCTTCACTGCACATAGTTTCCAATTTCCGCTCCGGACTGCCCGGTTATTTCGAATTCGCCAGAAGAGCATTCGCTCCGGCAACGGATTACCATTGAAAATGAGCGAAGATAGATCCTCCCCGTCGAGCGGTATCGATTCCGTCGATGCTCCCGCCAGCCGCGCAAAGGTCGGAAAGAGATCAGTCGAATGGGTAAGTTCATCGGTCACCCCTGCGGAGATTCTCCCCGGCCAGGAGACGATCATAGGGACGCGATGCCCTCCTTCATAGAGTTCGACTTTTTGCCCTCGCAACGGACCATTGCTCGAGATGTTCTCGAAACCACCGGCGTAGTTGAGATATCCCCCGTTGTCCGACGTAAAGACGACGATCGTATTGTTTTCGAGCTTTAACTTTTTGAGCGCGTCGACGATCCTGCCCACGCTCTGGTCGAGTGACTCAATCATCGCCTTCACGTGCGGCTGGACGTTTGCCCGGTCGGGAATGATTCCCCACTTGTCCCTCATGTAGTCCTGCCCCACTTCGCGATGAGGAGGATCGTCCGGTCCCTGCCACGGAAAATGGATGGCTAAATGCGGCACATAGAGAAAGAAAGGCTTCTCCTGGTGGCGCTCAATAAAATCGACACTGTAGTCGGTCAGGAGATCCGTTGTGTAACCTTCGTCCGGCTGAAGCTCCAATCCGCGCCACCAGTCTGGCCGACCCAAACGATCAACCTGCGTGTGAAAATCGCCATCCCCCGAAACTAGTCCACGAAACTCATCGAAGCCTTGATTGGGCGGAAGAAGCGGGGACCGGTAGCCAAGGTGCCACTTTCCAAAGCAACCCGTGACATACCCATTCTCCTTCAGCAACTCGGCGATGGTAACCGCCTCGAGAGGAAGGCCATTTACCGGATCTTCAGACTTCGCCGACAGAGCACCGTCAAACTTCGACCCGAAACGTTGCTGGTAGAGCCCAGTCAATGTGGCGACTCTCGTCGGCGAACACATGGGACCCGAGGAATGAAAATCCGTGAAGCGAAGCCCACTTGCCGCAAGGGCGTCGATATGTGGCGTTTGGTTAGTCTCGCTCCTGTAGCAGCCGAGATCGCCATAGCCGAGGTCATCGGCCATGATGAGGACAATATTGGGCGACTCCGCCGCTGCAGCGAACACCAAGTGGCAGTTGGCAAGCGTCACCAAGAAGATGGCAAGACGACTCCGCATCATTCCCGCCCCTCCTTGATCCGTTCGCTTTCCACATCTTCAGTCCAACGTTGCAACTCTCTCTCCATACTCGCAGCACGGTCTGGATGATCTTCCCTCAGGTCCTCCGACTCGGCCGGATCTTCCGCGAGATTGAACAGGCGTGAAGCGAGCTTCGAATTCCCATTGGGCATGTTCTTGGTCACAAAAGGCCGGACGAGTTTCCAGTCACCTTCTCGCACGGCGGCGTTATGCGAATACCGAGGGACGCCCCGATTCCATTGCCAAAACCGATAATCCGGACCCGTCCATTCTTGGCCTTTCAAAAGCGCGGCGAAGCTTGAGCCATCCAACGGCATCTGGGTTGAAACCT
>JBCCWV010000082.1:0-20581 GCA_039192745.1 Verrucomicrobiota bacterium | reverse complement strand
TTCTACAGTGGTATGCCGTACAGTGCTATCTGCCAGCTCAAAAGAAGCTCTATTTGGTTGGCCACCTGGCACCCGAGTTCGGCGGACCATCGACAACATCAATGACATTGAGTCTTGAGGAGTTCGACGGCGATCGATGTCGGCTATCCATTCACGATGCACATCTTGGCAACGTCGACCAAAAGACGATCGATTCACTGAGTTCTGGCTGGGATCAGATCTTTCGAGAGGGGTTGAAACGGCACGTTGAGCAGAAATCGTAGTTGATCACATGCAAAGAAACTTCATCCGCTACTGCCTGTGCGTTGCTATCGCGACATTGACTTGTTCTTGCAAGAACTCAATCGCGCAACAAAAACTGTTGCCCGCATCATTTGAGTCAGAACTGGAGAAGATGATTCGGCGAGTCTGCGAGAAGACTCCTGCCCCCGGGCTTGCGATTTCGATTTTTGACGGCAATGGAAGTATCCAGTCCAAGGGTTTTGGCTTAAGCGACCTCGAGAAGCGGCCCCATGAAAACTAACTCGAAGGATTTGAGTCTTCACTGAGAGATGGCATTCGACATGAAAGTCAATGGTTCGAATTTGCGTGATAGAATCGGCCACGATGAGGAGTATTTCCTTCAGTTTGTGACTGATCATCAACTTCCATGCCCGGAGTTGTCGCGCATCTGGGAAAGTTTTTATGACGGGCCGCGCATCTATCCGAACCAATCCCGATCAATTACGGCTGAGATCGGGATTGTTGATTCAGCCATTCGAAGCCATCTCCCCGCGACCAAACTTCGATCATGGGAATCGACCAGAGACCGTTTAATCCTGTTTTTTCATGAATCTGAAAAGCAGGATGGCGTGATCCAGTGCGTCAGTGATTGAAAAGGACCCCGGCTGACACTGGAAATGTTCCGTCGGCGCCAACTTCCGGGTCGGCGATTACAACCTCCAGTGGGTCGAGAAGTTTCTCGATAAGATGCCGCAGGGGAAGTAGGGGGCTACCTAAGGCGGTTTTGTGCTTGACCGATATTCTGTATTTTCGGTAGAGTTCCAACTGAGCACGAATCCTCACTTTGACTCGGTTCGGCTAATATCTCCTATTCTGCAGCAAAATTCCATGCAAAGTAAATCAAATATGAAAAACAAATTAACAGCGTTCTTTCTTGCAGCCACTCTGATCGCTATCGGATCACTCACGGGAGGAGCCAATGCTGCTCTGATCGCGACGAATGTTAATGATGTGTCAACCACTATTGGTGCAGATACTTTTCAAGTTTTTGAGGAAAGTTCAGACTTGTTTTTTGGTAACAGATTCGGCGGCGCCAATCAAAACACAGCGAATAGAGTCGCACTTTCCAGTGGGAACCAGTATTTTCAGCCTAGCACCGTCGTGCTTTCGCTTGGCACTACATTTGGCTCTAGTTTAGCTTATTTTTTCGCCGCATCCCCCCATTCTGGGGCGGAAGAAGGAATCAATTTTTCTACTTATGACATAGATCAGAATGGAGTTGCGGAAACTTTATTCATGTTAGATTTTGGGGCTGACATTTCAGATCCATCAGGCGATCTCATTCTTTCCTACGCGATAGAGACAAGTGGATCAGCTATCGACTTATCTAGTGCGAGGTCATTACTATTGGCTACCGTCCCCGAACCATCCTTCTCCGCTCTTCTCGGACTTGGCAGCATTGCCCTGATACTCAGACGCATTAGGAATGCGACATAAGTAAAGAACCTCCAGCAGAAGTCTTGGCTTGATTAATAAAAACTCCGCCGAACGAAACGTTGATCCTAACGCCTAGCCTGCCACGAGCTCAATCCGGCATGACCATGAAACCGTCAATCCAGAAGTCGGAGCGCGTTCCCGGTCACGCGTAGGATAACTCGGACGTTCACACCTCAATCTCGAACCGTTCTAACCGCTTTCGCAACGTGGCCCTTGTGATGCCCAATAGCTTCGCAGCCTGAAGTTGATTGCCGCCGGTGCGTTTCATGGCGTGGGAGGTCATTTCGCGTTCGAGCCAGGGGAGGAGTTCGAGGCTGGGGTCGTTTTCGGCGGCGTTGAGGAGGGTCTCAACGGCTTGTTCGACGGAGACTTTGCCGTTGGAACCAGGAGCGGGTGTCGGAGTAGGCGTTGATTCCGTCGATGCCTCTGCCTCTTCCTTTTTCGTGGGGGCGGGACGCACGCGGGTGGTGGTTTCGCCGAGGTTGCCGAGGGGGATATTGGAGGGGAGGAGGACGTCGGTGGTGGCGAGGACGCTGGAGCGGTAGATTGTGTTTTCGAGTTCTCGCACGTTGCCCGGCCAGTTGTAATTTTCCATCATGTCCGCCGCTTCTTCGGAGAGACGGAGGGTGGGGCCGCCTTTGTCGGCGATGCGCTTGAGGAAGTGCTGGGCCAAGGGGCGAATGTCTTCGCGGCGTTGGCGTAGTGGCGGAATGTGGATGCGGACGACGTTGAGACGGTAGTAGAGGTCTTCGCGAAAGGAGTTTTCCGAGACGGCCTTTTCGAGAATCTTGTTCGTGGCGGCGACGATGCGGGCGGAGGAGTTCAGCGAGTCATTGCCGCCGAGTCGTGCAAATTCGCCGCTTTGGAGCACACGAAGGATTTTGCTTTGGACTGCCAGTGGCATGTCGCCGATTTCGTCGAGGAAAAGTGTCCCGTCATTGCACTGTTCAAAACGTCCGACCCGGCGACCGATGGCGCCGGTGAAGGAGCCTTTTTCGTGACCGAAGAGTTCGCTCTCGAGGAGGTTCTCGGGAATGGCGGCGCAGTTGATGGCGACGTAGTCGGCGCTGGCGCGGCGGCTGAACCGGTGGATGGCATTGGCGACGACTTCCTTTCCGCATCCGCTTTCACCGGTGATGAGGACTGGTGCATCGGAGCGTGAGACGCGACCGATCATTTTGATGACCTCCTGCATGGCGGTCGAGTTGCCGATGATGGATTCGGTATCTCCCTCGGGCAGGCTCACCGGTGCGGACTTGGCATGCGTGGATTGCATTTCCTCCTTCGCTTTGAGGACTTCCTCGACGACGGGTCGCAGGTCGTAGGGAAGGGATTCCTTGCGAAGAAAGTCGAAGGCGCCGAGGCGCATGGCTTCGATGATGGCGCTGGTGGGCGGAAAGCCGGTGTTGAGAACGACCATGGCGTTCGGGTCGTTCAAGCGGACCTTCTTGAGGAGTTCCATCCCGGTGAAAGGCTGGAGATGGAATTCGGCGAGAAGGAGGTCCGGTTTTTCCTTCTCGTAGAGGTTGAGGGCCTCTTCAGCGCTCGTGGTTCCAATGATCTTGGTCTTTGGCGTACCCAAGTGTTTCGTCGCCCAGTCCAGGAAATCGGACTCGGGATCTGCGACGAGAACTGTTTGGGTTGTTGCGGGCAATATGACGCGGGGATTGGGGGGAGGTTCGGGAGTTTACGCCTCCTTAGGCTCTGGAGAAGCGGAAAATTGCCGGTTTGAGACTGATTCTCAGAGGCCGCCGAAGCGCCGGGTGCGTTTCTCGTAGTCGGTGATGGCCTCCCGGATGTCGTCTTTGCGGAAGTCTGGCCAGAGCTTTGGCGTGATGTGGATTTCGGCGTAACTGATTTGCCAGAGGAGGAAGTTGGAGATTCGCATCTCTCCGGAGGTGCGGATGAGAAGATCGGGGTCCGGGTAATATCGGGTGTAGAGATGCTTCGAAAAATTTTCGGGATCGAGCATGCCGATGTCGAGGTGACCTTCCTGCACGTTGCGCACGACGCTCTTTACGCCGTCGATGATTTCTTCGCGAGCGCCGTAGCTGAGGGCGAGGACAAGGGTGAGACCGGTGTTGTCCTTCGTGCGTTCGATGGCGTCATGGAGGGCTTGCTGGCAATTATCCGGAAGCATCGTAAGGCGGCCAATGGCCTGAAGACGGAATCCCTGGTTGGCGATTTCATCGACCTTTTCCGTGAGGAAGCGTTCGAGGAGTGCCATGAGGGCGGTGATCTCGGTTTTCGGACGTTTCCAGTTCTCTGAAGAAAACGCGTAGAGGGTCAGGTATTCGACGCCGAGTTCGTGACAGGCCTCGGCGACTTCGCGCACGGCTTCGGCCCCAGCGCGGTGACCGTCGCGACGGGGAAGACCGCGTTCCTTGGCCCAGCGGCCGTTTCCATCCATGATGATGGCGATGTGACGAGGTGTAGTCACCGGAGGTGAAATTTCGATTATTACGCCTTCAGCGTCTGTGCTCTATCAGGTCCGACGCCGAGAATGGCGACGGGGACACCGCAAAGTTCTTCGATGCGGGCGAGGTAATCGCGGGCAACTGCCGGAAGGTCGTCAAAAGAACGGGCCGCGGTGGTGTCGCTTTTCCAACCCGGATGGGTCTCATAAACAGGTTCGCATTTCTCCCAATCGCGAGAGTGGGCGGGCGGCGCGGTGAGTGTTTCGCCGTCGAGCTTGTAGGAAGTGCAGATCTTGATTTCATCGAGGCCGTCGAGGCCGTCGAGATTGGTGAGCGCGAGTTGATCGAAGCCGTTGACGAGGGTCGCGTAGGAAACAAGGACAGAGTCGAACCAGCCGCATCGGCGCGCGCGACCGGTGGTGGCGCCGAACTCACGTCCCATCCCGTGGAGCATGTCGGAGATGGCGTCGTCCTCGCTGACGAAGGGGCCTTCGCCGACGCGGGTGGTGTAGGCCTTGGTCACGCCGATGACGCGATCGATGAATTTCGGCGGGACTCCCGATCCAGTGATGGCGCCGCCGACGGTTGTGTTCGAAGAAGTCACGAACGGAAAGGTGCCGTGATCGATGTCGAGGTAGGTGCCTTGTGCGCCTTCGAAGAGGAGCGACTTTCCGGCTTTGATTTGTTCGTGGGCGTAAGTGACGCAGTTGCGGACGTGCGGGGCGAGTTTTTCGGCGGCGTCGAGGAGTTGGTCGCCGACTTGCTTCAAATCGAGTCTCTCCTCGCCGACGCTTTCGAAGATGAGGTTGGCCTCCTCGACTTTGGCCGCGAGTTTTTCCATTAGGCGGTCGGGTTGATCGAAGTCGGCAACGCGGAGTCCGGTGCGATCGACCTTGTCGCCGTAGGAGGGGCCGATGCCGCGACCGGTGGTGCCGATCTTGCGCTGCCCGCGGTGGGATTCCCGCCGCCGGTCGAGGCCGCGATGGTAGGGAAGGACAAGGTGGGCGCCTTCGCTGATGGAGAGGTTGTCGCTGTTGATCTCGACGCCTTGGCCGCGGAGCGTGGCGAGTTCTTCGAGAAGTCCGAAGGGGTCGAGGACGACGCCATTGCCGATAATGTTGGTCTTTTCGGGCCAAAGGATGCCGGAGGGGACGAGGTGCAGGACGTATTTTTCGCCGTCGGCGATGACGGTGTGTCCCGCGTTGTTTCCGCCTTGGGCGCGGATGACAACATCGGCGTCTTCGGTGAGGAAATCGACGATCTTGCCTTTGCCTTCGTCACCCCATTGGGCACCAACAATGACGGTATTCATGAAAGGTCAGAAAGAGAACAAAAAGGAAAGGAGCGCCGGGTTTCCGACGTGCTTGGGAAAGGATGGATTACCGGGAAAAGGAACAGCCCCTCAGGCCGTCATGATCATGGAGCAAACGATTCCGACGACAGCGACAAGGATGGCGATGCCGCCGAAAGAGAGAAGCGCCTGGGCTTTGGAATCTTTTTCCTTCACCTTTTTGCCAAAGGCAGAGGAGGGGCGGGCGCTGGTGGCAGCGGACTCGATGGAAGTTTCTTCAGGCATGGGTTTTGATCCGGCAGGTGAGATGATGAAATTGCCACTGACATGACCGAGCATCAAGTGGTCGCCGTCTTTGAGCGGCGAGGACTCGACTTTCGCGCCATTGACCTTGATGCCGTTGGTGGAATTGGAATCGGAGATGGAAAAGGCTCCGTTTTCGTTCGTGATCTCGGCGTGCCGCGTAGAGAGCGAACTGTCCGGAATCACAATCCGGTTCGACGGCCCACGACCGATGGAAGTCTTCGCGTCAGAGACGTCGAAGCTCAATTCATCACCATCAGAGGTGGTCACAGTCAGAGTGGCCATAGGGGGGCGAGATTAGCGGGTTTCGCGCAAATCTTCAATGGTTTTTGGACCCAGTTCAGGAACTCGCGTCGATGAGATGGGCGAATTCCTCAAAGAAATAGGCGGCGTCGTGGGGGCCGGGCGCAGCCTCGGGGTGGTATTGGACGCTGAAGACGGGCTCCGAACGGTGGCGGAAGCCTTCGACGGTGTCGTCGTTGAGGTTGATGTGCGTGACATCGACGTCTCCGGAGAAGGAATCGCCGTCGATGGCGAAGCCGTGGTTTTGGGAGGTAATGGAGATTTTTCCGGAGCGGAGGTCTTTCACCGGTTGGTTGCCGCCGCGGTGGCCAAATTTCAATTTGAAGGTCTTTCCGCCGAGGGCGTGGCCGAGAACCTGATGGCCGAGGCAAATGCCGAACATGGGGAATTTCCCGACAAGCGCGCGGATCTCGCCATGGATGTCGTCGAGCGCCGCGGGGTCACCGGGACCGTTTGAGAGGAAAACACCGTCCGGCTTTTTGGCGAGCACTTCCGATGCGGGCGTGCGTGCGGGAACCACATCGACCTGGAATCCATGCTGGCGAAGTTGGCGGAGGATGTTCCGTTTGATCCCGAAGTCGTAGGCGACGATGCGGTGCTTCACGGGAGGAAGCGGAAGGAAATATTCTCCATCGTCATCGGCGGTCGCGCCGGTGTCATGGGACGAGGTGATCGTCCACGTGCGACTGAGTGTGTCTTCAGGATCCCAATGATAAGGTTCACCGGTCGTTACTTCGCGAACGAAATCGCTGCCTTCCATGCCGGGCGAATCCGTTGCGCGCTTGACTGCTTCTTCCGCGCTGAGGCCTTCTGTGGAAACCACGGCACGCATGGCGCCGCGGGTGCGAAGGTGTTTTGTCAGGGCGCGAGTATCGACGCCCATGATGCCGGGAATGTTTGCCTTTTTGAGGTAGGCGTCGAGCGACCCGTCGGAGCGCCAGTTGCTCGGTTCGCCACAAAGCTCCTCGATGACGAATCCGCGGACGTGCGGCTCATGACTTTCTTCGTCGCGATCATTGACGCCGTAGTTTCCGATCATCGGATAGGTCATGGCGACAATTTGCCCGCGATAGGATGGGTCGGTGAGGACCTCCTGGTAGCCGGTCATCGAGGTATTGAAGCAGGCCTCGCCGGTGGAAGTGGTGATGGCGCCAAAGGCGAATCCCTCGAAGGTGCGTCCGTCTTCGAGCGCGAGGATGGCGGGTTGGGAGGTCGGCTTGAGCAAAGGAGGAATCGGCGGCTGGTTGGTGCGGTCAAGGATGGAGAATCCGCCCGGTCATGCAAGTGCGTCCTTGAGATTTCGAACACGATTTTCCGCCCAAATCGCCCGGGAAGTGGCCGATCAGGCCGACGGGCGCTCACGGGGCTTGCATAAATCGGAGAAGCGGATTACCACGCGAGGTTGTCATCCGTGTGCTTACCTGGAAATGCCTGAAGGCGTCACGCAATTCTCTCCTCGAGTTTTAAAAGAAAATCTCCGAAATACGCTCGGGGATTTCATCGTGGAGAAGCGTCTCGGGCAGTATCTCGACTTCAACGTCGTTGTCATCCCGACCGGAAAGCATGTGACAAAGTTCCCGACGGCGGACGCCGCCTTCCACCCCTATGAAAGTGAGGAAGGGGTCGAAGCGGGGGAAGCGTTGGAAATTCGCGTCGTGCCGTGGCTCATCGTGAAAGTGACGTCCACGCAAACGCAATCGGAGTCGCTTGATGACGAGTTACAACTGTTCTGGATGGCGGGCGTGCAGGAGGTTTGGGAGCTGGCCGCGCACGACCGCGAGGTGAAAAGGCATCGGCCGCGTGGCAAGCCGGAGACGTTTGTTGGGACGGACCTCGTTCCTCAGACGGAAGTGCTGCCGGACTTCTTTCTTTATGTGAAGCAGTTGTTCCACGGGATAGACGATGAACATACGGTTCTTCCGGAGGCAGAAGGACCGGTGGGCGAGGGGTGGTCGATGCCTTTGGTGTCCGAGGCGACGCAACCGAAGAAGCTGCAGCGACGAGGTTCGAAAGTTTTCGTCCCGGCACCGGACACGGATGCCCGTGACGTTTATCGGGACGCGGATGATGAGGCGATGAAGAAGGCGCGGGAACCTGTCGGCCTCGGGAAGGTATTCACCGCGCTATTTTCTTCCTGGTTCGTCCGGATCGCCGTCGCGCTGATTGCGGGGTTGGTCATCGGGACGATCATCCAGTTGGTAAGCAACACTGATGAACCCGATGATCCGACGCTTGCCGATGGCGCGACCGCCCGCCAAACGAAGGAGGAGCGTGCACGAATTCTCGTTGAACTTGTGAAGCAAACGGTCCGGGATTTCCTCGGTGCGGAAACCATCGAGGAGAAATTGAAGTATGTGCGCGAGCCGGAGAAAATTCGGCCTCTCATGGAGAACTTCTATCGGACTGGCCAGGGAAAACTCCGTGCGGAGACGGTGAGGCTCTTTGTCAAAATCGAGACAACCGACATCAACGAGCAGTCGTGGTATGTGGCCGAGATTCTTGCCGGCGACAAGAACCTCACCGCCTTCCTCGAACCTGTCGCGGGGATCGAAGGCGAGTTTCGTATCGACTGGCCGGCTTTTGTCGGATTTAACAAGACGACTTATGGCGAGGCATTGGCGAATTCCACGGGCGAACCTGCCCTGTTCCGCGTGCAGGCCAGTTTGAGCGACCGAATATCCGCTTATTTTTCCGAAGAAGATTACCAGGGATTTGTCCTCCACTTTCCACTCGAAAAGCTCGATACGCTGGCTTACATGCGCCGCTCTTCGGCGGATTTTTCCCGGCTTGAGACGTTGATTCAGGACGGGTGGCGCGTGCCGTTGATCGTTTCGCTCGACTGGCCGAAGGATCGGCGGAAACGCGACGAAGTCGAGATCCTCACTGTCGAGAGCGAGGACTGGCTGGGCGGCTACGACTAATCGACGCCCGAGCTTTTCGACGGCTTGGGGGGTATGTTAGAGTCCCACGGGTGAAGCGGACGTCGGTGGCGGGGCGATGGTGACGCGCTGGGTTTGTTTGAGGCGTTCGATATCCTCGTGCTCGTGCTCGACTTCGGATTCGAGCGCGGAGACGCGCTCCAGCAGGGCATCGATCTGGCTTTGCAGTGAGTCGATTTTTTCTTCGGGGGTATTTCCGGGAGTTGTCATTGGTTCGGCAGTTGGTGATGTCGCCCAGGCATCCGGAAGTCACGGTTTGATTATTGCAACATCCTCAACCTGAACTTGTCTTAAAATACAGAGCCCTGTCCGCCCGAAAAGAAAAAAACGCGGATTTCAGGGGAAATCCGCGTTCTTTTATCTGTCTGGAATCAATCGAAAAGCTCAGTCCACGGAGGCTTCGATATCCTCAAGGGCGAGGTGCCAGGATGTCCGGAGATCGTCGCCTTCTTTTGTAACGGAGATTTTGACCGAGTCGATGGCGTCGGCGAAATCGAGCGCGAGTTGCGCTGGTCCGAGCGAAATCGTGAAGTCCTCAGCCGCGAACTCATCGCCTCCGAACAGGTCCTTGGCGTTGTCGTTGACGAGTTTGAGCCAATGGGTGCCGAACTCGCGGAGTTGTTCGATGTTCATTTCGAAATAAGCACCCTTCTTTCCGGATGGCTTGACCTTCGCGGCGATTTCCTCGTTAAGTGTTTTGGAGGTGCCGAGTAAGAAGAGACTGTCCGAAATGGAAACGCATGGCAGGAAGTCATTACTCAGGAACGGAATCATGAAGAAGTGAGTCTTGATTCCATTGGCTTCAGAACTCATCGGCTCGGGAACGGTGGGCGCGCCCTGTGGTCCGGCGCCACCGGCGAAAGTGGCAATGGTCTCGTTGATGAGCGGGACGAGCTTCTCCCAAGACTCGGTGAGTTTCGCGCGGTCCTTGACTTCGGCCACGGCAACGATGCGGGGCATACGGCCTTGATCAATGAAGACGGGCGGGACAGGAGCGATGCCCTTCAGTTGCGGCATGGATCCCTTCAAGTCGATGGCCATGGCGCCTTCCGTGCCAAAGGCGGGGATGTAGGAGTTCTTCATGATATCCCAAAGGCTAATGAGTTTGGGTCGCAGAACCGGTGCAAACTGCTGATACATCGCGCCGAACTGAGCCATGTCGCCACTTTCTACCTTCGCAGCGACCTTCATTCCTTCGTCCACGACCGCGGCCAATGATTCGATGATCGCGATGCCGTCTTCTCTAACTTCAAGTGTCTCCGCACCGGAGTATTTCATGAAAGCATCCTCGGGGAGCGCGTCGATGATGGAGAGTTCCTTGTCCAGGTCGTAGCCGTAGGCGTCGGTGCCGCCAATGGCTTCACCGTGCAGACCATTCTCGGCGTAAACGACTCCGAGCCGGTGCGATGCGGAGATCTTGGAAATCAACGCGCCGATCGAACCTCCGAACTTTTGCAGGGCGGCGGCCGTGGCGGAGAATTCAGGACCACCGAGACCTTTGGCGGTGAGTCCTTCGGCCATTCCGTCGAAGAGGGAGGTGATCGACTCCGGCGTGGTGTTGAGTTTCATCATTTCGTCTTCCGCGAACGACCAAGCCACGAGTTTTTTCTGGAGGAACTGGTCGGCGAACGCGAACTCATCGCGGGAGACAAGGGACTCCCCGGGATTGGCTGCAAATTTGAGGTGCGAGCGGTCTTTACCGAAAGAGAAAATGAGGTAGTTGCCGACCTTGCCGTAACAGAACTCGAATACCTTGTTGTCGATGGCGGCCTCGATCTTTTTCGAGATTTCTTCGTTGTTCAGGTTGTCACGAAGTTCCTGGCGGCTGCCTTCGTCGACGGCGTCCTTTGCGGCGATGCGCCACGATTTAAAGGTTCCCGCTCCGGGAACTTCCACGGATTCAACAACGAGAAAGGGAGGCGCGGTTTGGGTGAGCCCGTCGAGCTGTTGGAGAATCTGGTCGCCACCTTCGTCCACACGGCATCCCGCGATTATGGGTGGAGCCTGAATCTCCTGAAGGATCTTCAACAGTTTGCCGTCTTCCATCGTCAGCGCCTCCGCGATGACGTTTTCCATATCGATCTCCGCGCCGCCCATCATGCCGGCCCTCATACCGGCGGCGATTGCGCGGTAGGTGACTCGATTGTAAAAGTTGTAGCCTTCGGCGAGACGCTGAAACTCGGCGGTGGATCCTTCCGTGAACGCAATAAAAGCATCGGTCCCCATCGTTTGGTCGACGACGGCCCGAAACTGCACACCTTCCTGATTGACGAAATCGGCAGAACCAAAGTCATCGAGCACACCGACGAAGCGTTTCCAGAAGTTGCTTTCTGCGACGCCGTCCAGCACGGACTTCAGGTTCCTCACGCCGAGCGCCATGTCGGTGTCAGCCGTGAGCCGCGAGGCAAATCCAAAAGCTTGGGCCCGGGCGTCGAGGACGGCGGCTCCTTCCTGGGCGTGGGTTGTTCCCGCTGAAAGCAGTGGGAAAATAAGGGCGAGAATCAAGGGTCGAATCTTCATGGGTTCTTAATCAGGTATGCGCGATTGTCGCGCTGCGGACTTCTCCGCGTCAAGGTTATAGTGGAAACGGAACCTTTGCGAAATTTCTTACGCGACCTCCCGATTCCGTGTGGATTTCGAGATTAAAGCACATGTGGGTGAAAGAGAATTACAAATCGAGTTCCATTTTGGAAGCCGGAGCGGGGGTGGTGAGGTTAGGAGACTGTGATTTTGCGAACCAACGACGCATCAACCCGTCACGGGGCGAGGCGAGCCAAGCGAGGGCGAACAGTGCACTCCCAACCACCACCATGGCGGCGGCGCTCGGCCAATTCATGTGGTAGGCGACGACGGCGCCGCCGATTGTCGAAAGAAGCGCGTGGATGAGGCTCAGCCCGAGCATCGGCGGGACGCGATCAACAAGGAGGAGCGCCGTTGCGCCCGGAAGGATCAACATGGCGACGACAAGCACCGCGCCGACGGCTTCGAATCCCGCAACCACTGTCAGCGAAAGCACACACATCAAACCGAAATGGAACAATCCCGGATTGAGCCCGAGTGATGCCGCGAGTCCGTCGTCAAACGAGCAAACGACCAGCTCCTTGAAAAAGGCTATGAGCAGGGCGCCGACGGCGAGGGCGACCATGAGCATGAAAAAGATTCTCGGCGGAAGCCAGGCGCCAGATTCGGTGGCAGCGAAGGCGACATCCAATTTGCCGTAAAGGATACAGTCGAGATCAAGGTCGACGCGCCCGCCGTAAAGCGAGATGAGAATGACGCCGATGGAAAACAAGGTGGTGAAAGTAATGCCGATGGCCGCGTCTTCCTTCACGCGTGTTCGTGCATGAATGACTTCGATCATCACGGTCGTGAGAATGCCGGCGACAAGCGCGCCGAGAAATATCCAGACCGAGTCACGGCTTTTCGAAATCATGAATGCGATGACCACGCCCGGGAGAACGCTGTGGCTGATCGCGTCGCCGACGAGGGCCATGCGTCGCAACATGAGAAAGCATCCGACGAGCGCGCACGCGGACGACACGAGCAAACCCATCAAGATCGGCCAGCCGAGCTGTTCCGGATACTTGAAGAGCATTTCGAGATAGGAATTCGCCATCATCGTCACACCGTGGGGATGGGTTTGCCGTGGGGGTCGGTCTCCGGAAAGTCGAGCTGGCGTTCGAGGGCGCGCACGGCTTCTTCGCCGAGGATGTGCTCGATTTTTTCCGCGTCGTCGTGGACGTGGTCGGGCGCGTAGTCGGCTTCGTTCGTCAGGTAAAGTTCCCAGAGCCGGTGATTTCGCACGACTTCCCGTGCCCGCTGCAAACCCGGCGGGGTGAGGTGGATGGAGTCGCCATCGACGGTGGCTTCACCGGTGTGAACAAGGAATTCAGTGCGGGTTTGCGCGGTTTCCACGGGCTCGCGCCGGATTTGCGCCAATTCCTCAAAGCTCACCGACTCGCCGTCGAAGTCGCGATTCTCGAGCACTTTGTAGATGGCTTTCAGCGTGTTTTCCTCGCGGACACGTCGTTCGCGGCGGAGTCGGCGCAACCAGCGAAGAATCGTTCCTTGTCTCGGCGCGAAGAGGTAGGCGATACAGAACATGGCACTCGCCGAGAGCGCCATGAATGGTCCGGTCGGCAAGTCGGTGCGGAGAAACGAAAGCAGCGCGCCCGACCATGCTGCGATGACTCCGAAGAGAACGGCATAACTGAGCATTCGGTGAAAGCGATCCGTCATCAGGTAGGCGGTCGCGGCAGGAGTCACAAGCATCGCGGAAACGAGGACGACGCCGACAGCTTGCAGGGAAACGACAATGACCATCGTGAGCAAAAGAAGAAGCGCGTTGTCGAGCCATCGCACGGGCAGCCCGAGGACGCCCGCGAATTCACCATTGAAACTCGCGGCGAGAAGTTGTCGGCAAAAGACGGCAAGGAAGAGGCAGACAAGGGCAAAGACGATGGCGAGAACGACGACGTCGGATTGATTGAGGGCACCGGCTTGGCCGAAGAGGAAGTGATTCACTCCCGAAATATTTCCGGCGCGTCCCGTATTCTCGATGCTCTTCAACGCGCAGATTCCAATGGCAAAAAACGACGCCAGCACAATCCCCAGAGCGGCGTCCTCCTTGATCTTTGTTGTGCGGCGGATGGCGCCGATGGTGAGCGCGCCGATCATGCCGGCGGCGGTGGCTCCGGTGAGGATCGCAACGGCGTCTTTCTCCATGTTCCAGGCAAATCCCAGCGCCACGCCGGGCAAAACGGCATGCGAGATTGCATCACCGAGAAGCGCCATTTTGCGGACGACGATGAAGCTTCCGACCAACCCGCACGCAGCACCGAGGAGCACCGCCGCGAGCACGGTCCAGCGAACACCGGGATCGCTGAAGGTGAGGAATTTGACGAGCTGCTCGCCGGGGTCGGTGGTGACGATGTCGCCGATGCGTTCGGCGAAAACCGGCGGCGCGCCGAGAGCGAGTGCGGCCAACCCGAGAATGATGGCGCGAGTCGTCGCACTCATTCCCGTGCCTCTCCTTTGCCGCGAGCGGACTTCAAGGCCATTTCGCTGAGGACAGTGAGGCGTCCGCCATAGGTCTTTTGCAAAAGCTCCGGCGTGAAGACTTCATCAACGGCGCCAAAGGCAACCAACCGCATGTTCAGGAGCATAAGCGAATCAAAGTAGTCCCGTGCGGTGGAGAGGTCGTGGTGGACGACGACGACCGTCTTGCCCGAGTCCCGCATTTCCTCCAGGAGTATGATGATGGCAGACTCCGTCGAGGCATCGACACCAGCGAAGGGTTCGTCCATGAGATAAATGTCCGACTCCTGGGCAAGGGCGCGCGCAAGAAAAACACGTTGCTGCTGACCTCCGCTCAGGTTTCCGATCTGTCGCTTGGCGAGGCTTCCGAGTTTTACCTTCTCGAGGCAATCCGCGACAACTTCGCGGTCTTCCTTTTTCGGTCGCCGGAAGAGCCCCATCCGGCCGAAGCGTCCCATCATGACGACGTCCCAAACGGTTACTGGGAAATCCCAATCAACGCTTTCGCGCTGCGGGACGTAGCCGATGCGGCGATGGCTGGTTTCTGCGGGTTCTCCGAAGATCTTCATCCATCCGCTCTCCGGTTTGACGATGCCAAGAACGGCTTTGATGAAGGTCGATTTTCCCGCGCCGTTCGGGCCGACAATGCCGATGAGGTGGCCTTGGGGAAAGGCGACATCGACGCCGTAAAGCACGGGTTTTTTGCGGTAAGCGACTGTGAGGTCGTGTGCCTCCAGCGCGGGAACCGCCTCATGCGTCACCGCAGAAGCAGAGTCCGATCCCGGCGCTGTGCGGACTTCGTGCATGGGTTACTTCAACGCCTCAACGACAGCGTTCACGTTGTGCTTGATCATACCGACATAAGTTCCGACGTCGTAGCTCTCGCCGCCGTGTTCTTCCATTTCGCCCGGTTGCCCGAGTGCGTCCGAGAACAATTCTCCGCCGACTTTTACGTTCGCATCTTTACTCACGCTCTCGATCACAGCAGGATTCACGCTGCTTTCGACAAAAATGGCCTTCACGCCCTTTTCTTTAATGAAATCGACCATGGCCACGCGCTCGGCGAGCCCAACTTCTCCCGCGGTGGAAATTCCCTGCAGCCCCAGGACTTGAAACCCGTATGCCCGCCCAAAGTAACTGAAGGCATCATGGCTGGTGATGAGAATTCGCTGGTCTTCGGGAATTTCGGACACGCGCTTCTTCACCCAGGCGTCGAGACTTTCCAATTCTGTGATCGCTTCCTTGGTCCGTGCTTGATAAAGCTCCGCGTTGTCTGGATCCTTTGCGGTAAGGGCGGTGCCGACGACTTCCACTGACTGAACCCAGAGACCGACGTCACCCCAAACATGCGGGTCCGCGTGGCCGGATTCTTCATCCTGTAGTAGCGCATCTTCGGCAAGGACCTCGGCGACGGCGTAGGACTTGTCACCAAGCGCCTGCAACGCTTTCTCCATCTGTCCCTCGAGGAAATGCCCATTGTAGAGGACAAGCCCGGCCTCTTGCAGGGCAATCCCATCCTTCGGAGTCGGTTCGTAGAGGTGGGGATCCACGCCCGGTTTCATCATCGCATTGAGCCGGATTTGCTCGCCGCCAATTTGCTTGGCAGCATCGGCGATCATGGTCGTCGTGGCGACGACATAGAGGCGCTCATCATCTGCATCGCCGGATTCCTTGCCGCCGCCGCTGCAGCCGGCAATCAACCCGCCAAGAAGGGAGGCGAGCATGATTTGGGAAACCCGTTGAAATTTCTTTCTCTTTTTCATCGGTCGGAATGAGCCACAGGCGGAAGATTGGGTCAAGAACTAAAATTAGGAACACCTAATTTTATTTTGCCTACATGGATTTTCTTGTTGCCTAAAAACCCATGGAATGCGATGAATAGGCATGCCCACGACGCCCCCGCCGACTGCATCCCGCGCCCGCGAGGACTATCTGGAGCAGATCCATAAGCTGATTGAGGAGAAGGGCTATGCGCGGGTGGTCGACGTTGCGCAGAATCTTGGAATCGCGCAGGCGAGCGTAACGAACATGATCCAGCGGCTCGATGCCGATGGTTTGGTGGACTACGAGAAATACCGCGGTGTCGTTCTGACGGAATCGGGACTCGACATCGCCAAAGCCATCACCGATCGCCATGAGACGCTGACGCGGTTTCTTGAACTCTTCGGCGTCGATGACGAGACGATCTACGACGACGTGGAAGGCATGGAGCACCACATCAGTGAATCGACCTTAGAAGCGTTTCGTGCGCTGCAGGAAGAATTGGAGCGCCAACCGGCGATGTTGGGGCGAATTCGGTCCCGCATGAAGGCACGTTCCAAAAAAAGGGGCTGATTGTAATTCCCTCTGGCTGAGGAATCCGCTAGCCTCGGCGGATCATGAAAGCATTTACTGCACTGATCGGGCTGGGGTTGATCGCATCGCTTGCGTTCAACGTGTATCAATTCAACGGGATTTCGAAAGCAGAGGAATCGCGGGCGGCGGCGGTCGCCGAGGCGGAAGAATCTCTGAAAAAGGAAGCCGCATTGAAGGTGGAAGAATTGGAGGCGTCGAAGAAGCGAGTGAAGACGCTTGCCGAACGCGTGGAAGAACTGGAGGCGAAGGTCGCGGATTCGACAGCGGCGTCGGAAAAGAAGAAGAACAATAATCCGATGGCCGCCATCGGCGAGATGTTCGAGAACGAAGACATGCGCAAAATGATTCGGGCACAAATGCAGGGTCAGGTCGATATGATGTTCGGCGACCTTTACGAGGAGTTTCAGTTGGAAGGGGAAGATCTCGAGATGTTCAAAAAGTTGTTGATCGAGCAACAGATGACGGTGGCTCAGCTCGGCATGCGGATGATGAAGGCGAAAGGCAACAAGGAAGAAGCGAAAGAACTGAAGGGGCAGATCAAAGAATACGAGGATATGTACAAAGAGAAGATTCGCGAATTCCTCAACAGCGACGAAGACTTTGAAACCTACGAATTCTACACCAAGACCGCAGCAGAGCGGATGGAACTGGACTCGCTAGGGCAGTCTGCCACGAAGGCGGGATTTCCGATCAGCGATGAGCAGGAAGACGCGCTCGTCCAGATGATGCACGAGGAGAAAACGAACTTCGAATTTGATCACAACTTCCAGGAGGGGGATTCGGATTTCGAGATGAACCAGCTCAACGCGCAGAACTTGGAACGGCATTTCGAACAAGTGGCAGAAATGCAGGAGAGTATCCTGGAGAAAGCTGGCAATATCCTCACGCCCGACCAGCTTCCGCTCTTTGAGTCGAATCAGGTGAGTTTCCGGGAGATGCTGAAACTCCAAATGAACATGGCATCGCAGATGATGGGCGGGGATCAGTAAGCTGTTCGGAGGCTATGCGTGGGCGGGCGTCTTGTTTCACCATGAAGCGCATGGAGGACATGAAGCGGGTTTCAGATTAAGGTTTTCCTGTCCTTGATGACGGGAATCTCTGCTCTTCGACAGGAAGGTGGCCCTATGCTCATTGACTCACGGAAGTGAGGGGTAGTATCATGCCACAGAGAGGGGCCTTGCGTGTGGAATTTCGCGGGTGTTGGCAGCACGAACTTGATGGGCTTCCAGTTCGAGAATTGCCGCAGATTCCCCGTCCAGTGTAACAAACTCCACTTCAAAGGCTTCTCCCTCGCCATGGACATAGACCACGGCTCCGATATCCCCGGGCTTTAGCCCGTGTTCATCGACCGCATCCATGAGTATGACTCTGTCGTGTTCCTTGATCATTTCGTTTCTTCAAGATGCCGGATAACTGCTGATAAGTCGAGGATGTTTTGTTCCCTTCGCAATCATCCAGACTGATTTCACATCTGGTGTCGTGCCATTCGGAGATTCAAGAGGCGCAACGACGGTGTATTTCGTTCCGTGATTGCCCTCGATTGATTCGTTGTATGCATTTTCATTGGCCTGCCTGGTCAACGCAATGGCAAGCACGGTCCATTCTTCGACGGTGAAACCCCAACCGAGAAAAAACCGGGCCTTCGGTCCTCCCTCATTGTGTCCAAGGCACAACAGGTAGTCCACGATCTTGCTCTTTGGTACTTCCGCGTTCTGGCAGTTGGCGATCGTCACTGAAAACGTTCAAAGAGCTAAGTGCCTATTGCTTGAAAGCGCATGATATTCAAAGAATTCCCCTATCTCTTCGTTTTGCGGAAGGCGGGGTTTTGAATAAGGAGGTCTTTCTCGAAGGCGTCGATTTGACCGGATATCCTCCAAAGGCGGAGGGATGCCTCGCGTGGTTTCCCGAGTAACTCAAAGATGGGCGGGTCAATGAAGTGGATCTGTTCGGCCGAGATTGTTATTGGATTCGAAGGTACTTCGATCGATTCTCGGGCGATTCCTACACAGTCCTCTTTTTCGAAGAGGACGTTTGTAATCACCGAAAGTGATATTTCGGTCTTTCCTTTTTCTGTGCTGGTGATGCGCAACGGATAATACAAATGGTCCGAGACGAATTGTATCTGTAGTGGAGTTTTTTGAGCTTTTTCTTTTTTCACGTCGATAAGATCGAAGAGAAACCATTTGAATCCGTCGTTCGCATAATCCTGAATTACTTTCAGAAGTGCTTCAGGAATTTCCAATTCGTCGTTTTCGTCGCCGAACTCGGCAAAAACCCACTCAGAGAAACGTTTCGCATCAAGGAGTTCCACGACACGAAGATCGTGCGCTTCGATCAGTTTTCGCTCGATGACTCTTGCCGCTGAAGTTTCTGGGGTAGGGCCGAAAGGATCGCTGCCGTCTGATTTCGCGGGAATCGGAGGAAGGAGAAAGGCGCAGCGTTTGAAGACGCCGGGGTTAGAGGCCTCCACCGCGGGTTTGTTGGGCAGGGGCATGACTTCCAAAACCTTGGTTTGTTCTGAGGCCGCCAAGGTGGTCTGGAGATACAACAATTGTTCCTGTCCGTTCCATGCGATAATGGCGTCTTGGGCGGGTTCAAAAATCCTTGTGCCTTTCTTAAACGGAATGCTTCCCATATCGGTGTTTCCAACCAAGGGAAACGCGAAAATCAGGATTAGTGTTTTGAAGATCCTCTTCATACTCCAAGTGGCCCTTTTGACTTTAGTTGACCGAATTGGAATGTCAGTTCGAAAATGCGTCGGGAGAAGTCCCCGATCTCGGGGCATTCGGAGGCGCGGGGGCCGGCGATATTGAGGGTCTGAATCTCAGGGTTATCGAAAAGCCACTTTTGAAGTCTTTGGGCGGAAGGTTCCTCCGAGGAGGACTCGGTTCGATCAATGACAAGCACAGGGCGGTTCAACAAAGTCGCGAACCAAAGGGTTAACTTTGTGCCGGGGCTTTCGACGATGCCTTCGGTGATGATCAGTATCGCATCGGTGTCGAGAATGTTCAGCCGTGTGCGGACAGCGGGATCGGGAGACGTTGTTTCTCGGAGATTGAACTTCGAAGGAATGACGCCGTCCTCGGCGGTGCGACCGCGCGGACACCAGCCTGCGTGAGGGATACCCGCTTCGATCGCGAATTCGAGGGCAGCACGATCAACGCCAGTTTGGCCGCCCGAATAAATCGTGATGTTTTCGAAAATGCTGCCCTTGCGCGTCACTTCAGGACGAGCAATCGCACACTTCCGTCGATGCTGCGAACGCGAACGAGGAGACCGCGATCACCCGATTGTTCTGTGAGGCGTCCGATTTCTGCGACTGAATTGACGGCTTCGCGCTCGATTTCGAAAATGACATCGCCGACACGGAGACGCTGATTCGATTCAGGAGACGACCCCTCAATCGCTGTGACAACGACACCGTTGGATTGATTTCCGATGCGGTAAGTCGCGCGGTTGCGAGGCGTCAGGTCTTCCACGATGACGCCCTCGACAAGCTCAATGCGGCCCTGATTTGCGGCAGGGGCCGACTCCCGCCAGCGCTGAGAACGCTTGGTGAGACGCTCCGGATTCGCACCACCAAGAACGGCGGTGAGTTTCTTTTCCTTGCCGTTGCGAATGATCTCGAATTTCACCTCAGTGCCCGGGCGTTTGGTGCCGATGTCGACTTTGAGTGTCTCGGAATTCCGGACGAATGCGCCGTCGATGCCGATGATCAAGTCTTCCGAGCGGAGGCCTGCCTTGTCGGCGGGTGCCCCCTCTTCGACGCGGGCAACCACAACGCCACGGTCATCATCGCGGCCAAAGTATTCGGCAAGTTCCGGTGTGATGTCCTGCATGAGGATGCCAAGGTAGCCGCGCTCTACTTCTCCGCCGTCCATGAGTTGCGAGGCGATATCGACGGCAAGATTCACGGGAATGGCGAACCCGATGCCGTTGTTCCCGCCGGAAGCTGAGAAGATGGCGGTATTGATACCGATGAGGCGACCGTCGGCGTCGACGAGGGCGCCACCGGAATTTCCGCGGTTAATGGAAGCGTCGGTTTGGATGAAATTCCCATAGTCGACGAGTCCGACATTTTTCCGTCCGACGGCGCTGACGATCCCCATGGAGACGGTGCTGTCGAGGCCGAAGGGACTTCCAAAGGCGAGGGCGACGTCACCGGCTCGAACCTGAGTGCTGTCGCCGACGGTGATCGGTTCAAATTCGCGATCTGC
>JBCCWV010000081.1:0-20636 GCA_039192745.1 Verrucomicrobiota bacterium | reverse complement strand
TACTTCGCGAACGACCTTGCGATCGGCGGCCTGGGGGCATGGGTTAGATACCCGGTAGCTGGCAACTCCATTAATACCCTGCCGCCGCCCGGTAATGCCGCATCAGCACACCTTTCGCCCGGAGGTCTTTTCATCATCCTTACTCACGAGGTCGGCGCTTTTACCGCCGAGTCTCCCTTCGGTGTCAAGGACATGGCAGGCGGACGCCGGGAAATCCTCGAAACTTCCTTTCCCGGTGCGACCACCATATTTACACCGGGGGGAAGTTCATCGGACACAATCCTAGCCGCGGACCGGGCAAGCGTTCTCTCCGCTGGAATGGCCACCACCGAAGTTAGGGCAGACACTGGTTTTCGTATTGCCCATCGTCCGTAAAACTCTTGTACTTCTCCCGGCGGAGTATCAAAACGATCGTGACCCCTACAGCCCCGAGCTTCGTGACTCCCATAAATGGCCTCTTTTCATGTCTGCCTCGCGCAATTTCAGATTGACGGAATTCGCGCCTTCTCCTCCCTTTAGCCGATGAAGGTAGCCTTGATCAGTGCTTTGTGGTGCTTCGTGACGCTCGGTGCGGCGCATGGCTTTACTGAGGAGAAGAAGACGATGACCGAGGAGGAACACGTCATCCTCATCCGGGAACAGCTTTTGCAACGAGCGGAAAATCTTCGGCAACAGCTCGGCGAAACCATCGAACTGGAATTGGACGGACTCGATGAAGCCAACCGAAGAGGGAAGGCGGCCATTCTCGAAAAGGCGAATCAGAAACTCAAAGAGCAGGAGAGCATCGCCTTTGGAGCGTGGGAATCGAATCCCCTCGTCGATGGCACGATCGTCAGCGATGGAACGGAAGCGAACCAGAAAGTAACAACGACGATTCTCGGAAGCAAGGTTACGGCGTCGAACCTCGGAGTCATTCTCGACAACTCGGGCAGCATGGATCCCTACCTCACCGCTCTTCGCGCCGAGATCAGGGAATACTATCCGAAGGCCCACTTCGCCGAGGTCAGCGGATGCCGGATTTGGGGGGAAGGTCTCTTCACTTACGTTTATGCCAGTTCCGGCACACGGGGGAATCCCTTCGATCCCGACCGCTTTCCCGTCGAAGTGACCGAGGAACTTCTCGAGTACACCGAGAGCATTCGCTATGACCCGCTGTCCGCCTTCATCGGCATGATTGAAGCACGAAAGGTGGATTCGATCATTTGGTTCTGTGATTTCAATGATTCCATCGACAAAGACGCCCTCGATCTCCTCTGTCGGAAAATCCTTTCCCACGAAGTGCAGGTTTACATCACTTCCGTGGAAGACGACGGCCCGGAGAAGCTCAAGGAGGCAGTCGAAAAGTTCGAAGGCTACATCAACATTCGGAACCCCAGCGAACTCCCAACGAACTGATGAAAGAGGCCATTTGCTACGTTTTGCTCCGATGAGTAACACGCGCGGAGGCCGGTCGATGATGTTAATGAAAGAATTGGCCTGAAGCACTTGGGCATAACTCTCGACTCAGACAAGACTTTTTCCTATCCAAGCCTCACCACACCTTTTGTTGTCTCTGGCAACTGGCAGGTAATGATTACAAGACCTCTAAAATCCTACTGATCTCGTGAAGAAGTTGCTTGTCTTCCTGAGTGTCATTTTGCCGATTGCGTTGTTGCCAGCGTCTGGCCAGAACGTCGATCCAGAGGTGACCGTGGCCACGTTGGGCGACGTGCCTATTCACGCCGAGGAATTTTTCTTTCACATCCGCGACCATGTCGCGATGGTGGCCGTGCACTTCAAGAAGGAACATAGTGTGGACTTGTCAGGAAAAGACTGGCTCAAGGAATACAATGGCGAAGTTCCGTTAATGAGATTGCAGGAGCGCGCGCTGGAATCCTGCCGGACAGCCAAGGCAATCCAACTCCTCGCGGTGGAGCATGAGGTCGGAGAAAAACTGCCCTTCCCCGGCTTTGCGAAGATTTGTGCCGAGATCAACCGAGCACGAGCCAAAGGCAAGGCGGAGGGCCGGGTGCTCTATGGGCCGGTCGAGTTTTCTCCGTCCCAGCTCTACAAATACAAAATTACCAACATGCGCAATCACCTGCGCGACCGTGATTTACAGCGGAGTCATCAGGAACGGGAAGAAGCGCTGAAAGCAGCTATTGAAAAAAGAGTGAACGCCATGCCCCTCGTGCTCCGGACTGAAGCCCTGCATAAATTGCTCGTAGAATCGGTCGGGGCAGAGTAAAACTAATGGCTGTGGAGGGTATTTCCGCGTTTCTCGTCGGTGGCCCTAACAAAACAATCCCCAAATCATGAAAACGAAAAGCTTTATTGCTCTGATCTTTCTGATCGGTCCCGCCGCGGCGAAAGCCGATGTGCTCGGTGCATGGACTTTCAACTCCGGCACCACCTCGGCCGAACGTCGTGCTGCGGTGAACGTCGATCCGGGTGTTGCCAACCTCTCAGCGCTTAGCTTTAATAACTTTGATGATGTCGGCGTTGGCGCCACTCCGAACTCGGTGCACGACGGCCTCGGTTTTGGTGGCAACAGCGGCGAACAGGTCGCCTTCATCCATCGGGCCAACTACTTCGATGGCAGCGGGGTGCCGCCCAAGCAAAACGCGAATGACTTTACCTCCTTCGGCACCGCTGCCACCCAGGGCACGACAGCGGGAATGGGCGACGGAAACGCACCGATCTCGTTCACGATCACGGCGGGCGCGGACAATCTGCAGATCGACAGCTTGACTATCGATTTCCTGCCAATGGCCGCCTTGATTGTCGGCTTTCAGGAAGCCGGCGCGTCTGCCGGAACCACGGTGACCCTCAACAGCGGAAACCCAAACGACGACGCCTTTCTCAATAGTCCAGTAACGGTGCTCGCGGGCCAGACAAAAACCTTCACCCTCAACCTCGGCAGCGCGGCCCTGAACACGGCACACATCGTCAACGAGTTTGTTCTCAACGGATCGATCAAACCCACGCCAATTCCCGATGTCACTGTGGCGGTCAGTGCAACCAAGCCGACCGAAAACGTTCTCGCACAATCCGAACCGGACGGCACGAGCGCCCTCGGGTTCGACGGCGAGCTGAACTTAAGCGGGCTTCGTTATGCCTGGGGCCAGACATTCACTGTGGATGGTGGAGGTTGGCTATTGGACGCGGTTTCGCTCATGAAGCTCAACGGCGAGTCGATGGATGCGGACCGTCAGTTGAAATTCGCCATCTTCCCCATGGCGAATTACTCTTCTGACGCCTTCGGGACATTCAGTATTCCTTTCGAAGGGCAAATGACGGTTCCTGTTTACACGGAAGCCTTCCTCGCATCGCCCGCCATGACCGCAGACGACTGGGTCACTTTCAATTTATCGAGCAGTCCGGAAATGGAACCGGGCACTTACGGGTTTGCCGTTTGGTTTAATGGCACGCCTTCCACCGCAGATTGGGATTGGCACTGGGGCGGAACTTATGACGGCGGCGAACGGCTTCGAATACGCTCGGATACGGGAAACACCTTCGAGGCCGGTAATCTGAATTTTGTGCTACAGGGTGTGCAAAAGCTGTCCGGCGGCGGCACCCGCGAAATCGGCGCTCCGATCGCGGAGACTTTGCCCCACGGAGTTTTCGGTTATGAACACTTCAAACTGAACTACGGTGTCAGCGGTGCCAATGCGAATGCCGGGGACGACAAGGACCGCGATGGAATCAAAAACCTCGAAGAACTGGCCTACGGACTTAATCCCATGCTTCCTGATGCCGATGGTTTTTCTCTAGAAGCGGGCAACGTGCCGAACAATGTCGCGATTTCCCTGCGGCTTCGAGACGACGCCCCGCATTTACGCTATTGCGTGGAACGATCCGCCGACTTGGGTCCGGATCAATGGGAAGCCTTCTCGTTCAGTGGCATAACTCCGCAATTGGAATCCCTCTCTCATGCCGTGGATCGTGTTACCGCGCCGGTCGACACCTCCGGATTGGACCGCGATTTCCTCCGGTTGAAAATTGAAATGGATGACTCGGAGATCAACCAAATCATCACCATCGACAATCAAGCCGATTTCAATACCTACGCGACCGCTACCTTCTCTCCCGGAGATCTTATCCTCTTCAAGCGCGGACAAATCTTCAGCGGCATGTTTGCCCCTCAAGGAAGTGGTTCGCCGGGACAGCCGATCCGCATCGCGAGTTATGGCGAAGGAGCCATGCCCATCATCAACGCCCTCGGCAGCAACACGGCAGCAATCTTTCTGCAAAACGTCGAGTATTGGGAAGTCCACAACATCGAGGTGACGAACACGGACGGAAGCGACGATCACCAGGGTAAGATCATGGGTATCTATGTCCTGACCAACGGCAGTCGCCCGGACGCTGTGATGGATCATATCTACATCAAAGGTTGTTACATCCATGACGTGAATGGAACGACCCTCGACTCGGATCCCGACGAAGCAAAACGGCACGGAGGTATTCACGTGCATACTTACGGCACCAACGACACCCGTATCAATGACCTTCAGATAGTCGGCAACACCATCGAGAACACCGGCGGCGTGGGCATCGGCACCGACTCCGACTTCAACGACGTCGACGGAGGCGTAACAAGCCAACTTTGGACGAATGTCTATATCGCCAACAACTTTATCGACGACACCGACCGCAACAACATGATCATCCGCGACTGCATTGATGCGGTGGCCGAGTACAATATCATGGCCAACAGCAGCCGCGAAAATACAGGCCACAGTATTTTCAGCTTCCACTCCATCGGATTCACAATGCAATTCAACGAAGTCTATGGGAACACCGGGAACGAAGCGGAAGATCGCGGAGCCTTTGATGCCGATTACAACAACCGTGACACCGTCATCCAATATAACTACAGCCACGACAACCAGTGGTTTGTCGGCATTATGCGTCGATGGAACAAAGGCGCAGACATTCGCTACAATATCTCCCAAGATGACCAGGAGGCATTTTGCTTCTTCGGCTTCAATAACGACACCGGCGCGGAAGATATCAGAGTCTACAATAACATTTACCACATTGGCCCGTCCGTCTCCGGGGCACAGTTTGTCGCGGACAATCGCGAACCGCTGAACACCAAGTTCTACAACAATATCTTCTTTTTCGAAGGTGGCGGGTTCTACGGCACCGGGATGAACAGCATGACGGGAACAACATTCAGCCATAACGCCTATTCCGGCATTCCCACGCAAAGCAGCGATACCAACGGTGTCACCGCCAATCCAATGCTCGTCGCACCCGGGACCGGAGGACTGAACATCGACATGACCGATCCGAATCGGCTGCCGGGCTACCGTCTTCAAAACGGCTCCCCTTGCATCGATGCCGGAAAGGCGAGCGGCACCGGCTATGTATTTGGGGATCGCGACTTTTGGGGTGAGCCGGTTCCTGCAGGTAGCGGGATTGATATCGGAGCCAGTGAATACCAATGAGAGGAATCCTCTGCTGCTTCTTCCTTTGCGCGAGTCTTGCGGCGACCGCAACGACGCCATTCCTCGCCCTTGAGATGAGTCCGGGCATCGCGGATGCCCTTGAGAAAAACATCACGGGCGACCCGACGAAGGCAAACGAGACTCAGCAGACACTCTCCAACCTCGTTTCTTCACGGAAGGTCAAACTCCTGCAGAAGCTTACTCTCGAGCCCTCCGCCACCGAACGACAGTGGCGGCAAGGGCCGGAAAACCGACGGGCGATTGAGATGTTCCCCGGGTGGACGGAACAAAGCGGGATTGAAATGACTTGGAAACCGTTGACCGACGGCGTCGATTTATTTGCCAAGCTTGTCACACCGGACGGGCAGTTAGTCCGCATTCAGGAACTCAAGGCCGAGGCAAAAACCGTTCCCTTCTTCTACGCGCGATGGGACCATCGGGGAGAAGAGTCCGTCGTTCTTTTCGGCCGCTCCGCCGACGCACCCGTCGCAGACTTGTTTCTCTTCAAGGCACTGCGCTACCGTTTTCCCGTCGCGGAAGAGGTGAAGGATTTTATGAAGCGCGTGGAGATGGCCGGTCGCGGGAAAGAGTCGGAAGCACTTTCCTTTCTGCAGTCGAAAGCCAATAAAGTCCAAGGTGTAACGGTCGTCGCCCTGCACGGAACCAACGCCCGCTTTGCCGATCGCCTGCCTGTCACTTACCAAGTCACAGATGATGAATGGCAACACGAAGACAACGGATTCAAGCTGCTGCTTCGACCGAGGACGGAAGACGGGAGAGCGGGATTCAAGTTTCGTTTCGAGGCAGCACAACCAAAGGCCAACAAGAGAGAACACGTCGCCGGCAATCGCGTGCCGGATTTCGAGTTCGTCTCCGTCTCCGAGGAGGTCACCGAACTCGGCACTTGGTTCTTCCCCATCGACATGCCCGGCGCCGAAAACGACCTCCTCGCCATGATCGTGCGGCCGTTGGGTGAGTGAAGATGCGGCAGGCACATTAGCCTTGGTATCCGCAGCCGATTGGATCAGGATCGTTCAAATTAACCAAGGGCATCGGAATCGTTCTCTCCCGATGCCCGCCTTCATCCCATGAAAAACAACGCCTACGCCATATTCGCCCTCTTCTGTTTCATCACCACGGCCCCAGCGGTAACGGTAACGAACGGATCCTTTGAAAACCTCGATTCCTCCTACTCCGAAGACCCCGGATGGGATCTCATGTCCAACAACACCGCTCCAGGATGGGGCAACTTCAATAGTTCCGATTGGACGGAAAGTGCGGGGCCCGAAAATCTTTACAGCGCCCCCTACGGTTCGCTCTTCATGCTCAGCGCGGCGACCGGCACATTCGATGTCGGCGTCTATCGTGAAGGCATCGATCAACTCGTCACGGGATTCGTCGTCGACTCCGTTTACGAAATTAGCATTAGTCACGTCAACGGGCTTCGTTATAACGCGCAGACACTATCATACGAAGGAGTCGGGGAGAGCGGCGGCTGGCAAGTCCTCGTCGACGGCACCTCCCTCGGGCTCCTCGCGAGCACGAACGACAACAGCACACCCACGCTGGCCTGGACTCCGAATTGGCAAACTTCCTCAGTCACATTCACCGCCACCAGCGCCTCCCACAACATTCAATTCGTCGCCTACAAACCGGACGGCATTCAGGATCCAACCTTCCAATTCATCGACAACGTCCATGTTCAACTAATCCCCGAACCCTCCGCCGCCCTCCTCATCGGCTTCGGCTGTTTGCAGTTCCTGCAAAGACAACGGAGAATTCGCGGGTGACGCTCCACCCGACTCCTACGACTTCGGCTTTACTAGCAGCCGGACTGCTTTCTTAGAGCCGTTCATAATTTCCGCGAAACCCTATTTCCCACCACTGTTCCTTGCTACCAGTATTGCCAGCGGCGTGAACATCGTTTCTGAGGACTTTGAGCCCTACGTGAGCACTTTAGATCTGGTCATGGCCTGGAATCTAGGCGGCGGCACCTTGGATGATTCGTTTGGCAGTGCCGGAAACTCCCTTTCTCATCCGGGGCCGTCAGGCAGTTTTACAGGGTGAAATACGAACACCTTCAGCTTTCTTCAGGTCACTGCGACCAATGACGATAAGCTGATTCTTGAATTCGACCTCCACGACGACGGCTCAGGATCCAATCCTCGAGCCACCTGCGCACTCCGTCTGGACACCATCCGAATATTTTTGCCGTGGGCATGTGCAATAGTCCCTCCCATTATTCTATTGTGTCATCCTTTTCGGACCCGGCGACCCCCGGGGTTGAGGTTTTCCAGAAGAGGAGAAACGCGGCCGCTCGCAGCCTATCGTATTGACCCCCGCATCTAGAATCCTCTTTTAGCGAATTAATTCGCGAATAGTTGTTGACTCGCGAATTAATTCGCTGCATTATCGGCGAATTAATTCGCGTTTTAACCACGGCCTATCATCACTATGAAAATCGCTCCCTATTCCCTGTCCCGCCACCTCGTCCTCCAGGGGCTTCTCTCAACCATGTTCTTCTCGCCGGTGATTCAAGCTGCCACCCTTATTGCGAACTCCTGGGAGGACTGGGCTTCGGCCACCCAGAACGGCGCGGGGATCGTCGGCACCGATGACTCTCCGGAACAGGGACACACAGACACTGCCAATGTGGGTTCGTGGTATTACCGCGCTGGCGATAGCGCGACCGATCTTGATCTAGGTAATGGCAGTGATATGGACTGGCGAGAAGGAAGTGCAGGTTATCAATTTCTTGGAAACTTTGGGATCACCCAGTTTAACATGGGACCTCCGCTAGCGGAAGGCTCCGGCAATCTCGCGTTTGCGCAACGAGTCTGGGAAAGCGGTCACGATGGTCTCATTCGCATCATGGGGAACTTCACGAATCAATCCGGCGTTGGTACGGGTGTCTTCGTGACCGTTAACGTCATGCGATCCAGCAACCCCGACATCATGGCGGTGAATCAATTCTTTGCCCCCAACGGCAACGAGTCGCTGGACTTCGATTTCAACGTCGACGTGCAGTCAGGGGACCTTGTCGGTTTTGTTGTGGGTCCGAATGGCGACAATGCCAACGACACTGTCCGTTTTGGCGCCTCAATTTTCTCCATCCCCGAACCAGAGGTTGCTATCCTGGCCTATCTCGGGTGCATCTTACCACTACTGCGACGAAGGAGGTTCTAGCCTTACGGGAAAAGCCGTCACCGGAAGAATCACTAGCTGCATTGACGCGTCTGCCCTCAAAAGATGACGCAATCATGACGGCAAACTTCCTAGAGCTTGAAAAATTGAGACTGATTCCCGGATTCGGAGTGACTTTTGCCGCCGTTGGCGGTTCACTCCCGAGATGAAAACTCCCCGATTCCCCCGCGTACGAATTCTCACCGTTATTTCAGCCTTAGTTCCGCTCGCTTTCACGCAGGCTGAAGACACCAACTGGGGCCAATGGCGTGGACCCTCCGGCACGGGTGCGGCTCCGGAATCGGCGAAACCGCCGTTGGAGTGGAGCGAGGAGAAGAACATGAAGTGGAAGGTGGCCATCCCCGGCGATGGCACGAGCACGCCGATCGTTTGGGGGAACAAGATCTTTATTCAGACCGCGGTGAAGGCAAGCGAGGTCAAAGACCAGGCGGCAGCCGAAATCGAAACCGGCGAGTTCGGTGAACCGTCAACGTTTTTCGTGCAGGCAGAAGCGCAAGAAGAACGGCGCGGTGGAAAGGGAAAAGGAGGAAAAGGTCGTCGTGGTGGTAAGGGCGGCGGTGGCGGCGGACGAGGCGGTGCACCGACCGATGCCTTCAACTTCATGATCCTTTGCCTCGACCGCAACGACGGGAAGATACTCTGGTCAAAGACTGCCACCTCGGTGGTCCCGCACGAAGGCTCTCATCAAAACCACGCTTTCGGCTCACACACACCGGCGACCGATGGCGAGCACGTCTATGCTTACTTCGGCTCCCGCGGACTTTATTGCTATGACATGGAAGGCGAACTCGTTTGGCAAAAGCAACTCGGCCAGATGACGATGCGCGCCGGCTTCGGCGAAGGCACTTCCCTCGCCCTTCATGGCGACAAGGTGATTGTGAATTGGGACCATGAAGGACCATCATTTATTGCGGCCTTCGACAAGAAGACCGGTAAGGAAATCTGGCGGAAAGAACGCGACGAGAGCAGCACTTGGGCGTCCCCGCTCGTGATTGAGACCGGCGACTCCAAAGCGCAGGTCGTGACGAATGGTCAGAAAGCCGTGCGCAGTTACGACGTCGAAACCGGCGACATCCTCTGGACGTCCACCGGCCAAACCGAGCGCCCGGTGGCCACGCCGGTAAGCGACGGGAAAAACGTCTTCGTCATGAGCGGCCACCGCGGCAGCATGCTGAGCGCGGTCAATCTCTCGGCAGCGAAAGGCGACGTCTCCGAGAAAGAAGCCGAGATCTGGACCCTTGATCGCAACACGCCGGACATCGCATCGCCGGTCCTTTCGAATGGCCGACTCTATTTCACCTCCGGAAAAGGCTCCTACATGTCCGCCTACGAAGCGGCCACGGGCAAACCACTTTTTGTCCAAGAACGCATCGACGGCCTTCGCGACATGTATGCCTCCCCCGCCGCCGCCAACGGCCATATTTATATCGTCGGCCGCGAAGGCACGACCTTTGTCATCAAGGACGCCGACAAACTGGAATTGGTCGCGACCAACAAACTCGACGATGCCATCGACGGATCGCCCGCGTTTTCCGGAAACGACCTATTCTTGCGCGGACGGAAGTATTTGTATTGTTTGTCGTCAGCTGAATAGCCGAGCGAGTGGGGCTCGCACAGAGCCACAGAGGACAGTGAGTTTTTTCTATTTAAGGCGGCATGTTCGCTTTTTTTCAATTCCACCACCGGGAGCGCGAGCGGCCTCGCTCGCTTCAAATTGCCAATTCCGGCGCAAAGCGCTGAAAATGATGCGCCTGACGTTGGCGATGAGAATGCCATAAACGAGTTTCCACTTCCAAGCCGTCGGACAAAAGATCTCAACGAAATGTTCCTAGCTCAGGTGACTAATGACGACGATGTGAACAGAGACGGTCCCCACTACATCGCGTATCATACTGTGAACACTTATTGGCACTTCCTAAGTAAGCTGCCAGCGAGGTTGGGTCGCAAGCCCGCAGAAGAGGGAGGCGAGCGAGACCCGAATTTCACTCACAATCATCGGCATGCCAGCAACTGAAGGGATTCCCGAGGACGCAGGAATACCTAGAGCACCGTTCTTGGTTTTTCTTCCCTTCTCCAGTTTTGTCGCCCAATCTGCCGGATGTCGATGGGCCCGGAGGTTGGTTCGTGGGTCCATGTGATAGCGCAATAATCCTGACATATTTTCTAATTATTATGGAATTCAGATTTGCTATCTGATTGTCCCTTCTGAGAATCCCTCAAATCCCATGGGAAAATCTCACTTTTTACTGACGACCACCAGATTAAGAGCCCGTAGGGAGCTCATTGATGGCCATTGGGGAAAGGAAATACTTCCCCTTAGTATGGCGGTTTTCGAACCACCGTTCAAGAAAAAATAGGATTTTCAATTATACAATATTTACCATGACTTTTCACGAGCCAGCCAGACATATAATGCAACTTTTCTGATCAAGACGCAGCTAACGGGCTCTTGTTAAGTAACATCCACAAAAATTAACTTGCACCTTGCTGTTCCGGTTTGTATTAAATTGCATGTCCCCCGAACAATCCCGCGTTACGCGGAAAATGAAAAGCGTTCTGCTTTGCCTGTTTTTCGTCCTTCTCAATCCCCTCTGCATTCAAGGAGGCGTTTTACTCCACTACCCAAATCTGGCTGTCGAGATACCTAATGACTTCACTGGGGTATATATCCAATTCAATGACGTGAGTAGCCCAAGCGACGTGACCATCACGACTGGTTCAACACCTGCGACTTGGGATTTCAATTTCTTCTTCGGAGGCGCGGGAGTAGGAAGCAGCAACACACTTCAAGCTGCTACCTCAACTGGAAGCTTAAACGATCCGGTTTTGAGACTGGACATTGGGGACCAGGTCGACGGACTAAACTTCCCCTCCAGTTATTCTGGGTCAACGGGACACATTGTTTCATCCGGCGCGACCGCTGACCAATGGAGTAATGGGGATACAGGTTTTATCGGATTCCGAAAAGACTTCGACGGGCCGGGAGATGGGTCAACCGATTACAACTACGGTTGGGTTGAGGTTCAATTGAACAATGACGGCAACGCGGGCTCAATTCTAGGATGGGGCTGGGATGACAATGACTCTGCGACAGGAGTTACGGTTGTTCCTGAAGCCAGCGCTCCTTCGATCACAGCTCTTCTCCTCGCTACTGGAGTGATCCTTCATCGACGCCGTCGCTCTCAGAGACTCTTGGAGGCTTGACCTTCAGTATGGTTTTTAACGGCCACTGAAGATTATCAGTAGTCCCATGCACCCGTGGCGGCCGGGCAACTAGATATCATTTTGAAGGGTAAATATCTCAAAATCGCTGTCGT
This sequence comes from Verrucomicrobiota bacterium, assembly GCA_039192745.1. GTDB lineage: Bacteria > Verrucomicrobiota > Verrucomicrobiia > Verrucomicrobiales > DEV007 > JBCCWV01. The sequence goes on along the minus strand of JBCCWV010000081.1, from coordinate 8,677 downwards.
CCCAGTCATTTTCATTGGCATCGGCTGGCTTGTCCTCGGCCCTGGCGTCACTAAATTTCGCAGTTGGAATGCCGGTCGACTTCTTGATGAAAGCCGGCGCCATCTGGAAAAAAGTAATTGGTCAGAAGCAGAACGAGCTTCCATGGCCTCCCTCCAACTCCACGCTAGCCTTGAAGCTTACCGCATTCTTTTTAGGGCCGCAAAAGCGGGAAAAAGTTCGAAGTCTCTGCAAGTAGCCATCTCTTTTTTTCATCATCCAGAGGCGACAAGGCAAGACCGCCTCGAAGTCCTCGACTACTCCCTTGAGTCCGAAGACCTCTTGGCGGCGTCACACTTACTGAGAGCAATTCCGCCGGAGGAATTACGAACTGCAGAGTTTGCGCTCAGACTCTCCAAAGTTCACCTGCAACAGGAAGAATGGGACAATGCATTGAGAATCGCGGAGGCATTCGACGACTCAAGCGCCAGAGGGCAATTTGACCTTCTCCTCGTGCCAGGGCTCGCTCGCTCTGGTGAAACAAAGTATCGTGACGAGGTGGAGTCGCGAGTCACTCGTCTCCTGAAACAACCACCAGACGAATACACAATAGCGATGATGCGCATTCTTGCCAACCTACGATCGGATTGGCAAGAAAAGGAATTAGCTCAGACCGCTTTCAACTGTTTTGATGAAGCAAGTGTCGAGTCCCTCACTCCAGCAGATCGCCTATCCCTTGCCAAGTTGGAGTTGCGAATCAGGCCTGACTCCTCCGGGGAAATCATTCGCCGCGTTGTAACCGAATTCAAAACCGAGGCAAGAGATGAACTCGTTGAATGGCTATCCCAAATTGGGGAATGGGACCAGATTATTCTTCTAACAGACTCGCAAACGCTGGCAAGGAACTCTTTCAATCATCGCATGACCGCTCTTTCCAGACTTGGAAAACTGGATCAACTTTGGGAGGAACTCGAGAATCCGCCTATCGTGGTTCCCCAGCCAGTTCTCCTTGCTGTCAAAGCGACAGTAGCCAAATCCAGAGGCTCCACTGCAGACTCGATCGTCCTTTGGAAACGCGCCTTTGATGCTGCAGAGATCGATTTAGGCACCAATCACTTTTATCGTATCGCAACGATTGCCGGACAAGCTGGCGATAGCGACCGCCACCTTGATGCCCTCGCTCGTGGTATCGAACACCCACTCGGAGTCCCGCCGAGAGCGCGGAAACTAGACCCTCTATTTACTTGGATAATCACGAACAAGGGATCTCGCCGCCTGAAAAGTATTACCTATAAACTTTTACGACGAGAACCGGGCAATCCCATTTTGATCAACAACTTCCACTATCTTCAGTCTGTTTTCGGTAACCCCGCACCCAACTCTCTCTCGATCATGAAGCAATTGGTGGAGAATTTCCCCGAGAACGATAATTATAAATCATCGTTGGCTTTGGTCCAGATAAAGTCAGGGACCCCTGAAGAGGCTTTGCAAACCCTCTCTTTGATTTCCAAGGAATTTTCAGGTTTGAATTATTCCGAAAAAGCCATCCGGTGTGCCGCTTTAGCCGCCGCAGGAAAACCTGAAGAGGCTCTTCCACTATCCGAGAGAATTGAGTGGACTCTTTTTGCGGAAGATGAGGCAAACGCCTATCGTGAAATGATCCACGGTGACAAAAGCTGACCCACTCCCAGTCTGGGCCCAAAGGCACGAATCTCCGACATTACGCAGGATCGCAACAAAAGCAGCGGGAGAGCAGAACCATTGGGATCGCACTGAGCTACGGTAGACAAAGAAGTTTTCTTTATTTCCGGTGGCGTTTTCGCCTTTATTAATCTCTCCCGTGCGCGAGTAACCTCGCTCAAACTGAGCTTTGGCGGCTTTAAACGCCCGTAAACGGTCCCGGCTTCTCGGTGACGGCACGGGTTTCCATCCAGGGTAATCGTGAACCTTCTTTGGAAGTTGCATAGCGGGCGATAAGGAAGACGCCTAAGATGACCACCGTTCCTCCAATGATCTCGGCTACGGTCGGCGATTGCTGGAGAATGAGGAATGCAAAGGCGATTCCAAGGACGGGAGTCGTCGCTTCGGCAAGACTAATATGGGCGGCGCTGGCAGTGCGTAGACTAAGATGCCAGAATGTTTGTCCAGCCGCGACGATGAGAATGCCGTAAACGAGCATCCATTTCCAGAGCGTCGGGCTGAAGATATCGACGAAGTGTTCCGGGCCGAAGAGACTGAGGACGACGATGGCAAAGAAGATCGTCCCCGCAACGGTGCGCACCATCGCATAAACACCGATAGGCACTTCCCACGTGAGCCGACGGCGGAGTTGGGTCGCAAGCACGAAGAGGAAAGAGGCGATCGCGACCCGGAGTTCGCTTACCCCGACCGGCATTCCCGCAACGGAGGTGACTCCTGAGCCCGCTTTCAATCCGACCATGAGAACAATCCCCGCAACCGCGATAAAGGCGCCGATCACCGCGATCTTATTCGATCGTTCCTTGTGAATGATCCACGCCGCGAGAAGAACGAGCGGAATCTGAATACTCTGCACGAGGACAACACTCGCCACGGGAATCTCCTCGAGAGCGATAAAGATAAACGCCGGAGCGAGACCTCCTTCAAGGAAGGCAATTAAGACAAGCAACCCCCAGTGGCCACGTTTCACGACGCGAATTTTCTCCGTCTTGAAGTCCCGAAAGAAAAGAAGCGAAAACGTAATTCCGGCCACGATGTTCCCGGCGAAAAGGACATTGCAAAACGAAATCGGATTTCGCCCATCGATAAGATTGTCCCGTCCGATGTCGACCATCTTCGCGATGACGGAGAACGAAGCGGCAAAGAGCGCGGTTCCTATGACGAGATAGAGAAGCCCACGCCCGCTCTTGCCAGACTCGCAAAGAGGCGAATCAGTCCCGGTTTTGGATTCGTTTTGAGAAGACATTGCCCGATGGATTCCAATGCAGTCGATGAACTAGCTCGATGCCACGCTTTTCGATCCGCTTTCAAGATACCGCTTCATGTTTTCCAATCCACGGAAATGCTTGTCGCCAACGCTTCCGTCGATGAAAAAGACAAAGTAGCGCCGAAGAGGATGCGCGGGGACTTGCCCGAAGAATTCCCAAACAACTTTCGTAGAACTTCCACCATCCGCAGACTCAAACCGGAAGCGGCTTGTCGAAGTTGGATAGCCATCGTCAAAGTGAGTGTTGTATTCGACCAGATTCGGCTCCTCGCTCCGGGTAATGACGATTTTTCCGCCGCTTTTCGGACCATCCCAATGCATGATGGCGCCCCCTCCCGCCGCCGGTCCTTCAAACTTTGTTTTCACCTCCGGTCCCTGGAATGGCGACCATTTCACGCGATTGCTCGGGTTGTTAACCAAGGGAAAAATCTCGGTAGGAAGGGCCTTGATTTCGATTTCCCGATCCACACGGTAATCCCGCGGGATTAGAAATCCTGTGACCAGAACCGCCAATGGAAGCGCGACAGCGAGCACAGCAAAGATAAGAAAGAGCTTTTTCATCACAGAACCAAACACCGGAAGGGTGATTTACTCCCGACGTTGTGGGAAGCGTGAGCCGAAAAATTATTTCCGATGGAATAATTATTGAGAGCGAGAATGCAGTGCCTCTCCAGCACTTGCCCTTTCAGTTCCTTTGTGGGAGCGAGATCGCCCGCTTTCCGGCACCTTGGCCTTTGTCTTGACCTGCGTGGAAGGATCTTCGTAAACTGGCAGACTATGAGCAGGGAAAAAACAAAGGTATTGGTCATCGACGACGAAAGCGACTACACGGATCTCGTTGTCTTGAATCTCATCGACAAGGGTTATGACGCGGAAGCGCTTAACGACGGAACACTGGCGGTGGAGAAAGCGCGGGAATACGAACCCGACGTCATTCTCCTCGATATGATCATGCCCAAGATCGACGGCGGGGATGTCTTGGGAAACCTCAAGCGCATTCCGGAACTCTCGCGGATTCCAGTCCTATTCGTCAGCGCTCTGGGAGACGAGGGCCAGAATGACGATACCGGAATCATCCCAAAACCGACCAGCTTCGAATACCTCGTGAAGAGAATCGAAGGCGCGATCGACACCGAACACGATTGGAAGGAGTAGAAGCGACCTATAAACCGAGCAATGCCCTGATTCAGTCGAGGGTTGGCAGAATGCGGTTTCGCCGAAACGTGCGGTAAATTCTGCACTTTGGGCGATGGCCTCCAGCCGAATCGCCGCTACTACTGCAACCGGACACCCCAAGCTGAGGACCGGAGCTTTCCGTCGGGACCGGAATGAGCGAAGGTGCAGTCCATGCACTCGATCATGTTCTTCGTCCTCGCCGCGATTCTTGAGATCGCGGGCTGTTTTGCTTTCTGGGTATGGATGCGCGAAGGCAAGTCGTGGATCTGGGCCATTCCCGCCTTGGCCGCACTTGCTGCATTCGCGTGGGCACTAACGCGGGTCGATTCCGAATTCGCCGGACGCGCCTTTGCCGCCTACGGCGGGGTCTACATCACGGCAGCACTACTCTGGCTTTGGATCGTTGAAAAGAAACGCCCGGATATCTGGGACACGACTGGCGCCATCGTTTGCCTCGCCGGTGCAGCCATCATCCTCTTCGGCCCGCGGGCGGCTTCCGCAAGTTGAAGGTAGAAAAACGAATTATCCCTTCACTAGGACTGCAAATGCCGTTCGCTTTATCGACGTCGACGAAGGGCGAAGACAGCGAACAGCGCGAGCAGAAGGGTAGTCTCCGCTTCCGGAATTGGAACCGTGGAGACATAGATTTCATTGAGCGCGATATCATCACCGCCGGCACCCTCATCAAAAACAACACGACCAATCGGAACCATCGACGTGAGACCGATGAAATCGGAGAGGCCCGTGGCCGGGATGGCCGTCAGGGTGCCAATCAAGACATCGTTAGTGTCAAAAACAGAAAGCGATTCGTTATTGGAGTTGCCGTTATCCCCAATGTAGAACGCAAATGAAAATACTGGGGTGCCACTGAAGGCGGCCTCCCAGTTGTCGTTCTGGTAATCATTGATGTCACCCACAGACAAGCCGCTCCATTCCGGACCACTGCCTTCATTATCATCGAAAGTAAAACCTGCACCCTGCTGGAGAGCGGTGAGCGCAATGTCCGTCCCGAGTCCGGTATTGACGTCGAGAAAGTTTAAAGTCTTGCCCACACCCGTATTCGGCCCGGGCAAGGTGACGACTTCTTCAGCCAGCAAAACGTTGGAGGCCGACCCAAGACTGAAAGACTGCTCACCCTCCACTGCAGTCTCCCAAGCAAACTCCGTCGAGTAAAAGACCACGGAAGCCTGTGAGGAAAATACAGTCAAAAGAATAATCAGTAGAGCGGCAGACTTCGCGTTGGTCTTGAATAGTTGGTGGGACATCGGTGCCGATACTAGCATGATGCCAGAGCGCGGAGCAAGGTGGGAGTTAAGTGCATTTTTACTCAATATTTCGACAGGGAAACAGTGCGCTGATCGGCCCCGAAATCCTTGCATCTTCAATAGGTCCAGCGTTTTACATTGACAGAAGATGTCGGCTTTCCCTAAAAAATGCGGAATTATTCCAAGTTCGATCTTCGACCATGAATACCAAGCTCTTTACGTTTTTGCTCACGGCGTGCGCTTCTTCTGCCCCCGTCCTTTTGCCCGCCGCCGTCGTCCTACAAGTGGACGTCTCTAATCCGGCCGCCGTTGTCATCACCGCGACAAGCGCCAATTCGCAAAACGAATTCCTTCCACCCGACGGAGGCACTATAAACACTGGGGTAACCATGATTGAACTCTTTTCGGGTAATAATGTGGGTGCTGGCTCGGCCGGAGTCACGAGTGGATCCTTGAACGCCTTGGAAGGATTGTCCGGAACTGATCGGGAAGTGCTCGACCTCTTTTGGAATGATTCCTTTACAGGCGGATTTACACCAGAGGACCTCAGCATTTTTCAACCGGGCGCTTTCGAGCTGCGCTTCGAGACCGATGAACAGGCACTTACCGGCTCAATCGTTGTGGACCTTTCCTCAATCAGCTCCTCATTTTTTCCAACCATCGGAACCACTGGCAACATCGTCGCGAATTCCCCCGACCTGAACAACGTCATCGGCCAATGGCAGGTGATCCCGGAAGCCTCCACGGGCCTCCTAGGATTGATGGCGGGATTAATGCTTCTGCAAAGACGCAGGACCTGAGGATTTTCCGGACAATCTCGCCTCTAACCCACGAGCACTTGAGCCCACGGCAATATCGACGGGTCGATGCCCGACGGTCTGATTGACGAAGGGAGATAATCAAATCCCCGTTACCGCAGTCACTCCCGCACTTAGAGCGCAGACCGTGGGATAGGCTGCCCTCTTCAGAAGTTATAGTCTCTCCGCCTTGGCGCGGATTGTGCTGCTCTACAACTCCAACCAAGGAGTCGCGAGCCAGCCTCTCGCCAACTCAGTACCATCAGCAACCTATGAAAAGAGAGCAAACTCCCACCCGCAGTCCCCAAAAACCAAAGAAACGAGGGACTGCTCCAAGGCGCGAAAAAGCCAGCAATCCGGTAGCTACCAAGGTCGTCGAGAAACCGGCCGCAGAACCCGTCCCCGCATCGAAGAATGGTTCCGACGGGACTCGTTCCGTCCTCGAAGAGGCCTTCCCGATGGTCACCGTCATCGAAGAGCAAGTGCGGACGAGCATTCCGCCGGACGTGGTCGATCGAGTGAAGAATGCACCGAGTCGGAAACACATTCTTAGTTCCAATTACCCCTATGAACTCGTGATGAAGACTGCGGACTATGATGAGCAGATCGAACTTCTTCAAATCGAACTCGTCAAGATGCAGGCCTGGGTCAGCCAGAGCGACGAAAAGATTGTGATGATTTTTGAAGGACGCGACGCAGCGGGGAAAGGCGGCACGATTAAGCGGTTCACGGAAAATTTGAATCCACGGGGAGCGAGAATTGTCGCCCTCGCAAAACCGTCGGACAGGGAACGCGGCCAATGGTATTTCCAACGTTATGTCGAGCAGATGCCAACGAAGGGCGAGATCACATTCTTCGACAGGTCCTGGTACAATCGTGCGGGCGTTGAACACGTCATGGATTTCTGTTCTCCGAACGAGTACTTGGAATTTATGCGGCAGGCACCGGAATTCGAACGCATGCTTGTGCGCAGTGGCATTCGCCTCGTCAAATTTTGGTTTTCTGTGAGTCGAGAGGAGCAACTCCGCCGCTTTCTCGGGCGCACACACGATCCACTCAAACAATGGAAACTAAGCCCCATGGATGTCGAGTCGCTCGGACGCTGGGACGAATACACGAAGGCCAAGGAATCAATGCTCTTTTACACGGACACGGCGGATGCGCCATGGACTATTGTTCGATCCGACGACAAGAAGCGCGCGCGACTCAATGCCATCAAGTTTCTTCTCTCGAAAATTCCTTATGCAGGGAAAGACAAATCACTCCTCGCCGACCTTGACCCACTCGTCGTCGGTTCCGCAGAAGACATCTACGAAAAGGGGGAGAAAGCCCACGAGGAAGCACTCAAGCAAACCGCCGCAAATTAAGCGGAAACCGTCAGGTTCGCGGGGCCCGGATTGATTGAAGCCATACCCCTGTTGAATCCCTCCGCGTCCGGTTGCGCGGGCTATCCCGGGCTTTTGCACCGACGGACCGAATTTTCTCTCGAAATAAACGGCGTTCCGCGTCAGTTTCCATCCATGGCTATCTCGAAAACATCCTCCACCGCCTCCCGCCGCCGTTTCCTCAAAGGCGCTTCCGCCGCCGCGGCGGCACCATTAATTCTTCCTTCCCGCCTCTTCGGCGCCGGTTCGGCGAACGAACGCATCGGCATTGGCCTCATCGGTTGCGGGAAGATCATGAATGGCCACCACAAGTCCCATCAGGATGCAGAGGACGTGCAGATCCGCGCGGTGAGCGACGTGAAGGATTGGCAACGCGAAGAATATGTTAACAAGGTGAACCAGGGCTACGCGAAGATCACCGGGAAATCGGATTACGACGACTGTAAGGGTTACGCGAATTTCGAGGACTTGCTCGCGCGCGATGACATCGACGCTGTTGTCGTTGGCACGCCCGACCACTGGCACGCCGCTGCCACCATCGCCGCGATGAAAGCAGGGAAAGACGTGTATTGCGAGAAGCCGCTGACGTTGACCATCGAGGAAGGCATCGCTATCCGAAAGGTCGCGAAGGAAACTGGCCGCGTCGTGCAAACGGGCTCCCAACAACGTTCTGATCAATATTTCCGTCGCGCTTGCGAACTCGTCGTCAACGGTTACATCGGCGAACTCACTGAAGTGCATGTCGGTATCGGGAATTTCAAGCCCATCCCCGAACTCGGCGAACAGGAAATCCCGGAAGGTTTCGATTACGATCGCTGGCTGGGCCAAGCACCGATGGAACCCTATCATATTGACAGGGTGAAAGGCGATTACGGCGGCGGCTGGCGGAATTTCTGTGAATACGGGAATCGTAAGAACGGAGACTTCGGCGCTCACCACTTCGATATAGTGCAATGGGCCTTGCAGATGGATGAAAGCGGACCCGTGAACTATGTCCCGGCTGGACATAAGGGCGAACCCTTCTCGTATTTCCAATACGAAAACGGCCTGAAAGTCTTCAAGAACTCGGACAAAAAGCGGCTCTCCATCAACTTCTATGGCAAGGACGGCTC
>JBCCWV010000080.1:0-20943 GCA_039192745.1 Verrucomicrobiota bacterium | reverse complement strand
CGATGATCAGCTTTTCCGCTTCGATCCCGACAATGCTGACGACGCTGGACTGGTTGTCCCTCATGAAAAGCCCAATGTCCCGCACCCGCACGTGGGCGTGCATCCGCAAAAGCAGGAAGGGCTAAGTTACATCGGGGTGCAGGTTACGGTGGGCATTCTCGAAAGCGAAAAGGCCCGTGAAGTGGCCCGGGTGGCGGACGAATTCGGAACCGGCGAAGTGCGGCTGACGATTTTTCAAAACCTCATCATTCCCAACGTGCCTAATGAAAAAGTCAAGGAGGCGCAGAAGATGCTCGGCGATGCGGGGCTGGTGAGCTCGCCGTCGATGATCCGCGGCGGGACCGCAGCCTGCACAGGGAACCTCTACTGCAAGTTTGCCGCCTCAAACACGAAGGGCGCGGCCACTAGTCTCATCGATTACCTCGACGACCGCATCGAACTCGACCAGCCAATCAATATCCACGTGACCGGTTGCCCGCATTCGTGCGCCCAGCATTACATTGGCGACATCGGCATGCTCGCTTGCAAGGTGAAGCAGGAGGGCGGCGAATCAGTCGAGGGGTTTCACGTCTTCGTTGGAGGAGGTTTCGCGGAGAACCGCCGGCTGGGCCGTCAGATTTTGAAAAGCGTGCCTACTGGTGAGATTCTGAATGAGCAAGTGCTCGTTCTCCTTCGTGCTTATATGGATAAACGGTCGGAGGGCGAGTCATTTCAGGACTTCACGGTGCGTCATGAAGTGGACGAGCTTCAATCGATGATCGAAGCGGGCTTGCGAAAGAAGGTTGCCGCTTAGAGTGAAATGGGGTCCGTCCTTGAGATTGGTTCGGTGGCGCGCAAGGCGACGGTGAGTCCCGTCTCCTTGAACGGACACAGCGCGGACAATGTCGAGACGCTCGTCGATCAGCTTCTTCGCGAACAAAATGAACTGACGGCGGTTGATCGATTTTCCCAACGGCACGAAAGCGCGACCGAACCGGTTTTTTCCCGGCATTATCGCGACCTCATCCCAATTCGTAAGCCCCAAACCGGGGAACAGTATGCGTTCGAAGTCGATCTCGATGCGTGCAGCGGATGCAAGGCGTGTGTAGCCGCTTGCCATAGTCTCAATGGCCTGGACGAAGGGGAGTCATGGCGTCAGGTCGGTTCCCTTGCCACGGTTTCCGGTGACGTGCCGCGGCACGAGACTGTTACCTCCGCGTGTCACCATTGTCTCGATCCCGGATGTCTCGAAGGATGCCCGGTCATGGCCTACGAGAAGGAAGAGGACACGGGAATTGTCCGCCACCTCGACGATCAGTGCATTGGCTGCAAATACTGCGAACTGAAGTGCCCGTATGACGTGCCGAAATACAACAAGTCGCTCGGCATCGTTCGGAAGTGCGACATGTGTCACGATCGTCTTGCCGAAGGTGAAGCGCCGGCATGTGTCCAGTCTTGCCCTAACGAAGCGATTAAAATTCGCCTCGTCAATGTGGACGAAACACGGAAGACGAACGAGGAAAAAACGGAGATGCTTCCCGGGGTTTTTGACAGCCGTTACACGCAGCCGACGACGACTTATACCGGATCGCTGATGGGTGGGGACGCTGCGGAAGCGGCCGATGAGCGGAAGTTGAAGACCTCCCATCCGCATTGGCCGCTGATTGTCATGCTTGTTCTGACGCAGGCAGGCCTTGGCCTTTCCATTCCCGCCGTGGTGCTTGGCGATTTTTGGACAAGTATCGCCGCCTTCGCCTTCGCGCAGGCCGGTTTGATCGCCGCCGCTTTTCACCTGGGCCGTCCCTTGCAGGCATGGCGGGTATTTCTCGGACTGAAGACGTCATGGCTGAGTCGCGAGGTCATCGCGTTTTCTATGTGGATGCCGTTCGTTGCCGGGCATCCTTTCTTTCTCTGGCTTGGTATGCCGACCTTGGCGCTTCTCACCGGGATGGCCGGTATAGCGATGGGAGTGATCAGCGTGGCGTGCTCGGCCATGGTCTATGTCGACACGCGTCGACCGTTCTGGAGTTACTCCCGGTCTTTCACGAAGTTCGGTGGAACAGTTGCTGTCATGGCAGCTGGAGGTTTCGGAGGAGTGGGAGTTTTTCTCATCGCCTTGCTCGCTAAGCTCGCGGTGGAGATTCGAGATTACCTTCCGTTGCGCGATGAGCGGTGGGGGCCGCTCAAAAAATCAGCGCTCATTCTCAAGGCGAGACTCCGCGAAGTCACTTGGCTTCGGCTTGGAGTTTTGGCGACAGCCATCCTTCTCGCTTTTGCCGGGCATTTTGTTCCCGCCCTGCTTCTTGTCGTGAGCGGAGAGATTCTCGAGCGCTTTCAATTCTTCACCGCAGTCACGCAGCCGAAAATGCCGGGTGAACTCTAACATTTTCCCATGAGTAGCCGCCGCCAGAAGCTTTTGCCGTCGAAAAATCTCCTCCCGCCGTTACGGGCGTGGGATGGTGAACTGACGCAGCGCCTCGTGCAGGCGCCGGGGGAGTTTGGCCTTGGTCGTGTGCCGGAGAAGGTGAAGCCCGATTCGACGACGAGCATGATTTGTGGCTTTTGTTCGACGGGATGCAGTTTGAATATCCACCGGAAGGAAGGGGAGGCGGTTAACCTCACTCCCGATCCGGACTATCCCGTCAATATCGGCATGGCCTGCCCGAAAGGGTGGGAGGCTCTTGCTCCGCTCGATGCGCCAGATCGTGCGACGGTGCCGATGATTCGTGAGGAACGCGCTGGTGAACTGAAGCCGTTGCAATGGACAGAAGCCGCAAAGATTTTCTGCGACCGCATGAAGGCCGTGCAGGCAGAGCATGGAAAAGAGTCGGTGGCGTTTCTGAGCACGGGGCAGATTTGTACTGAGGAAATGGCGTTCCTCGGGGCGTTCGCAAAATTCGGCATGGGGGTAAAACATGGCGACGGCAACACGCGCCAGTGCATGGCCACATCCGTGGTGTCTTACAAGCAGTCCTTTGGATTCGACGCGCCGCCATACACTTACAAGGATTTCGAAGATTCCGACGTCATCGTCCTTGTGGGATCCAATCTCTGCATTGCCCACCCGATCATGTGGCAGCGGGTTCTTCGAAACAAGAATAACCCGGAGATCATCGTTATTGATCCTCGTCGCACCGAGACGGCGATGGAGGCGACGCGTCACGTGCCGATTTTGCCGAAGAGCGATCTCCGTTTTTTCTATGGATTGGCGAACGTTTTGATCAGCGAGGGTTGGGTTGATCGGGAGTTCATCGAAGCGCACACCAACGAATTCGAGGCCTTTGCCACGCATGTGCGAAGCTACACTCCGGAGCGAGTCGCCCGGCATTGTGGTATTGATGCCGATGATTTTCGCCAACTTGCCGAGCTGATCCATCGCGGGAAACGGGTTTCCTTCTGGTGGACGATGGGGGTGAACCAGGGGCATGAAGCAGTGCGGACTGCGCAGGCCATTATTAATCTCGCGTTGATGACGGGGAATATTGGGCGGCCCGGCACGGGAGCGAATTCCATCACCGGCCAGTGCAATGCGATGGGATCCCGGCTTTTCAGCAACACGACCAATCTCCTCGGCGGTCACGATTTCGCCCATGCGCCGCACCGGGAAAAGATCGCGAGAATTATCGGAGTCGATGAGTCGAAAATCCCACAGGAACCCAGTTGGGCTTACGACCAGATCATCGACGGTATCGAGTCGGGCAAGATCAAGGGACTTTGGGTCATTGCCACCAACACCGCGCATTCGTGGATCAACCAGTCACGCGCTCGACGGCTTCTCGACAAGCTGGATTTTCTCGTGGTGCAGGACATGTATCACTCGACGGAAACGGCGGCGCATGCCGATCTTGTCCTGCCAGCGGCCGGTTGGGCCGAGAAAGAAGGAACGTTTATCAATTCGGAACGCCGGATAGGGCTCGTGAAAAAGGTGGCAAAGGCTCCGGGGCAGGCGCTTGCCGATTTTCAAATCTTCAGGCTTCTCGCCGAACAATGGGGAGAGGGCGAGATGTTCCGCAAGTGGTCGTCACCAGAAGCGGTTTTTCGAATTCTTCAAAAGTGCAGCGAAGGTCAACCTTGTGACGTCATGGGTATCGATGGATATCGAGAGATCGATGAAGCAGGGGGGATTCAGTGGCCCTTGGTTCGTGGAGAGTCTCTCGACGCTAGAGAACGACGGCTGTTTTCGGACGGGCGTTTTTACACGAAGGACGAAAAGGCGATTTTTCTTTATTCGGATCCTGTGGATCCGGGTGAAGTGCCTTGTGGCGACTTTCCATACCTCTTGCTAACGGGTCGTGGTTCATCGGCCCAATGGCACACGTTGACGCGGACTGCGAAGTCTTCGGTTCTCGGTCTTTTATCCACCAACGATCCCTATGTGGAAATCAATCCTGAAGATGCGGAGCGCTTGGGAATCGCAGCACATGATGAGGTGGAGTTGGAATCGCGGCGTGGGGCAATTCGGCTTCGTGCGGTAGTCGCTCCTACAGTGGTAAAGGGGCAGGTATTCGTGCCTATGCACTTTCGCTGTACGAATATTCTTACTTTTGCCGAGTTCGACAAGTACTCCCGCCAGCCTAGCTACAAAAACTCCTCGGTGAAGGTCACGCGCCTTTGATCTGCGGGAAACAGAGCGCTGCCGAAAATCCTATCGGCAACCGATGACCGACTAGCGACGTCGGCGGAAGAAGAGACCGAAGGCTCCCAAGATTGCGAGGAGCGAAACTGTAGGTTCGGGGATAGCACCCACGAGAATTCCTACCCCAGGGTCTACTTCGTAGCCGATCGCGTGAACCGTGCCGGAACTACCGTCGTCATTGAGAGTCACCCGCAACCAACCGTAGCGAACGTCAGTGCCTGCGCCGCCGTCACCATCGTGATCCCAGGAGAACCCGATGTAACCCACACTCCCGCTGGTGAAGGGAAGACTGCCGGAACCAAGCTCACCCGCCATATGGGTTTCGGTGTCAGGATCCGCACCGGAATTTCCGAATCCGGAAGAAAATGTGGAAGTGCCATCGACCAAGGTACCTAGTGAAAGGTTGAGTACCGGGGAGGTGCTGGAAACTGAATCACGGACAGGCTGGAAAGCGGGATCGTTGTGCAGAACCGCTCCTCCGAAAAATGGATTGAAGTCCCAGGCGCCGGTCGCCGTTGTCTCTACAACAGAGTTTTCTTGGATGTCGAGATAGACACCGCCAAAGTCCGCAGGGATGTCAATATCAAGACCACCAATGAACACGATATTGGCGTGACATGTTAGGGTCATGCCGATGGAGCAGGCAACTCCGACAAGGGTGCGTCTGAGAATGCTACAGTTCATGAGGGGGCGAGGACAGCCTTCAAAGGGGCGTGGTTGTGCTTCGGGTGGTAGGGTGGGTCGTGAGGTCAGAGTTACCTCTAACCGTCTTCTATTTCTCATGTTCGCGAATAAATTGCGAGACCTTTTTCGTAAAAAGTTGGTAACTATTTAAGTAAACTTAACTATCTCGAAGAGTGTTGATTCTCCGTGTGTTGAGGGCGCTGGATCCGGTCAATGGTTGCGGATCCGAGGGATTTTCCGTTCAGAGGTTCTGCTCTCTGTCGATTGTTTGTCGGGCGAGGGCTTCCCTCCTCCGTGAGAATCGCAAACTGGAGCAAAAAAGTCACAATTTAAGGAATCCTTCTTGGCCTCCCACAGGGTGTTGACGGTTCTTTCGCCGGGCTTCCAGCAAAAGAAAGAGTTCGATTCACCGCTACTGGCGGGAAACTCGACTCTCCCGTCCCTGCCGTTGGCGCAGGTGTAGTAGCACCCCAACTCCTCTAGTTCGGAGTGAAGTTCGTGGAGTTTTCCAAGCATTTCCTCAAAGAGAGATCGACCGATTTCGCCGAAGAGACGGGCTTGTGTTTTGGCTCGTTCGGCTTCCTCGATGTCCGCGACGATACGCGACACGAGGGGAAGCACACGACTCGCCGAATGGCGGGTGAAGAGGCGCTGGGGCATGGTTGAGAGGGACTTGGGGGAGGCCGGGAAGGCAGGATACTCGTTTTTTTTCGTGTTTCCTCAAGTAATTCTCCTGAAATCTGAATATTGGCGAAGCCGATTCGTCTCTCTTCTGAATCCGAACTTTTCGAAAATCATGAAGAAACTACTTACACTTGCAATCGCGTCCGCAGCGGCGCTCATGTTCACCAGTTGCCAAACGACCGGAAGCGGAGCCCTTGTCGGCGGAGCTATCGGTGCCGGAACGGGCGCCATCGTTGGGAACAACACAAGCCTCGGCGCCGGAACAGGTGCGGCGATCGGCGGCGGCGTCGGTGCCATCGTTGGCGGCGCTCACGGACGTCAGAACGAACGCATCCGCGGCTGGTATTGATTTTTGCGCTGGTTCCCTTGGAAAAAATGTGAATACTCCAAGGGGTAACATGCGTCATTGTTCATGTTGCCGGTTGCACAACCCTTCCTGCAAAATCCTATGAAAAAAATTCTTCTTATCACAGTCGTCCCCATCGTTGCGATGGCGTTTACCAGTTGCCAGACCACCGGTAGTGGTGCGCTTGTTGGCGCGGGCGCAGGTGCCGGTATCGGTGCCATCGTCGGAAACAATTCCAGCCTCGGTTCCGGAACTGGAGCTGCGATCGGCGCCGGAGTTGGCGCGCTCGTCGGGGGCTCCCACGGTCGCCAAAACGAGCAAATCAACAGTCTCCGTCATCAGCAAAACGTCCACACGGTGAACGTTCCAAACAGTGACGGCAGCTACACGCCCGTTCATCTGCAGCGCACTGCTGGAGGCTGGCAGGCACCCGGAGGCGAAGTTTATCCTAACATTCCTTCGTCTCGCACGCTTTCGCGTCGCTACGGGTATTAATCACCGGCATTTCAATTTCTGACTACTCAGAGAAGGTCGTCACCGTTTCGAACGGGGCGGCCTTTTCATTTAACCGCTTCCGGAAGGCTGGGGTCGGCTGCCCTTTCTGCTTGCTCTTCGAGTATCCCGCTAAGGTATTTTCACGGGGTGCCCGGCGTCTTTCCATCCAGCAAAACCGGCGTTCAGGTGGGCGACGTCTTCGAAGCCCATCTCCTGCATTATCTCTGCGACATGAGCGCTTCGTCCGCCTGATTGGCAATGCATGAGAATCGGAGCAGTCCTGTTGATACCCTCGAGATTTTTCCGAAAGTCCTCTTCCGCGACCAGGTAATCGACGTTCGTTGCGCCTTCGAGGTGGCCGTCCGCAAACTCCTCGGCTGTCCGCACGTCGAGAATGACGAGATCGCTTTCTTCATCAACGAGCCTTTTCGCTTCCGCGAGATCGACGTCACGGATTCCCGGCGCTTCAGTGGTGGGAGGAGCGGCTGGGCTCTTTTCTTCGGGGGCGGGCGCGGAAGGTGTGCAGGCGGATACCCAAATAAGAGCGAGGAGCGACGGGATAGCTGTTTTCATAGGGGAAAGTTCCCTTCGTCGAAAAATTTGCGAAGATTTTCCGGATAGTTGTTGCCAGAAGGTTATGTCGTGCACTAATGATATCGTTCAAATAGAGTAAGAAAACTCACCTAAACCCCCAATATTTGCCCGGCGGCTCTTCGCGTTTCGCCGGGCATTTTTTATTTTCAAATGAGATCCCCCGGGAGTTCGAAGCCGTCCCGGTAGGCGCGTGTGAGAAGGCGGCTGGCGGCCTCTCCAGTCACTCCCGAAAACTGAGAGCCGTCTCGCTCCAACAATGCTCCCACCGTGAGCGGCGTTTGTTCAAGGTCGACGCCGTTTCGGGAAAGATGTTCCTTCATTTCTTCCAATGAGGGGCTCGTCAGTTCAAGATCAGGACCACCACCCACTCGCGCGGAGATGTTTCCGAAGTGGCAAAGGCTGCTGGAGAGATGTCCCTGTTCGATGGGGGCGGCGAGTGAGCCGGGGGATTGATCGACGATCGCTTTGAGCCAGTTCAGAAGGTGGCCGCCGCCTCCGTAATCACCGAATTTTTTAATCTTCTTTTTGTTGTTATCGTAGGCCACGGGACCGGCGAGAAATCCGCCTTCGCAATAAACAACCGTTCCGGCACGTACGCCGAAACGGTGATCCATCGCGTCCATTCCCGATTTCATCGGAAGGTTTCTCAATTCGTGCGTCAACATCACCGGTTCCGACCCCGGAAAGTTGGGAACAGAGTCGAATTGAAACGATGTAAGCTGCGTATTGGGAGTTTCTCCTGCGTCAGTTCCGAATCCAAGTCGCCCACCGATGCTTTGAATAACTCGCGGGTGACGGGGATAGCCAAGAACGCGTCGAGCGATGTCGAGGTCGTGCACACCCATGTTGCCGAGGTCGCCGTTGCCCGTGTTCCATCGCCAGTGCCAGTCGTAGTGGACCCTTGTGCGGTAAAGAGTTTCCTTTTCCGCCGGGCCGCACCAGAGGTCGTAGTCGAGTGTTTCCGGGAGAATGCCGGGGCTCTTCCTGCGGGTCACGGGCTTGCGGCGGTGAAAAGAGACGGCTTCGACGCGCTGGAGATTGCCGAGGTTTCCTGCTTTCAGCCATTCAACGGCTTCCCCCATACCTTGCTCGGAACGGTACTGCGTGCCCGACTGAGCGATGACGCCGTAATTTTTCGCGGCGGCAACGAGTGCTTCCCCTTCGCGGACAGTGTGCGACACCGGCTTCTCGACATAGACATGCTTGCCCGCCTGCATCGACCAGATTGCCGCGAGTGCATGCCAGTGGTTTGGCGTGGCCACGACCACAGCATCGACGTCTGCCTTCTCAAGAAACTCGCGAATGTCGCGGAACGTTTGCGCGGAATGATTCCGCTTCTTCAGAACTTCCACATCACGATCGAGCATTGCTTGATCGACATCGCAGAGCGCGTTCACGCGAACTCCGCGAGTATCGAGAAGGTCCTTCATGTGATCGCCGCCCTTGTTCCGCAATCCGATGACGCCGATGCGCACATCGCCGTTTGCGCCGAGCGGCCGCATCCACGGGGATTGATACACCGCGTAGCCCGCCGCGGCTGCCCCCACCGCTCCAAGAGCGAGAGCCTTACGGCGGGTGATGGCAGATCTCATGGTTGGGTTCGACAAGTCAGGTAGGCATCCGCTCGAAAACCGTCAACTTGCGGCATTCTTTGAGCTTTGTTTCCGCGTGTGCGGGAAAAGCCGTGAAGGCGAACAGAGAGAGGGCGATCAGGGGCTTCATGAATCAAATCTATATCACCGAGTAGTTCTTTTGATAACGAGAATGTGGGATCAATACTCCTCCGATTGGACAATTGAGAAATGAAGGCGTACCGACTCAAGTGAGCGATGAGTTTGAGTCAGCGGCCAGCCCAACCTGGCGAAATTTTGTGGGCCAAAGTTTGCTCGCTGGTGTTGCCATCTTTTTTGTGTTCACGCTTTTTGGTTCAGAGAACCTTGTCATTGTCGCTTCTCTTGGATCAACGGCATTCGTCGTCTTTTCCATGCCCTCGCGTGTGGTTGCGAGTCTTAAAAATGCTGTTTGCGGGCACATGTGGGGCGTGGTCGCCGGAATAGTGAGTTATTGGCTGGCGTCTCTTTTTCCGGGCAGTGATACCCCTTTCTTTGCGCTTTCTGTTTCGGTCGCGTTTTTGGGGATGGTCCTGACAGACACGGATCATCCACCCGCAGCGGGAACGGCACTGGGTGTAGCTATCAGTGGCATTGATTGGCTCAACGCCTGCGAAGTGATTGCGGCGGCGGCCCTGATTTCAGGTTCGAAGGGGCCGCTCCGCTGGTTTTTGCGAGATTTGCGATAGGTGCGTGCGAAACCGGAAACCGTCAATAACCGCTGTTTGTCGAAGTTTCGGTGATGATATTGCCAACGAAACTCAGAACAATTAAGCCGACGTAAACCCAGGTTATGATTTTCCCGGCCCTGTCCAAGTGCCCAACATCCTTGTAGCCTTCCTGGCATGCAACGAGCCTCCACATTGCCCATAGGTTCGCTACGGGAACGATGAAGAGGAGAGCCATCCAACCACTGCTTCCCTGATTTCTAAAACGAAGGACCGCGAGAACGAGGGCTGCGATCAGAAAAAGAATGACGGCGGCAAGAACGGTAATCCCGACCTGTGCAGCGAAAGCTTCCCCGGTTTGTCTGGTGGAATCGATGGACATTTGCGAGAAAGCATAAACAAGGACCAGTCCAAGGACAACATACATACCGATGATCGAGAGAATGTAGGAAAGCCGTCTCATGCCGCCGTAGTGTCGGGACGGCGTACCAGCTGCGACACTCCTTACCTGAGGAGTTACATAAGGATTTTCCATCCTGCGTTTTTAGCTAATTCTTCAAGTAAGAGCAAAACAAAAACTCACGCAATCTCCAGCACTTCGTATCCCTCGCGGTAATCTTCCTTCACGTATTTGTTCGCCTCCTCCGCCAATTCGCCGGTGAAGCGTTCGGTGTTAGGATTCATCGAAAGCATGGGGCCAGCAATGGCCTGGTCCTTTGCGATTTGAATGCCGTTTTGCGCGAGGTGTTCTTTCATGCGCTCGAAGGTTTCGGTGAATTCGGTATTGCCCTTGATTTGTTCCTTGATCGCGCCGGGCTTCATCTTCTTGCCGAGTTGGTAGGAAATGTTCGCCTGATGACAAAGGGCGGCGGCGAGGTGTCCGGTCTCCGCGCCCCAGTTGGCAGTGTCATGGCGACCGGTGCGGATGGCGTTGAGCCAGTTGTCGAGGTGCCCACGACCGTTGGTGATGCCGAACTTGTGAATCGACTTTCCATCGGCGTCGTAGGCCTTGGATTCTGCGATGTAGCCGCCCTCGCAGTGGATGATATTTCCAATGCGCGTGCCCTTGTAGGCAGGCATGCCTTTTTTCCAATCGAGGCCGGAATTTGGTAACCCGCAGACTTCGAAGATAAGCGGCGCTGGTTTAAAGTCAAAGTAAGCGATCTGCGTGTTGGCTGTAGTTCCGTCATCGTCGTAACCGAAACGGCCGCCGATGCTGATGACGCGCGGAGCGACGGTCGTGTTCGTGAGCGGCCATCGCGCGACGTCCATCTGGTGTGGACCTTGGTTACCGATGTCGCCGTTGCCATAAGGCCATTGCCAGTGCCAGTCGTAGTGAAAACGCTCGCGACGAATAGGAAGCATTTCGCGCGGGCCGCTCCAGAGATCGTAGTTCACGCCTTCCGGTGGTTGCTGCGGTCCGTCCACTTTGCCAATGCTTTGGCGGGCTTTGTAGCAAAGTCCGCGAGAGAGCGTGACCTTGCCAATCGGGCAGTCTTTGTCGGCGAGCCATTCCATCGCTTCATGCCAACCGGTGTCGCTGCGGCGCTGCATGCCGTGTTGGACGATGAGTCCCTTGCCGGAAGCGAATTGGGCAGCTTCGATGAGTTTCCGGCCTTCCCAGATATTGTGGGAAACCGGTTTTTCTACATAGACGTGCTTGCCTGCGGCAATGGCACGGACGGCGATGGTTGTATGAAGATGGTTAGGCGTCGCGATGATGACGCTGTCGATGTCCGGGTCTTCGACGAGCTCGCGATAGTCGAGATATCCTTTGGGAGGCAATCCCTGTTGGCCGGCTTTTTTCGTGCGCTCAACAACGTCATCGAGGTGGGCTTGATCGACGTCGCAAACGCCGGCGACGCGAACACCTTCGGCGCCCAACAAGCTCTTCAAGTGCCCCTTGCCCTTACCGCCACAGCCGATGACGGCGACGCGGAGGTCGGTGTTGGCTCCGCTGGTTTGAGCACGGGCAGGGAGGGAGGTGGCGGCCAGTCCCGCGGTGGCGAGACCGCCTTGGAGAAATCGACGGCGTGTGGGGTTTTTCATGCGAGGAAACGGTTAATTCCGGCGATAATCTCACTCCACCGATGCAAAGGAAAGGGTGAATGCTTGCGCAGGGATGAGTTTTCCGCTTTTTTGCCAGAGGTCGTGCCAATGAAGTCGCTCCAAGTTTACTTTCTCGCGGGACTCGTCTTGCTTTGCGGTTGTCGCAAGGAACTCGCTGTGCCTGAATCGCCCGTGGAGGAGGCGGAACCGGAGGAGAATCTCGAGGTCGTTGCCATGGAAGCGCCGGTGGTCGATCTCAAGGTGGAGGAAGCGGAGTTCATCATCGATAAATCCGCAAAGGTTTCGATTCTCGGTTACCACGACTTCACCGACACGGGTCGCCCGACGCAAATGCGAATTCGTGAGTCGAAATTCCGCGACCAGATGCAGGCGTTGAAAGACTCGGAGATTCCTGTCATCCCGATGTCTGATTATTTGGCCTGGCGAGCGGAGGAGAAGAACATTCCGGAACGATGTGTTGTCATCACTGCCGATGACGGTTGGCGGGAGTTCCACACCTATGCGCTTCCGATTTTGAAAGAGCACGGTTTCCCGTTCACGATGTATATCTACACGGACTTCCTCGACAACGGAGGGCGGACACTTTCGCACCAGCAGGTTGTCGACATGATCGAAGCGGGCGGGGAGATTGGCTGTCACAGTGTTAGTCATGAATTGATGACCAAGCGGCGGTCCTTCCCGAGCGATGAGGCCTACGATGATTGGTTGCGGGAGGAATTGCAGACTTCGAAAAAGATTCTCGAAGAAAAGTTCAATGTCCCCATTCGCACGTTTGCGTATCCATTCGGAGGGTACAATGAGCGGGTCGTGGAGCTGGCGAAGGAGGCTGGTTTTGAAGCAGCCGTGACGGTGAATGGAGCAAAGGCGAGTTTTGAGAGCGAGATGTTTGAACTTCCGCGCTACATCGTCCACGGCGATACCGACTTGAATTGGAACGGGGCGACGAGCTTTTCCGGCGGTGGGCCGTTGGCGAAGTTCAATAACTTGCTTATCGCCAAGAAAGAGGGCGCGGAAGGCGACGAAAAGCCGGATTCGCCACTGGTTCTCCACCCGGAGCCAGATTCTTCGATTGGCGAGCGGACGCCGGAAATCCGGGTGGATGTGTCGAAGTTGGAGGGGGTGCTTCCTGATTCACTCTCACTACAGGTTTCCGGTTTTGGGAAAGTGCCGGCAGTTTGGAATGCGGATACTGCTACGCTCGCGTGGAAAGTCTCTCGGCCATTGCGCACCCGAAGTTGCACGGTCGTATTCCGAATGCAACGTGCGGGTGAACCCAAGCCTGACGTAGCCTCTTGGGAGTTCAGGATTGACCGAACGCCTCTCTATCTCCGCGATCCCGGTCTCCGCGCGAAAGCGGTGGGAGTCGCTTCGACCACAAAGGCTGTTCCGGCGGCAAGCGGTGAAGTCGCCGAAGTCCGAAAGGCGACGCCGGCGGAGTGATTTAAAAACCATGGTGGAATAGAAGTGGAAATAGCGAAGGCAACGAGCTTTGGAGGGCCGTTTATCATGCTGCCACGAAGGCTCGCCAAAGAATGGGAGTTCGAACGAGGTCCTGCGCCCGATCCGGAATCGGGATTATACGGGGAAGTCTGCTCAAGGGATGGCTATCTTCATGTCATCGAGTTTCGCGGGAATGATGTTCTTCGCATTGCGGAGATGCCGGATGATATTTACTGGATTCCCGAGGAGACTGGGGGCGTTGTGATTCAATGGAATGCAGCAGAGTCGCTCGAACAACTGATTGAATTTGGGAGAGAAGTTTCCCGAAAAGGTGATTGGGAAGAACGAATCGAGTTTCGAGTGGTGGAGTCTGAATTGAGAATTATGGATTCGTGCGGATTTGAAGGAGATGGCCAACCTAAAATTGAGTTATGGCTAAGTCCCGGTTCGTATCAGGCAAGCGCTGCATACAGTGAAACCGAAAACACTTGGGCAACTGTTTTTCGATTCGAGAGAGTCCGTTGAGAATACTGCGAGTCGCTATCTGCGCAATTCGGAGTGAGATCGCGTTCAGCTTATTGGAACGCGCCAATCGAAGATTTCCGCGCTTCGCGCGCAGAGGAATCCATCGTGCCCGGAGGTCACGATCCACCTATCCGCGCAATTCTTCGCAGAGTTTCCAACACCGGATGAAACCCGGCGCAAAGTCCTCGGGTCGATTTGCGATCCATTTTTCAATGACGTCGAGGGGGAAGAACGTGCCGGTCTCGATCTCGCTGGCGGGCCAGGTGAACGGACCGTCGTGTCGGGCGGCGAAGAGTTGCACGAATTCCCAGCCGGTGTCCTCGTGGGCCTCGATTTCTCCAAGTAATTTTGGCTCTGCTTGCACGCCCAACTCTTCCTCTAGTTCCCGAAAAGCGGCTGTCGCGTAGTCCTCTCCCGCATCGAGGTGTCCGGCAGCACTGGAGTCCCATAGGCCGGGGCAGGCGTCTTTTAAATGCGTGCGTTTTTGCAGGAACAATTCGCCCTTCTTGTTGTAAACGAAGATGTGAATGGCGCGGTGGCGGAGACCTTCGGCGTGAACCTCGTGACGGGGTTTTTGCGCGACGACTTCGTTGTTCTCATCGACCACATCGAAAAGCTCGTCGTCTTTTTGCGCATGATCTTTAAGCGGATGGGAGTCGAAAAGATTGGTGAGGGAGATCCACTGATCGAGCGAGAGTTCTTCCCCCCGGCAAGTCGGCTCGACACCCAATTCGGCGACAACTTTTCCCCACGGGAGCGGGCTTTCCGGGAGCAGCTTCTTCAATTGTTTCCGCCGCTGCGAAAACCCGTGGCGAACCATGCGGTCGAAGAGCCGATGATCGAAGACGGCTTGCTCGCGGCGATCTCGCGCGTCCAATTCGATGACCGTCGAGTCGACCGTCGGGCGTGGATGAAACGGTTCGGTGGGAATCGTTCGCAAGCGCCGCACGACGTAGTGGGCTTGAATGCGGAGCGTCAGAATCCCGTAGGCTTTCGTCCGAGGTGACGCGCAGATTCGGTCCGCCATTTCGGCCTGTAGCATGAAGACTCCGCGGCGTACGGGCGATGGCGGATTGAGAAAGTTCTGAAGGATGGCGCCTGCGGCAGAGTAGGGGAGGTTTCCGATTGCGGATACCGGGCCGTTGGCAAAAAACGGTCGGAGATCGATTTGAGCGGCATCAGCGTGGATGACTTCGACGGTGGCATCGTCTTTGAATCTTTCCGTGAGGTGGGCGGCGAGCTTTTTGTCGAATTCGACGAGAACAAGCCGCTTCGCGCGGCCGACGAGATTTTCCGTCAACGCGCCGAGACCCGGTCCAATCTCGATGACGGTGCCAAGTTCACCGTCGCCAAGTTGCCGGACGATCCACGCGGCGAAATTCGAATCGGTGAGGAAATTCTGACCGAGTTGTTTATCGGGAACGATGCCGAGTTTTTCGAGCGTTTGTTTGACGCCGGTCATGCGGGATCAGTCGAGCGCTTCGAGTAGCATGTCCAGGTGGTCGTCGGGCTTCACCTTGGGAAACACGTGCGTGATTTTGCCGTCGGTGTCGATGACGAACGTCGTCCGCGCGATGCCCATGAACTTTTTGCCATACATGTTCTTCTCCACCCAGACGCCGTAGTGCTGGACGACTTGCTGATCGAGGTCGGCGATGAGGGGGAAGGGGAGGTCGTGTTTCGCGATGAACTTTTCGTGCTTATCCACCGGATCGACGCTGATGCCGAAGACTTGTGCCTTCTTTTGCAATTCCCCCCAATGGTCGCGTATCGCGCAGGCCTGCGTGGTGCAGCCGGGCGTGTCGTCCTTCGGGTAGAAATAGAGGACAATCGGCTTTTTGCCGGTCAGTTCGGAGAGCGTGATATGCGCACCATCTTCAAAATTGCCGCCGACCACTGGTGCGGTGAAATCCGGGGCTTTGTTGCCCACTTCGGGAGTAGTTGCCATCCGCTTCCTTAAATTCGAAATTCGAGAATCGAAAATCAAAAATCCATCCCGACCCCGGCGACCTTCGTCACGATCGGACGCATCGTCCTGGTGCCGGTCTTTATCTGGATCGCAGTCGAGTTCAGTCGGAGTCTCGCGGCGGGTGAGCCAAACCAATCGCTGCGGACGGTGGCGTGCTGGATTTTCGCCATCGCTTGGATTTCAGACGGGGTCGACGGGTTTATGGCGCGGCATTTTGGCCAGCGGAGCTGGCTGGGGGAGATTCTCGACCCACTGGCGGACAAGATCCTGGTCGGGGTCTCGATCATCGCTTTCTCGCTCGCGCCGTGGGAATTGCCCATCCCGCTATGGTTCGCCGTTTTCGTGATCGGGCGAGATATCATTCAGCTCATCAGTCTCTCGGTGTTGTCGGCGCTCATTGGAAAAGTGGAGATGGTCGCCCTCTGGACGGGGAAGTGGGCGACGATTGCGCAGATGGTGGCCTTGAGCTGGATCATGTTGCGGTTGCCCGAGTTGGGACTACAGGCGATTCTCTGGGCGGGCGCGGTTTTGACCTTCACTTCCGGATTCCAATACCTGCTCTCGGCCATTTCCCAACACAATGAGTTCCAGCGAAACCGAACTTCAGGAAACCCCTGAAGCAAATCCTGACAAAGCCACGCCTTCACGCGAGCGCACGGTGGCGATTGTCGGTCGCCCGAACGTGGGGAAATCGGCGATCTTCAACCGTCTCGCCGGTCGCCGGATTTCCATCGTGCACGACCAACCCGGCGTGACCCGTGACCGCATCGCCGCACCATGCCGCATGGGGAAAGCGCCTTTCACCGTCATCGATACCGGGGGCATTGGCGCGGCACTTGATGACGGCTTCGCCGGGGCGGTCCATGCGGAGGTGGACATCGCGATTGAAACGGCGGACTTGATTGTCTTTACCGTCGATGGGCAGGACGGGTTGTCGCCGATTGACTTGGAGCTGGCCACGCTCCTGCGGAAAGCGGATCGACCGGTGATTCTCGCTGTGAACAAGATCGACGAGGAGAAGCACGATGCACTAAGCGGCGAGTTCGCGAAGCTGGGTTTCGAGCGCAGCCTCTCGGTCAGCGCGGAGCATAATCGGGGATTTGAGCGGCTGGTGGCGGAGATTGAGTTTCAATTACCGGAAGCGACAGGCGCAGGCGATATCGAAGAAGACATTGGATCCAAGCCCATTCACATCGCTATCGTGGGGCGCCCGAATGTGGGGAAGTCGTCGATGATTAATGCTTTGTTAGGTGACGAGCGAACAATCGTGAGCGACGTCGCCGGCACAACGCGTGACGCCGTGGACGTGCCATTCGAGCGGGGCGGACAGGAATACATTCTCATCGACACGGCGGGGCTGCGTCAGCGTAACAAGCGGGACTCGACGATTGAAGTTTTCAGCGCAATGCGCACCGAACGCACGATTCGCCGTGCGGACATTTGTGCATTGGTTATCGATGCGGCGGCCGGGGTGACACGGCAGGACATGCGGATCGCGCAAGCGGTCGTCGAGGAAGGGAAGCCGTGCGTGATCGTCGCGAATAAATTCGATCTCTACCATCCCGATGCGAAGCGCCATGATCGGCTGGAAATCCTGCGCGAGGACGTGGGCAATGGCCTGTTCTTCCTTCACTACGCGCCCATTGTCGCGGCCTCTGCGCTCCACAATGAAAACGTTGACCGACTTTTCCGCGAGGTCGAGCAGGTGAAACACGCATCACGGCAGGAGATCGGAACCGGCGAGTTCAATCGCATCCTCCACGAACTCTTCACGATCAATCCACCCCCCTCGATCAAGACCCGCAAATACCGTCGCCTCAAACTCCTTTACGCCACCATGGCTCGTAAAGACGACATGCGGCCGATCCCGGTGCCGGAGTTCGTCATGTTCGTGAACGACGCCACGCTTTTGCCCGACTCCTATGCGCGTTACCTCGAAAACAAGTTACGGGAGAAGCTGCCGATGACCGGTCTGCCGCTGCAATTCAAGGTGAAGGGGAGGGAGAAGAAGTAACCACGAAAAGACGCGAAAGGCCGCGAAAAAGGTCAGTAACGGATACCTAGCTGGAAATTGAAGCCGGAAGAAGCTTTGCCCCAGTTCGTGTGGTGAGAAGAAAAAGAAATTTGAGTTTCGGTTAGAAATTCATCCGTCAATATTGCTGGTGCGAAGATCAAGTCGAAAAATTCACGTGCCGAGTCAGAGATAATGTCGTCTTCTGCCATCCACTCTGCCCGAAAGTCAGAATCAGGAATTTCGAAATAGGCTTTTTCTCTCGAGTGAATCTGAAAAAAGTCGAGGTGGGCGGTGGATTCGAATGGTTTGCCCGCGATTCTTAAGGATAGATAGATTCCGATGTAGGCAGCCAGCGTGGTTATGGCTAGTCGATAGGTTCGTTTCAACGCCTGCTTCTTTGCATTTTTCTCTAAGCTACTCATCTGGGTCGTTTTCCGCTGAGATAGGAGTCTATCCAAGATTCGTTGAAGCCGTTGCCCGAACCACCGCGCCAAATATCTCGGAAATTGCACCATCCTGGGTGAATGTCTGGATATTTTGATCCTAATTCGGCCAAATATTTCAGCGCCTGCCAAGCGGGAACTTTTTTCAAATTAAGGCTGATAGTTTGACTTGGGACAGGAGCAAGCTTGCCGTCTTGGGTGTAGTGAATTTGAAATCGTCCAAGGCGTGGATGGCTGTCACGAATCCTAGCCTCTACTTCTTCCATGGCCTGTTTGTAGGAGATCTCCTGCCACGCCACGGAAATGTCCGAGGTACGGAGAAGTTCGGCTGTGGCATTGCGAGTGGGTGTGAAATACCAGACTAGAAGTCCAATTGAGAAAAGTATAACGAGTGCAATTCCCGCCAGCCATTTTTCAATTCTACTCATAAACGTTTCGCCGATTTCCGATCTTCACCACGGTCACGATCAATTTAAGATCTTCGATACTGTAGAGAATTCGGTAGTTTCCTTGGCGAATACGATATCGCTCTTGGCCAGAAAGCTTCTTACAATCGTTAGGTCGTGGATCACCGGAAAGTGCGGCGATACGTTTCAGGATTTTGATTTGATCGCGCTCGGGGATCTTTTTTAATTCTTTCTCCACCGAGCGTTTGAACTCGATCTCATATTCTGCCATCGAGATTCAATTTTTTGAGCATGCTTTCAAAAGAGACTGTTGGCTCGCTATTGCGGGCTTCGAAGGCTTCCAGATCCTCTAGGTCTTCTCGAAGGGAAACGCGGACTGCGTCGTTAACCAGCTCGGAAATGTTACTGGATGTCTCAACAGCTTTGATCTTTAGAGCCTTGTGCAGCTCGGCGTCGAGATAGATTGTCGAACGCTTGGCATTTTCTGTTGTAGGCATCAATCATAATAGCGTTAAAACGCTAAAACGTCAAAACTGACAACAGTAGTCTCTAGACGAGATCTCATGCGCCGTTTTCTGGTTAACCCACCAGTCCCGCCGCGGCCACGACTGCCTCGGGATTGAGTGCTTTGCCTTTGTTGGCTTCGT
Source organism: Verrucomicrobiota bacterium (assembly GCA_039192745.1). GTDB lineage: Bacteria > Verrucomicrobiota > Verrucomicrobiia > Verrucomicrobiales > DEV007 > JBCCWV01. Next base: position 1,732 of record JBCCWV010000080.1, on the reverse strand, counting down.
CGGTATGCGCGTTGAATTCTTCGGGGAATTTTTCAACGAAACTTTGGACGGGCCAGGCGCAGGCTTCGCCGAAGGCGCAGATGGTGCGGCCGGCGATGTTGTCGGCGACGGACTTTAATGTCTTCACATCGCTCGGGACACCGCCGCCTTTGAGCATGCGGCTGGTGATCTTTTTCATCCAGAGGCTGCCTTCGCGGCAAGGGGTGCATTGGCCGCAGGACTCGTGGGCGTAAAATTCGTTCAGGTTGTTCAGGACCCAGGCCATGTCTCGGCTGTCGTCCATGACGATGACGCCACCGCTGCCGGCCATCGATCCGCAGGCGGCCATGGTGTCGAAGTCCATGGGAATGTCATTGATCGTGATTTCCTTCGCGTCGTCGCCTTGGCCGATGGTGTAGGTTTCGTCCGCTCGGAGGACTTTGGCGGAGCTGCCGCCGGGGATGATGGCTTTGAGTTTGCGACCGGGTTTGAGGCCGCCGCACATTTCGATGACTTCACCCATGGTGACTTTGCCGACCTGGACTTCGAAATATCCGGGTTCCTGCACATCGCCGCTCACGCAGAGGATGCGGGTGCCGGTGTTACGCGGGGTGCCGAGTTTCGCGTATTCTTCGCCGCCCATCTCGATGATGTGCTTCACGTGGCAAAGCGTCTCGACGTTGTTCACGATGGTCGGGCACATGTAGAGGCCCATCGCAGCGGGGAAGTAAGGGGGCTTGATCCGCGGGTAGGGGCGCTTGCCTTCGAGGGACTCAATGAGGCCGGTTTCCTCGCCGCAAATGTAGGCGCCGGCGCCGCGGTGGACGACGATGTCGAGATCGAAGCCGCTTCCGAGAATATTTTCACCTAACATGTTCGCCTCGCGCGCTTCGGCGATGGCGGTTTCGAGGATTTTAGCGGCCTCGGGAAATTCCTCGCGGATGTAGATGAAAGCGCGGTGCGCTCCGACAGCGAAGCAGGCGATGGCCATGCCCTCGATCAATTGATGAGGGTCTTGATGCATGATGTAGCGATCCTTGAAGGTGCCGGGTTCGGACTCGTCGGCGTTGCAAATGAGATAGACAGGTTTCTCGTTGTTTGGCGGGATGAAGCCCCATTTCACACCGGCAGGAAAGCCCGCGCCACCGCGTCCGCGCACACCCGCCGTTTTCACCTCTTCAGTGATGGCCTTGGGCTCCATCTTGAGCGCTTTCTTGAGCTGCTTGTAGCCCCCGTCCTTCGTGTAGGTGCCGATAGACGGATCCCAGTTCGCCCGGTCGACATTCCGGAAGATCATCCGGTGTTCCTTTTCATGCGGCTCTTTGCCTTCGACGTATTTGATGGGCATGGCGTGAGAATCTCGGCTCCCCGAAAGACTAAAAGGGGATACGAGCGCCGCCAAGGGGAGATTGTGAAATTTTTCACAAGCGGCGAAGGTCCTGCGTCGGGTTCTTCTAATGAGGACTCGGACGGATGAAGCGATTCCGCGTTTCTTCGACAAGCTCGCGGACAAAGCACCCCTCCAAATGGTCGTTCACCATGCCCATCGCCTGCATGAAGGCGTAAGCGGTGGTGGGACCAACGAACTTCCAGCCGCGTTTTTTCAGATCCTTGCTGAGGGCGATGGATTCGGCGGTCTTCGAGAGAGAGAATAGAGTGGCCTTGTCGAGTTTCTTCGGTCTGGCCTCGGGTGGAGGCTCAAATTGTCAGAAATAGGCAGCGAGCGACCCGAATTCGGCGGCGAGGTCGATGG
>JBCCWV010000079.1:0-21167 GCA_039192745.1 Verrucomicrobiota bacterium | reverse complement strand
AATTTTTCATGGCTTTATTTAAAATACCATAAAAAACAAAATTTCAATAATTAAAATAAATATTAAAATTTGCGGAATCGCTACTTCTTTGAGATTCGGAATTGCGAACTGGAATGTGATCCAGGATGCGTGAAATTGCGGGTTGGTAATTCATTGGAGCCAGTCCCGAAAAAGTCGTTCAATCGGAGAAGATCGATATCCATCTCTGAGTTGCTGCGAGCAGCGATGCCGCTGGTAATTGTTCAGTATTCGCTCATACTCAAACAGTTCGCGGACACTCTGATCGTTAGCCGTCTAGGCGGCGAGGCACTCGCAGCGATCGGGCCTGCCAGTTTGATGACATCCCTTTTGATGGCATTCGGGTTGGGGATCATGGGGGGGCTCACCACGGTGGTGGGCCAGGCCCATGGTGGCGGAGACCTAGAGCAAACGGGTAAGGCAACGTGGCAGGGGATCTGGCTGGGGCTGGGGCTGGGACTTCTGATGCTGTCATTCGGGCCATCAGACCGGATGGTATTCGGTGAGTTCTTCAACCACTCGGCGGCAGTCTACGCCATGGAAGTGGAATATTTCCGCTGGAGTCTTTTCGGATTAGCGCCGGAATTCGTCGCCGATGCCATCGCAGTCTTCTTCATTGCCACGGGACGCCCGGTCGTGCCGATGATAGTCGCGGGAATCGGAGTGGCCTTGAATCCGGTGCTCTCTGCAGCCCTCGTTTTTGGATGGTTAGGCCTGGCCGAATTGGGTATTCGGGGTGCAGCGATCGGTTCGGCATGCTCGGCGGTGATTCAAGTAGTGATCCTTCTCGCTATTTTTCTCGGTCGAGATTACCGGCGCGGCTACGGCACTGGAAAGCCGGCGATTCGTCTGGAGAATTGGAAAAGGCTTTTCAAGATTGGCATTCCGGCTGGTCTTCAGGAGGCGGTTGATCTTGCCTCTTGGGGTATTCTCCTTATTTGGCTCATTGGTCGATTCGGCGATGCCCATCTTGCCGCGGCCACGGTTCTCTTTCGATGCATGCAATTGAGTTTTCTCCCCGCCGACGGAATTGGGATTAGCCTTTCCGCACAAGTCGCCAACGATGTAGGGAGCCGTCGATTTCGTGTTGCTCGTGCGCGGGTGAGGATCGTGACCGCCATCGCCGCCGGCTATATGGCGATGGTGGGTGTTCTCATGGTTCTCTTCCGGGGCCCCATTTTTGCCTTATTTACGGGAAACGATCAGATTATGGCCATCGGGGTTGCCGCGATTCTTTTCGTGGCGGCGTTTCAAGTCTTCGATGCGATAAACATCGTTTACGTTAACGCTTTGCAGGGGGTTGGAGACACGTTTTGGCCGCTCATCGTCAACGGATTCTTGACGATTTTGATTCTCCTGGGAGGTGGACTGTTCGTAGTCCATCAATTTCCGCAGTGGGAATCGGTTGGCGTTTGGGGAGTAGCGACTCTCTATATCCTTTTTCAAGCGGTCGCATTCCGGTGGCGGTGGCGCAGCGGAAGATGGGCGGTCTTAGTGCCCGACCAGCCAACTTGATATGAAGCCCTCGTAGGCAGCTCTCCGTTCGCGTGATAGAGCGCTGAAGCCCAGGACTTTTTTTCGGCAAAGGGCCGTCTCACATCGGCAATCCATGGTCCACTCACCGTCATTTTCAGTCATCGCGTAATCCCATTTTAGTTCTTCCCCGATGTCGATTGCTCGCATGGTTGTGATCGTGAAAAGGTCGCGGATTCCGCAGTTGGGATCGCAGGAGTGGTTAGCATACCGCGCGATTCCGTCGGAATCGCGCCAAGCCATTGGCTCAAATTGGACGACATGGTCACAGGCGTAGAGTGGGGGATCGTTGGCGATTTCCTCACGCACGCTGCGGAGACGATAGACTTTCCCATCAAAACTCGCGATGGGCTCGTTGGGTTCCAGACGCTTCGTCGCAAATAGTCCCATGCCAAAGTCCTCGGAAGGTCGAACATCGACGGAAGGATGGTCGTTTGGAGATCTCCTGATGGGAAGAATTGTGGTCACAGCCAGTGAATTAACAATAAGTGCCTTCAAATTTGGAAAAGTGCAAAAAATATTGGATTTCCGGGTATCCAGATCATACACTTTGAAGTTTTAGGTTGTGCCTCAAACACCCGGGGGAGTCGAGGATTCTTGGCATTCAAATCTTGTCCCTGCGATGTCTCTGACTAGAGAAGATATTTCTGCTGATAAACAGGAGCTTACAAGCCACCCTGCGTTGGCTTCTTTCATCGAGCATCATTTTCGCCACTTTAACGCGGCGTCCCTGAGGGACGCGGCCAGGCAATATCGAACCCATATCGACGAGGGCGGCAAGATGTTCCTCGCCATGGCGGGTGCCATGAGCACGGCCGAACTTGGAATCTCGCTCGCGGAAATGATCCGAAAGGAGAAGGTGCACGCCATTTGCTGTACGGGCGCCAATTTGGAAGAGGATGTGTTCAATCTTGTCGCTCACTCGAAATACGAACGGGTTCCCCACTACCGAGATTTAAAGGCGGAAGAAGAACAGGCGTTGGCTGATAGGGGATTGAATCGCGTTACCGATACCTGTATTCCTGAGGAGGACGCGATGCGGAAAATCGAGGCTCATATCATTCCGCTCTGGCAGGAAGCTGATGTCCGGGGCGAACGTAGGTATCCTCACGAGTTTCTCTACGAATCCATTCTTTCGGGAGGTCTAGAGCCTCATTACGAGATTGACCCGGCCGACAGCTGGCTTGTGGCGGCGGCTGAGAAGAACCTTCCGCTCTTTGTTCCGGGCTGGGAAGATTCGACCCTTGGCAACATGTTCGCGGCTTGTGTTTATGAAGGTAGCATCAAGTCGTCGGCGACGATCAAGAACGGGATCGATTACTTTGTCGAGTTGGCGAAGTTTTACCTGGCAGTTGCCCCGGACTGCCCTTTTGGATTTTTCCAGATTGGAGGTGGAATTGCCGGGGACTTTCCAATCTGTGTCGTCCCCATGCTGGCGCAGGATATGAAGCTCAAGAATGTGCCGCTCTGGGCCTATTTCTGCCAGATTTCGGATTCGACAACCAGCTACGGATCCTACTCAGGCGCCGTGCCCAACGAGAAGATATCATGGGGCAAGCTTGCCCCCAATACACCGAAATACATCATTGAATCGGACGCTACTATCGTCGCTCCACTAATTTTTCACTACGTGCTCGGCACGTAGGTGATTTCGCTACGCCACTCCAAACTTTAAAATCTCACCTTCCTAGGTACTCCTGCATGTCACGGCTGGTTTCTGCCTCCAATGCCGCTTCGTGGAGCCCCGAGCTTTCCGAATCGATCTATCGTCTGCGAAAGTGGGGAGATGGTTACTTTCGGATTTCAGAGAAAGGGGATGTTTCGGTCTCACTCGCTGATGTCGAGACGGGGAAGGAAAAGGAGTTCAGCCTGGCTTCCATGGTGGCAAGCTTGGGACTCGAAGGCATTCGGACTCCGGTGCTACTTCGCTTTCCTTCCCTGCTTCATTCCAGGCTTGAAAAGATACAGTCCGGTTTTGAGGGGGCCATCTCGAAGTCCGGTTATCAAAATCGCTACCAAGGTGTCTTTCCGATCAAGGTGAATCAGCGTGCGGAGGTCGTGGAAGAAATCGCTAAAGCATCCGCGACCCACTACTATGGGCTCGAGGTCGGAAGCCGGACAGAACTGACCGTGGCACTTGCCCATTTGGAGGATCCGAATTCGTTTCTGGTGTGTAATGGCTACAAGGACGAGGCCTACATTCGATTGGCACTTTCCGGCACCAAACTGGGTCTGCGAGTGGTTATCGTGGTGGAGATGCCTGGCGAATTGGAGACCATATTGCGCGTCGCCGAGGAAATGGGAGTTGATGCTGTCCTCGGGGTGAGGCTTCGGTTGGGGCTTGAATCGACCGGTCGCTGGGGTGGCACCAACGGTGACAAGGGACTCTTCGGTTTGAACCCCTCGCAGATCCTTGAATTGCTGGATCGCCTTCGCGAGGCAGACGCTTTGGGATGGCTGCAGATGCTGCATTACCATCAGGGATCGCAAATTGCGGGTCTTAGCGGAGTGTGTGCGGCGGCGAAAGAAGCTGCCCGCGTTTATGGCGAATTGAAAAAAGAGGGCGCTGCCATGAAATACCTCAATACGGGCGGGGGCCTGGCCGTCGACTACGACGGCTCTCAGACGGTCTCCAACAACAGCATGAATTATGAGATCGAGGACTACTGCGCGGCCGTCGTCGAGTCCGTGAAGTCGATTCTTGATCGCGATGAAATCGAACACCCACTTCTCTTGTCCGAATGCGGACGAGGACTGGCGGCCCATTATTCCGTCCTCGTTTTCGATGTGCTCGATGTCGCTCGTTTCGACGCTCGACAGGTTCCCGACAAGCTTCCTTTGGATTCGGCGAGTCTCCTGCTCGAGATGGAGGAAGTGGTGAGGCAACTCGATTCAGACAATGCCCGCGATTCGATCGCGACCCTATCGACGCTCCGTAAGAATGCCCGGCAACTTTTCGCCGAAGGGGACATGTCCCTTCGCGAATGCGGCCTTGCGGACCGGATTTTCTATCTCGCCCAGCAAAGAGCGAATGGAGCCGCCGTCGAAAACCATGCCAATGCGGGCCTGCTGCCGACTCTAGGACAAAGCGACTTTCTCTACGGGAATTTCTCGGTATTTCAATCGCTTCCCGACCATTGGGCGCTCGGTCAGTTCTTTCCGGTGATTCCGCTCCATCGTCTTAATGAGCAGCCTATGCGGCAGGGTGTCATTGCCGATCTAACCTGCGACAGTGACGGGAAGATCAAGACCTACATCCATCCCAAGGATGAGAGTGAATTTCTGCCCGTCCACGAATTGAAGCCGGGAGAAACGTATTTAATGGGTGCCTTCCTCGTCGGTGCCTACCAGGAAACGCTCGGTGACATGCACAATTTATTCGGTCTGACCCATGTGGCCAGCGTGGAGAACAAGGGCGGCAACATGCACCTTGCCCGCATTATGCCGGGTGACAGTACCGACGAGGTCCTGGCCTATCTCGAATATGACATCGGGAAACTAAGGGATAAATTCAAGGCGCTCACGAACACCGCCGTGGAGAATGGGGAGGTCACGGAGAAAGAGGGCGCTGAAATGAACGCCGCTTACGACCAGACATTGAAGGGGTACACCTATCTTGGAAGCCCTTGAGCTGTGTAAGACCTTAAGAGTGATCAATCATAGGAACCTGCTGCGTGGCACAATGGAATCCTCCCAGGCCGTAGGCAAGGTCCCTCTCGTCTAGCTGAATGATTTTCCTCTCTGGAAAACAGGAAGAGATAGTCTCCCACGCCTCATCATCTGAGGGATCCGAAAAGGCGGGAAGAATGACTCTTTCGTTCGCGAGGTAGAAATTCGCGTAACTCGCAGGCAGAATTTCCCCTTCACGAATAACGGGACTGGCCGGGTCGGGAAGAGTCATAATTTCGAAACCTGCCGAGGCAAGTTGTGGATTGGCCGCAAGACCGGTTTGCGTAACGATGAGTGTGTCGGGCGCCACGAATCGGGCAAAGTTGTCGACGTGTCCGTCGGTGTCGTCGCCCTCGAGTGTGGCGTCGACCCAAATAATTGTCTCAAGGTTCAGCTTTTCTCTTAGCTCCGCTTCGATGTCTTCTCGGCTCCATCCGGGATTGCGCGCCGGATCGATCACGCTTCGTTCCGAAACCATGGCTGTTCCCTTTCCATTCCCGTCAACCCCGCCGGGTTCAAGGACGAGGCGGCTTTGAATGAATTCATCGCCGAGGCCCTTTATCATTCGTTCGCTTGCTTCCCGGTCGTGGTTGCATGGCGAGTATTTTTCGCCCCATGAGTTGAATCTCCAACAAACCCCTTCGCGTTGGCCGTCCTGATTGAAGACAAACGTCGGACCGTGGTCTCGGCACCATGGGTCATTGGTGGGTATGTCGAAAAACTGCAGTTGGCTGAGGAGTTCCTTGCGAAGGTGGGATTCGATGTACTCGCGTTCCTCTTCGTTCGTGACGTTGATAAACACCTTCTCGACCTCGGCGAGCGCTTCAGTGAGTTCGAGCATGGTGGGACGGATGCGGTGAATACCTTCACCAGACCATGAAAGACAGTTGCTGTGCGGCCAACTGAGCCAGGTGGCTTCATGGGATTCCCACTCCGCGGGCCAACGGCGTTGACCTGTCATGAGTCGGTCCAGCGTCGGGTAAGTTCGTCGTAGGCGTCGATGCGGCGATCGCGGAAAAATGGCCAGGCTTTCCTTTGGGCTTCAACCTCGGTGAGATCGACTTCGACGACGAGAACTTCTTCATCCGTTGCTCCGACAGACGCAATGACTTCTCCTTGTGGATTGGCGACAAAAGACTGCCCCCAGAATTCGATACCTTCTCCACCGGCGGGTGCCTCGTGGCCGGTGCGGTTGACGGAAGCGACGAAACATCCATTGGCGATGGCATGTCCTCGCATGGAAGTTTGCCAACTCGCAAACTGGGATTGTCCCAAGTCCGCTTTCTCGGAAGGAAGCCAGCCAATCGCTGTCGGGTAGAACAGAATATCCGCGCCTTGCATGGCGGTCAGCCGTGCCGCCTCCGGGAACCATTGATCCCAACAAATGAGGACGCCGATTTTTCCTGCGGCCGTGTCCCATGTTTTGAATCCGAGATCGCCGGGCGTGAAGTAATACTTTTCGTAGAAGCCGGGATCATCGGGAATGTGCATCTTCCGGTAGATTCCGAGAAGCTTCCCATCGGCATCAATAACGACAGCAGAATTGTGATAGACGCCCGGCGCCCGCTTTTCGAAGACGGGAACGATGAGGACGACTCCTGCTTTTTTCGCACATCGCTGCATGGCTTCCGTGATGGGACCAGGGATTGGTTCCGCCAGGTCGAACCACTTCTCATTTTCTTCCTGGCAAAAATAAGGGGAGGCGAACAACTCTTGTAGGCAGACGATTTTTGCGCCGCGGTCGGCCGCGGCGGCGACGCTGAATTCGGCGAGGGCGAGGTTCGCCTCGACGCTTTCCATCGATTTGGACTGCACGAGCCCGATTTTAAGGGGGGGATCCGCCACCGGGCACGAAGTCCCCCAAGCCCCGCCGTTGCAAAGAAAATCGCTGATTTCCCGGGGATTCCCGGTCTTTCGCGATCAAAGGGTTGAAACAATTCGGTTAAATGTTATAATTTCCGTAAATTTTATGTTTTCTGCTAATAAATCCCTTTTCGTTCCGGCATTGATCGTCGCCGCAGGCGTTTCGGTGAGCGCGGCTTTTGGCGAAACCATCACGGTCTTCGGCCCTCTCGACAATCCGCCTTATACATTCTCGGGTGAAAAGGGTGAGCCAGCGGGATTTGAAGTCGAGTTGCTGCAAGGGGTCGCTCGAGACAGGGGGATGGAACTTGAGTTTGTTGAAGCGGATTGGACGAACGATTTGGAAGGCGACGTTAGCACCGCGAAGGCGTTGACCGCGTCGAATCGGAATGAGCAATTCACGCTGCCCGTGGACGTCCGCTATCACGTGGTCTTTGCGCCAAACGATTCGATCATTCGAGGTTTGGAAGACTTGAAAGTGGACCGGAAAGTTGCGGTCGTCGAAGGCGATCCAGTCCGATCGTATCTTGGTCAGTTAGGTATTAATCGAATCGCCGTCCACCGCAGTGGTGAAGAAGCGTTGCAATCGGTGATCGATGGAGAAACGGATGCGGCCGTTTTAGAGCAACAAAAGGGATTGCTTCTCGCGGAGCAAATCGGCGGCGTTCGCATGACCGGCGAGACATTTTTCGGGCGAGAGTTTGCTTTTGCGACGACGGATTCTTCCCTGCGGGATTCGCTCAACGCCGGTCTTCGCGTCATGGATCGCACCGGGCAGCAGGCTACCCTTGCAAAGGCTTGGATAAAAGATACGCCTCGTGCGGGTGACAATGGTCGGACGGTTATGGCTTATCTTCAGTGGGTCGTGACGCCGTTGGTGCTCTTGATTGTGGCTGCGGGAGTTCACGCTTCGGGGCTTCGCCGGAAGCAGGCTCGACGGATCGTGGAACTCGAACGTGACTTGGCAAAAGGACGCCGGGAACTCGGTGAATTGAGGGAGGAAACGGCCCGTCAGCGATACGTGATGAACCAGCTCAGCACGGTGACGCTCGTCGACCAACTCGTTGAGGTTTCGGGGTCTTCGAAGAATTGAGGCCCGTCGGTTGAGGGAGAATCGGGGCTTTCCCGAAGCGGATTTCGAGGCCATGATGGGCGACTCGACCGGGTGCCCCGGTTGGTATCCCTTCCATGCTTCGCGTTCCACGGATTGGTCTCACGCTTCCGCTGGCGGCTCTGTTGAGCGGCTGCGTGCCGACGTCGCTTCTGAAGGAAAAGCCGGACTTGTCCATACCCGCAGAGTGGGGGAGCGGAGGTAGCACCTCGGTTTCAGAAACAGGGTGGGTCGATGGTTTTTCTCCGTCGAAGGAACTCGAGGCGATTGTCGCGCAGGCGTTTGAATTCAGTCACGACCTCAAGGCTGCTGCGGCTCGCATGAAGGCGGCGAAGGCGAGATCGATTGTCGAACGCGCTCCATTGTTTCCGCAATTTTCCACTTCCTTTCAACCATCCCGCACGCAGCGAGGGTCGACGATCAATAACGCGAATGTTCAGTCCGGCGGCTCTGCTGCTGATCGCAATACTCTCGCGGCGCAAAGTGCATCTTCGACGGATATTCGAAACAACTTCGATCTCGCGGCGGACGTGTCGTGGGAGATTGACCTATGGGGGGACTTACGGAACGACCGTCGAGCATCCGTGGCCGACGCGGAGGCAGCACGCTTTGACTACTACGCCGCACGGCTTTCACTCGCGGCGAATGCAGCACGGACGTGGTTCAATGCGATTGAAGCGGACCAGCAAATGCGCCTCGCGCGGGAAACTTTGAAGAGCTTTGAAGACAATCTCGGCGTGGTCGAGCAGATGTTCGAAAGGGGAATCGAAGGTGAGGGGCAAGGTGACGGAGCCCTCGATGTGCGTCTCACGCGTGCCAATGTGGCGTCGGCACGCGGGCGTCTCCGCGAAGAGGAACGCAATCGCGATACGGCGGTGCGGAATCTGGAAGTTTTGTTAGGGCAGTATCCGGCGGAGAAGCTGTCCGTGGTCCCGGACCTCCCGGGCGTTGCTTCCAGTGTGCCTGCGGGAATTCCTTCCGAGCTGCTCCTGCGCCGTCCGGACATTCGTGCTGCGGAGCATCGACTCTTTGCCACCGGCGAGCGCGTTGAGTCTGCACGAAAAGCCTTCCTCCCGTCGATTCGCCTGACCGGGAGCCGAGGTTTTCAAAGCGAGGATCTGGACGACCTGTTGCGGCCTGAAAGCATTGTTTGGAACATCGCAGGAAACCTCATGCAGCCGCTCTTCCAGGGCGCGCGCTTGGCTGGCGAGTTGAAAGTGGCGGACGCCAACCGCGAAGAAGCCGTGCACGATTATGCGCAAACCGCACTGACCGCTTTTCGTGAGGTGGAATCCGCGCTGGCTGCCGACGGGTTTCTTGCCGCACAGGAAGCAGCTGTGCGAGAGGCCGCAATCGAATCCAAGGAAGCGGAGAAACTGGCAGTGAACCAGTACACGCGGGGATTGGTGGATATTGTGACCGTGCTGGAATCGCAACGCCGATCTTTTGATTCCGCGAGTTCGCTCATTACGATTAGCAATCTCCGTCTCCAGAACCGCGTCGATCTTTATCTTGCGTTGGGAGGTGATTTCAGCAGCAAACTAAAGCCGGAAGAGCATCCTGTGGCGATCGCTTCGAAGGCAAAAATGACAACGGCGGCCCGTCGGGACAAGCGTTGGGCAGGCGGGCGCCGATAAACTTGCCGTGAAGGCCAATCGCCACGAACTTACACCGGATGAATCCCTTGAAATGGATCGCGCCGGTCGCCATTTTGGCGGGGTCCGGTGCCTTGGCATACTTGCTTTTTCTCACTAGCCCTGAGCCGGAGAAAAGCAAAAGGCCGGGGATGAAACTGGCGGTCGACGTCATTCCGCTGAAAAAGTCCGATTACCAAGTCGTTCTGAAAACACGCGGGACGGTTCAGGCGCGGACGACGAGCACGCTCATCCCTGAAGTATCTGGCCGTATTGTGGAGATCACTCCTTCGTTTCGCGCGGGCGGATTTTTCGATGAAGGAGAGATTTTGTTGCGCATTGATCCCAGCTATTACCGCACGGCATTGACCGTGGCAGAGAGTGCGGAGTCGGAAGCCGAGGCGGTCTTCCAACAGGAACAGGCGCGAGCTGAGCAGGCGCTCGACAATTGGCGGGCGTTAGGAAAAGGCGGTGAACCGAGCCCGCTCGTTTTACGCAAGCCGCAACTCGCCGAGGCGCAGGGCAGACTGGCATCCGCCCAGGCCCAAGTCGCCAAAGCGCGGCGGGATCTGGATCGCACAGAAATCCGGGCACCATACACGGGGCGTGTTCTCGAACAGATGGTCGATGTCGGACAGTTTGTCTCAAACGGAACGACCCTGGCCTCGATCTACGCGGTGGACTTCGCGGAGATTCGGTTGCCCATCACGAGCGAGCAGGAGGGGTTCGTGGATCTTCCGGAACTCTATCATGGTGACAAGAACGTCAGTGACAGACCAATGCCGCCCGTCCTTTTAAGAAGTGAGTTCGGCGGTGAGACGTTTACCTGGGAAGGAAAGATCGTCCGGACGGAGGGGCGTGTGGATACCCGGAGCCGTCAGCTTTTTGTCGTTGCTCAGGTGGACGATCCATACGCCCGCCGCGAACCGGGAGCACCGCCGTTAAAGGTGGGCGTTTTCGTCGAAGCGGAAATCTCAGGACGGGTTCTGCAGGATGTTTTTGTTCTCCCTCGAAAGGCTTTGAGACAGGATGGGGAAGTCTTGACCGTCGATGAGGAGGACAAGCTTCGTCGACGTGAGGTCACGGTCATCTGGGATGATGAAGATGCTTTCGTCACCCGGACAGAACTGCCTTTGAATGAACGACTGTGCGTGACCATGCTGCCATATGCGGCTGAGGGCGCGACGGTCGTGGTTCGCGGTGATCCGAAGGGCAATGAGGTTGACCGCCGACATGCAAAAAAGGGCTCAAAGGGGCCGAAAGGTAATCAGACTTGAGACGTTGCGGCAAACTGTGCAATGGTCGGGGTCATGACTATTGCTTGGCGTCCCTTCCTCATTCTCTTTCTTGCCTTTCTCGTCCGCGGCGAGGCGGCTGATCAGCCGAATATCCTTTGGTTCACCGCTGAGGATATGAGTCCGAATCTCGGTTGTTACGGGGATGAATATGCTCATACGCCAAACCTTGATGCCTTTGCAAAGCGGAGCGTTCTTTATGAGAATGCGTTTGCCACGGCGCCCGCGTGTTCTCCGGCGCGTTCCTGTCTTATCACGGGCGTGTATGCGACGACGATGGGAACCCAGAGATTACGTTCGGATTTTCCTCTTCCAGACTACATCGTCGGCTGGCCGTCATTTTTGCGTAAGGTCGGCTATTACACGTCGAACAACGTCAAGACCGATTACAACACGTCGAGTGAGAAGCGTTTGATCGCCGAGACTTGGAATGACTCAAGTGAAGAGGCTCACTGGCGGGAACGGCCGGACAAGGAGCAGCCATTTTTCCATGTCTTCAATGACATGACGACCCACCAGTCTCGCTCGATGGTTTGGCCGCATAAGGAATTTGTGGAGAAAGTGCAGTCTGAATTGACTGAGGACGAGAAGCACGACCCAGCAGCCGCTCCCGTTCCGCCCTACTACCCAGACACGCCCCTCATCCGCAAAACAATCGCGCGAAACTACGACTGCATCACGGTGATGGATAAGACTTTCGGAAAAATGCTGGAGCAGTTGGAGGAAGATGGCGTGGCGGAGAATACGATTATTTTCTTCTTCACTGATCACGGAGCAGGTCTGCCGCGTCACAAGCGCGCGCTTTATGACACTGGCATGCATGTGCCGTTGATCATTCATTTCCCGAAAAAGTGGGAGCATCTAGCACCGGCCGAGCCTGGGTCGAAGATGGATCGCTTGGTGAGTTTCGTCGATTTCCCGGCAACGGTTCTCAGCCTTCTTGAGATGGATATTCCCAGTTACATGCAGGGACTGGCGTTTCTCGGGAGTCAGGGAATGCCGGACAGGGAGTTCGTTTTCGGTGCACGGGACCGGGTTGACGAGGTCTATGATCTGGCGCGTTCGATTCGGACCAAGGACTATCTCTATATTCGGAACTTCATGCCTTTTTACGCGTGGCATCAGCCTTCGGTGTATCCCGATGATGGCATAGTGCGGGGCGAGATTGCAAAAATGGTTTCTTCCGGAGAGATGTCGCCGGAACAACAGCAATATGCCGGAGTTCCTCGTCCGCTCGAGGAGCTATACAAGGTCGGAGATGATCCCGTGAACTTGAATAACCTGATCGACGACGCCTCCCATGCCGCTATCCGCCAGACGATGCGTGATCGATTGAAGTCGACAATTATAGGCACTCGGGATGCGGGATTTCTTCCAGAAGATGTCGCTGTGCAGCGCTCCGATGGATCCACCATTTTCGAAACGACTGCCAATCCGGGGAAATACAATCAGGATCAGATCCTGTCGACGGCGCTGATGGTGGGGCAAGAAGAGAATTCTGAGGATCAACTATCCCGCATGGAAAACCGGGATGCCGCCGTGCGCTACTGGGCGACGGTTGGACTCCGGGCAAGCGAGGGTATCGAAGGGCGCAACAAAGCATTGAAGAAGGCGCTGGAAGACGAAGTGGCCAGTATTCGCATCGAAGCAGCGGCCGCGTTGAAGAACATTCAAGCCTTGGAAAGCGAACTCGAATCTGAACATCCTGAAACCGTCCTTCGGGCCATTCGCGCCTTGGAACTGATCGACGGCGAATCCGAGACGATCACTGCGGCTGCGCAAAAGACCCTCGATCAGTGGCGCGACCGGAACGACACGTCACTAGCCCTTTTCATCCGCTTTTCCTGCTTCGCGATCCTCGGGATGAAGGCGGAATACTAAAGCTGGTCGTAGGGAAGCTCGAAGGGACTGTGGGCGAGAGGATCACCGGTCTTCAGTCCAAGTCGGAACCAGCGCGTGCGCTGTTCGGAGGTGCCGTGGGTGAAGGACTCGGGCTGGACCCAGCCTCGCTGGCGTTTTTGGATGGTGTCGTCACCGACGGCGCTTGCCGCACGCATGCCTTCTTCAAGGTCGCCACGTTCGAGGAATCCTCGTCCTTCACGCTGAAGTTCAAGTTTCTCAGTTTGGTGAGCCCAGACGCCGGCGAAGTAGTCAGCTTGCAATTCGAGGCGGACAGAGAGCTGGTTGTATTCTTCGTCAGAGAGCCGCACACGCTGCCGGTGGACGTAGTCGGAAAGGCCAAGCAGGTTCTGGACATGGTGACCGACTTCGTGAGCGATGACATAAGCGCGTGCGAAGTCTCCGGCCGCGCCGAAGTCACGCTTCAATTGTTCGAAAAACGAGAGGTCGATGTAAACCTTGCTGTCGGCGGGGCAGTAAAATGGCCCCATGCCCGAGCTGGCTTTGCCACAACCTGAATTCACGATGTCGGTAAAGAGAACAAGATCCGGCTTCACATAGGATGTGGTTTTCGCCGACTTCCGGTAGCCTTGGGCAGCCATGGGAAAAATCCGATTCCAAACGTCTTCCGTGAAACCAAGCACGGCGCCGGCTTCAGCGGCGAGTTCGTTCTCAGCGGCGGAAGGTTGATAGTCTTTACTCTTGGTCGGAGTGGAACTCGTCAGACTCTCCGAAAGCATCGTGGGGTCGGCATTGAAGAAGAAGACGGCAATGAGGGCGATGATGATGCCGCCGATGCCTCCTCCCATGGCCACCTGATGACCGCGACCACGGCGATCTTCGACATTTGAACTTTGGCGAGCGTGCTTCCAGCGCATGAGAAATGGATAGTTTGAGGGTGGATTTGAAAGGGCAGTAGAAGGGGAATCAAATTATCACAGGCTCGAATCCGGCAAAGTCGATTCCCGTGGGGGATCGTCGGGAATGGGTATGCCTTCGAAGAAACTCTTCCAAGGAGCACAATTTTTCTGGAAATTTTTAAAAATTAGTTAGGTTAGAGTTCAACCTCGAGGTTTTTCGGCTTTTCTCAGCAAAACAAAGCGGTTAAAACCTTAATATTTCAAAATATCAGCCTGTATCCCAATCTCCATGCAATCCATCACTACCAAGCTCCTTTTGGCCACGGCGATCGCCGGGGTGACGTTTGTGTCCTTTGAAACCACCGAAGCCGGTATCTTCCGACGCAAAGGGACGGCTCGTGCCGCCGCCTCGCGAGTCGCCGAAGAACGGATGGAGGTGCGTCGAGCCATTCCTGTTTCGCGTCGATTGCGCACTTCAAGCCGTTCTGAAACTTCATCGAGTGAGCGCCGTGGTCTCCTCGCCAGAATCTTCAATTCGTCTAACACTTCCACCAACTCGCGGACGGTGACTCCTGTGCAGCGGAAGGTTTACGAACCACGCGCCGACATCAATCGCGCGGTCCTCGCTTCATCCAGTCGTTCCTCGAACCGCGTCGTTGTCGACATCAGCAAGCAGAAAGCCTATCTCGTGACCAGCTCTGGAAAGATTGCCATGGAGTCGCCTGTTTCCACCGCACGCACCGGGAAATACACCCCTCGTGGAACCTTTTACGTCACTGAGCGAGTTCCTGTTGGCAAGGTCTCGACAATTTATGGTGTGGGCATGCCTTACTGGATGCGCTTGAATAGTTCTGTTTTCGGTATGCATGCGGGGCATCTTCCGGGTTATCCTGCTTCTGCGGGTTGCATTCGTTTCCCTTCGGAAGCCGCGCAAACGCTCTACAATCACACAAAAGCGGGCACGCGCGTTTCGATCTACTCTTCATGGAGTGGTTCCTGAAGCTTTCTTAATTCTCACGCGCGTCGCCCTCGAGAGAAGGCGGCGCGTTTTTTTGTCGACTGGTCAAGTTGGCGCGTCGAATCGGTAGCCAACGCCGTGTACGGTGCGGATATATCGAGGCGATCGAGGTTCGGACTCGATGCGCTTTCGCAGTTGTGAAATGTGCTGATCGAGGCACCGACTGTTTGGAAGGAATTCGAAACCCCAGCATCGCGTCAGCAGTTCGTCGCGGGTGACTGCTTCACCTTTCTTTTCGAAGAGAAAGGAAAGAATGGAGATGTCGCGCGGACTGAGCTCGATTTTTTCCTCGCCGCGGAAGGCGCGCAGCTGGGCCGGATCGATCTTCAGGTCGTCCATGTAGAATGATTCCGGGCCGGATTTGTCGCCGTCGGATTGCCGCTGGGTAAGGATCCGGCGGGTAAGCGCACGGATTCGAGCAACGACGGCTTTTTTGCCAAACGGTTTCACGATGAAATCGTCGGCGCCTAGTTCGAGTCCGAGAACGGTGTCCATTTCGTCAGACTTGGCGCTGATAAAGAGGATTCCGCATCTTTTGTTGGATTGCCGGATTTCCCGGCAGACGTCGAAGCCGCTTTTTTCCGGCATCATGATGTCGAGGCAGACGATCTCGGGCTCGAATCGCGAGAACAATTCCATGGCAGCATTTCCGGAAGCGGCGGATGAGACCTCATAGCCTTCATCACTGAGGATTTCGGCCAGCGCGCTTCGGGTGCGGGAGTCGTCTTCGGCGATGAGAACTTTCATTTCGGCTCGGAAGGTTTGGACTCTAGTGGAGCTTCGATGGAGACGCTGAATCGGCTTCCCTGCCCGTCAGGACCGGGTCGCCAATGAACGTTTCCGCCATGGAGTCGTGCCCATCGTTGCACGATGCTCAAACCGATTCCTGCACCGGCGGCACCTTCCGTTACTTCGTCGTGGACGCGATAGAAGGGGCGGAAGATTCTGCGGGACTGCTTCTTTGTGAGGCCGGATCCTTTGTCTTCGACCGTGATCGTGACTGTCGCTCCGGAGCGACGGGTGGAAACACGAACCCATCGCCCGTCTGCGGCATATTTTTCAACATTGCCGAGGAGGTTTCCAGTGATCTCGCGAATGGCTTCGGCGTCAGCGAACGCGGTCCCGCCCGCTTGGAGGTTGAGTTCGACGACGATTTCCTTTTCTCCGAATGCTTGGCGAAAGGTGTCGACTTCTTCTTCGACGGCCTTGTCGATGTTGATCGAGCGTTTTCTAACTGTTAGTGCGCCACGCTCGGAGCGGGCGAATGAAAGGACGTTGTCCACAAGGCGATGAAGTCGCTTCCCTTCGTCTTCGACAACGGAAAGATGCCGCTTGAGTTGGTCCGCGTTTTCCTCGGCTTGGGCCAAATCCGTGTAGAGCAGGATGTTCGTGAGAGGGGTGCGGAATTCGTGGGAGACGTGATTGACGAATGAGACTTTCTTTTCGGCTTCACGTATTCCCTTGGAGCTTTCCCGGTAAAACCAGAGCGCGGCCAAGACCGTCATGATTCCGCCAATTCCCAGGGCGGTGTAGAAACCCAGCCGCGCGGTTTGCCTGAGGTTTTCCCCGGCTCCAAACGCAGACGGAGGCGCATAGGAGATGAGTTTCCACGACGTCAGCGGGTGCCGAAGATCGACGGACCCGAGCGGTTGCTGGTTTGCCACATCTTGGTTGGACCCCCATTGATGAAAAACCGTACCGCCGGTGTTCTTGAGTTGAACGGTTCCGTTAGGGATGGTGGTATTGTCAGGAACCGGTTGAAGGAGGGTGGCCAAAAGGGCCGAACGGTCAACGTCGAGGCCGATGACGCGACCGTTCTTTGCAGAGAGTTTCCAGAACAGCAATTGAAGTCCTTCGCTCCAATACCAGGAATGCCATCCGGTCCGATCTCCGGAAACTCGGGTGCCTTCGTCGTAGGATCGGTAGAATCTTTTTTGAGACCGCCAGACTTCGCCGCTGCGATCAAGGAACTCGCTCTCTGCAGCTGTGCGCCGCGAGGCGTCTCCCGGCGGGAAGAGAAGCCGACCGTCATTTTCGAGGATAAAAACCTGGCGAACGAGCCGGTGATTTCTCGGTATTTCGCGAGCGGCGGTTTCGTCGGCCAGTGTCGTTTCCGTGAGGGTGGCGAATTCTTTTTGGAGACTAGCGATTTGGTCGCTGATGAGGTCGCGCGTGTTCTCCATCTCTGACATGGCGATGGATTCGATTTGTTGTTCTTGCTTCTGTCGTTCTTCACGAGCTTGGGAGTCCACAATCCGCAGGCCGAACCAAATGGCGGCGATCAAGGGACCGCCAACGAGAAAAACAAAAAGTATGGTCAGCCGGGGATTCAAACTAGCGCAATGGAATGGCGAAAGGCGACCCGCGCGAGAGTCGCCTTTCGACAATAATCGGGGAGAAGTCTTTTTTCGATGAAATCACTCGGATTTCCTGATGGTGCCGGTCTTTTGTAGGCCGCCTTTGACGTTGTAGATCTGCTGCTCGACCATCGCTTTTCTGCGGATGGTCCAGGCGGCGCCCTCTAGGTTTTCAGCATCCGCTTCGTTCTGCTCCCCATAATCGATCAACCCCTGGTCTCCCCAGAGATTTCCCGCCGTCACGCAGAATATGCTGTTGTCGGTGAGGACCACCTTTGCTTCGTCGATCTTTCCTTGGTCCCGCAATTTCATGGCGAAGCGGTTGTTGAGGGTGGCGATTTGACTGACGCCCGCGGCCATGACTTCCGCATTCACGAGTTCGCGAATTTCCGCTTCTGAATCCGTGAAGGCGATGGTGAGGGCCTCTTTGGTGAGGGCCTCTTCTTGATTTTCCAAATCGAAATAGGTCACGCTGACGTCAGCGAGTCCCCGGCGATCGCCCGCAAGTCCGGGGGCGATTTCGACTTCAAGGATGACGTATTGCTCGTCTTCGCTGTAAATTTGGGTGAGGGGAACGAAGACCTCCTGGCCGGCGATGTCGCCTTCGCGGCCGAGAATCCGGACGGGTCGCACTCCTTCCGCGCACTGGATTCGAATGCGGATTTTCTGTGCGACGACGGAGAGGACATCGCCGAATTCGCGGTCGAAGATGCCCGCGAGTTCCTGGGGAGATTCCGCAAAGTGGTGGGAGCCGTCGCTCTTGTTCGCAAGCTCATACATCAGGTCCTCGTTGTATCCGTCGCCGAGACCGATAGTGCTGACCGAGATGTCTTCCTTGGCGAGGGACTTGCCGAGATCGCCGAGAGCGGCGGGCGACTTGGGTCCGACATTGGCGAGGCCGTCCGAGAGAAGAATGATGCGGTTCACTCTCTCGCGATCGACGAACTTGCGGATTTCTTCGGCGCCCTTGGCGACGCCTCCGAAGAGGGCGGTGCTCCCGCCGGTTTGAATGGCGTCGATTTGCCGGAGGATGGCGGACTTGTCGGAAGCTTTCGTGGCGGGGACGACGACCTTTACTGTCGTGTCATAGACGATGACGGAAACTATGTCGTTGGAGGTGAGGCGTTCGATCGCTTGCCGTGCGGCGGCCTTGGCTTGACGGAGTTTGTCGCCCGACATGGATCCGGACTTGTCGAGAACAAGGGCCACGTTGACGGGTGCGCGGTCCGTTTGGGGGCGTTCCCATTTCTTGCCGGTGAGTCCCACCTTGATGAAGGTTGTTCCCTTTTCGCCCGCGAGGAGGGTGGCGTGCCCGGATTGGGCGTCCACTTTCACGGAGCCCGCGAATGCGGGAGTGGCGATGATGAGACCAGCAAGTCCAAGAATGTGTTTTATTTGCTTCATGCCTTAAACAACGCACGGGCTCACTTGAATTTAGTCATGTGCGGGTAAGGAAGTTGTCAGAAAATTGTAAGAGGAGAGGGCAAGGCCTCCAATCACTCCTTCTTGTCTTCTTTGACGATCTTCCCGCCGAGCGAAAGGATCCGTGCATTGGCTTTGGCGTCTTCGGCTTCGGCGATTTGGCCGTTTTGGACGTACATTTGGGAGAGAGCAGTCCAGGCGAGAAGATCGTTGGGTTGCAGGCTCGTTGCCATGAGGCCTGCGCCAATGGCTTCCTTAAGCTCACCGGTTTTCATCAAGGCCATTCCCAACGCATGCCAACCGTCGAAGAAATCGGGGTCGCCCTCGACGCAGCGGCGGTATTTAACTACCGCGCCCTCAAGGTCACCGACGGCAAGGTCGCCGTTTGCGTCGTCAAAGAGTTCGTCGCGTTCGTCCGCGTTCAAGATCCGAGTCCGAGGTCGCCTTTGAAGGCTCCAGCTTTAATCCTCGCAGATTCGAGCCAGGATTGGAAAACGAGGGTGTCGTAGTATTGGGACGAAATTTGGTTTTGGAGGGTGTCGCGCTTGGTGGCCTCGGCATCGACTTCGCGCAATTCGCGGGCGGCGACGTAGATCATCGTGACTTTCTCTTCTCCAGGGATGGGATCGGTGAGTTGACCGGCGGGCGTTCTCTTGACCTTGTCGGCAAACTTGGCGCCCCAGTCCTCGATTCCGACCGGCGGCGAGGACATGGTGAATGGTGGAATGCTGATGTATTCGGCGCCAGCTTCTTTGGCCGCGTCTTCGAAGGCCTTTCCTGACTTAACGGCTTCTACGATTTTTTCCCGCGCTTCTTCGGCGGCTTCCCGGAGCATTTCGGATTGCCGATGATTGATGAAGTCTTCCTTCACTCGTTCCTTGGCTTCCTCGAAGGTTTTTTCCTCCGGGGGGACGACTTCGACGAGCTTGAAGACAACGAAGCCGGAATCCATGTCGCGCGGGGCGTCGCTTTTGAAGGGTTGTGATGGAGGGCGTTGGAAGATGGCTTGAAGGATCAACTGCTCAGGCTCACCGTTGTTTTGAAGGAGGGATTCCGGCGGTTCGTCACGGGCGAAGAGGCCCGTTTCCACGTAATCGATTGCGTAAAATTTGCCTTCTGCTTCTTTCGCATATTTTTCTGCGATGGCGGCAAAATTATCGAGGTCGCCCGCTGCTTCGGCGATGAATGAATTCATGACCTTTCCGAACTCGGAATTCTTTTCCGCGTCTGTTGGTCCCTTGGGTTCTTCAGCCTTTTTATCTTCGGCGGGAGTCTCCGGCGATTTCGTGGCTTCTGCTTTTGGCGGTTCCGCCTTGGCAGGTTTCTTTTCCTGCTGAGCGTCCTTCACGACGGCCGTTGCTGATTCGGCTTTTTCTTTTGCTTCGTTGGCTGCCTCGGCGGCGGTTTTTCCGGCAGCGTCTGCGTCGGCTTCCTGCATCTCAGCCGCTTTTCCGCCTTTTTCGGATTTCTCGGAGTCGTCACTTTCGGTCGGCTCTTCCGGTTCGCCTTCCGTGGTCGGTTCTGCTTCGCCGCCGGGAGGAGTGCTCTCCGCAGGGGCAGGGGCGGCCTGTTTTGGTTCGGAACTTTTTACTGGTTCCTTTTTGGGTGTGGGAGCAGGCGCTGGGGAAGGAGCGGCGCTGGCTTCAGCTTCAGCCTTCGCTTTCTCTTCTGCCGCTTTCTTTGCTTCCTCGAGTTTCTTCTCCAAATCGGGACGGCGGAAGTGGACGAACCGCACGTTCCGTTTCTCGGGAGCTTGGTAGTCGGCTTTCCGATCTTCGTAGAATTTCTTCAGTTCTTCTTCGGTGAACTCTTTCGCGTCGGCCGCGTATTTGTCCGCGGCGAAGTCGAGACGGAAGGCGGCTACCGATGCGTTTTGATCGTTAAACGTGGAATCGAGTGTGACCTTGGACGGGCGTAGACCAGCCTTCAGCAGATTCCGCATTTTTCTGAGGACGACGGTGTCAGCGATTAGTTGTTGGAAGTCGGCCTCGGTGATGCCGAGTTGACCGATGTTCGCCTTGAAATCACTGAAGACGGCTTCATCGAATTGTTGAGTCTGCCGGTTGGCGAACAATCTGGCGCCTTTGATCGCTTCAGCTATTTCTTCTTCGGACGCCTTGATTCCCATTTCTGTAGCTTCATGGCGAAGAACGAGAAGATTCGTAACAAGATCCTGAACGTCGCCCGCGCCGCGCACATTGCCCCGGAGATGAATCAAAAGATCGGATAATCCCAGAGCGAAGACGAGCTGGATATTTCTTTCGTTCATAATCAGACTCGCCTGTGAAAGGTAGTTCTGAAACTTGTTCGGACTGATCCTCTTTTCGTAGAGGACCATCGTCGCGCCCTGACGTCCCTGATTGCTGTAGCTTTGCGAGTCGTAGAGAAAAGCGAAGGCGACGATGATGACCGCGGCGACGGCGATCATGAGAGCTTTTTGCTGTTTGCGGATGAGTTCGAGCATCGTCGAGGGGCGTTTTCGTGGTTT
>JBCCWV010000078.1:0-21889 GCA_039192745.1 Verrucomicrobiota bacterium | reverse complement strand
TTCCGACCCAGCCGGACCACATGACCGGTCGCTGACGCGACGTATTTTCCTTCACCAAGCTCCGTGGGTTAAAAACCCACGGCTAACATGACGAGTCGCTGACGCGACAATGAGAATTGACTAAGTAGCCAAAAACAATTCGCACGAGAGAACCCACCCCAAAACACGCAAACTGAACTTCTATTCGCCAACGGTTCATTCAACTTCCACTTCCTGACTCGAACGGCATGCCAGACTCCGACAAAAGTACCTCCCCAATCCGCTTCGGCCTCATCGGATACGGTGCCTGGGGCGGCCACCACGCCAAGGCCATTGACGAAGTCGAAGGCGCGGAACTTGTCGCCATTGCCGCCCGCTCAGAGGAGTCACAAAAGCGAGCCCGCGAAGACTTTCCCGACGCCTTCGTCACCGGCGACTACCACGAATTCGTCACTCGCGAGGACGTCGATGTCGTCGATATCGTCCTACCAACCCACCTTCATCTCGAAGCATGCTTGACCGCCATTGAAGCCAAAAAGCACGTCCTTCTTGAAAAGCCGATGGCGGCCACCATCGACGACTGCCATCGCATCGTGAGCGCTGCCGCAGAAGCCGGAATCACCCTCGCCGTCGGGCACGAACTCCGGCTTTCCTCGCAATGGGGCACCTTGAAGGAAATGGTCGATCACGGCGACGTCGGAGAGGTGCGTTACGTCCTCGTCGAACTCTCCCGCAAGCCCTACCGCCACGGCGCCGAAGGCTGGCGTTACGATCTCGATCGCGTCGGCAACTGGATTCTCGAAGAGCCCATTCACTTTTTCGACCTCGCGAGGTGGTATTTGTCAGGGTCCGGCGAACCTTCAAACGTCTATTCCACGGCCAACGCCTGCGACGCCTCGCGCCCTGATCTGCATGACAACTTCAGCGCAGTCATGAAGTACGAGAACGGCTCTTACGCCGTTGTTTCGCAAACACTCGCCGCCTTCGAACATCACCAGACGGTCAAGGTCGTCGGCACCGACGGAGCACTCTGGGCCGGATGGAGCGGAGCCATGGATCGCACCGAAAGGCCCGAGTTTTTCCTCAAAGCCATGCGAGGCCGCGATGGGGAAGTGGAAACCATCGATCTCGACCGCCCATCCGGCGAACTCTTCGAGCTACGCGTCGAAGTCGCCCGCGTGGCCGCTGCTGTTCGCAATGGAGAACCCGTTCCCGCCACCGGTCTCGACGGCCTTTGGTCCGCCGGCATGTGCCTCGCCGCCGTCAAGTCCCTGCAGTCCGGCCAACCTCACGACCTCACCGCCTTCATGGCTCCTTACCTGTGAACCACCACCCATTTCAGAACGCGCAAAGGTGGATCGTGATCTCCGAGCACGATGCCAGAATAGCGCCGCCAAAGGCTGCCTCGACTCAACAAGTGATGTGACCAGTTCAGTATCCCGAAAAACCTCCCTATGACCGACTCCGAAAAAAACCTCAAATGGCACGAAGGCATCACCCGCTACCAGTGGCTTGTCCTCACGGTTTGTTCCCTCGGTTGGATCTTCGACATCTTCGAGGGTCAGATCTTTGTCGCCTCCATGCGCGAGGCCATGCCGTCGCTTGTTCCCGGCGATTCCGCACAAGGTCATATCGACTTCCTCAACAAGATGGCGATGGCCTCCTTTCTCGTTGGCGGCGCACTAGGCGGCGTCCTCTTCGGAGCCATGGCCGACCGCATCGGGCGCTCAAAAACACTCGCCATCACCATCATCGTTTATTCCCTCTTCACCTTTGTCACCGCCTTCGCCCAAAGCGCGTGGCAACTAATCGCTCTCCGGTTTGTCGTTGCGTTAGGAACCGGCGGCGAGTGGGCTGTGGGCGCAGCATTCGTCGCGGAGGTAATGCCGAAGCGTTCCCGGCCCGTCATGGGTTCGATTTTTCATGGATCGTCCGTCATCGGGACCATTCTCGCCGTTCTTGCGGGCGCTTACATCATCGGCAATGAGGCTCTCGGCGAAAATGCTTGGCGCTGGGGATTCGCTCTCGGCGCGTTGCCTGCTCTGCTCGTCCTTTGGATCCGCTGGAAGGTGAAGGAGCCGGAAAAATGGGTCGAAGCGAGAAAGTCTGCCGACACCGAACAGCAGAAAAGCGGCAGTGTGAAAGATCTGTTCTCTGGCGAGTTCCGCAAGCTCACCCTCATCGGCGTCTCGCTTGCGACTATTGGTATTGCTACGTTTTGGGGTGTCCACATTTTCGGCAAGAACGTCACGCTCGAAATGCGGGAACAGTCCATCCTTACTGAAGCCGGATTAACTGCTGATTCTCCACCTGAAGAGATCGAGAAACTTCTCGATGCCAACAACACCGCCACCAAGCGCGCTGAAATGTTCGGCATGCTCATCAACACTCTTGGCGCCGGCGCGGGGCTTCTCCTTTTCGGCGCTATCTCCAATCGCCTGGGCAGGCGGGGCGCTTTCCTCTTCTATCACATTGGCGCGTTCCTCATCGCGCTCGTCTTGTTCCAAGTCGTCCATCGGAGCGATTCCTGGATCGCCGCATTCATCACGCTTCCCATCTTCGGATTTTTCACCGTCGGCATGCACGCGGGATACGCCATTTACTTCCCCGAGCTATACCCAACCCGACTCCGCTCGGTCGGCAGCGGCTTTTGCTTCAACGTCGGTCGCCTCACCGCCGCCCCTATCCTCGTCATCACCGCCTACGCACAGATGCCAGTAAATGACGGTGGCTTCGGATGGACGAACGAATTTCTCGCTTCTTGGCTAAGCGGCCTTTTCCTCATTGGCGCCGTCATTGTCCTCTTTGCCCCCGAAACACGAGGGCAAGATCTGCCGGAGTGATAGTAGAACAGGCTTCCAGCCTGTTCTTGCTTCAGGACACGGTCCCGACAGCACTTCGTTAGGACATCGCCTCCAACTCGCACCCCCGGAGGTCGAACTTCGAGGTCCAAACTCCTTCCTTAAAATTAGATCTCCATCCAGAACAGGCTGGAAGCCTGTTCTACTTCGACCGTAACGATTTTCGTGACACGGTAGTCTCTTCCTGTTATTTCCCTTTTCCATCCCATGAAGAAATCCCTGACACTTCTCGCTACTTTATCTCTCGCTTTCTCCGCATTCGCTGCCGAGAAACCCAACATCCTCCTCATCTACACCGACGACGTCGGTTATGGCGATGTGGGTTGTTATGAAGGTTCGAAAACACCTACCCCGAACATCGACCGACTCGCGAAAGAGGGCATCCGCTTTACCGACGGCCACTGTTCCGCCGCGACCTGCACACCTTCGCGATTCGCCATGCTCACGGGCCAATACGCCTTCCGCCTCAAAGGCACGGGCATCGCTTCCGGCGACGCCGGAATGATCATTTCCCCCGACACCTACACCATGGCTGATGTCCTGAAGGCGGCCGGCTATAACACGGGCGTCGTCGGCAAGTGGCACCTCGGCCTCGGTGAAGGGAACAACGACTGGAACAAGGAAGTTACGCCGAACCCGTCGGACATCGGCTTCGATTACCACTTCCTCATGCCCGCCACCGGCGACCGCGTGCCCTGTGTTTATTTCGAACAAGGCAAGGTCGTCGGCCTCGACCCTAGCGATCCTATCAAGGTCAGCTACAAGGACCGCATCGACGACCGTCCAAGCGGTGAAGAAGCACGCGAGACGCTCAAGCAGGATTGGTCCCACGGTCACAACAAAACCATCATCAACGGCATCTCCCGCATCGGCTGGCAAACAGGCGGCAAGAGCGCGGAGTGGGTCGATGAAGACATGGCCGACGTCTTTACGGAGAAGGCCATCGAGTGGCTCGATGAGAATTCTGGCGGCGAAGAGCCCTTCTTCCTCTTCTTCAGCACCCATGACATCCACGTCCCGCGCATCCCCCATTCGCGCTTCGTCGGATCGAGCGGTCAAGGTCCACGTGGTGATGCCATGGTCCAGTGCGACTGGTGCGTTGGCGAGCTTTTGAATTATCTCGACAAGAAAAATCTCGCCGAGAATACCATCGTTCTCTTCGGCTCCGACAACGGCCCGGTTCTCGACGACGGCTACAAAGACGATGCCAACGAAAAGCTCGGCGACCACGATCCCAACGGTCCCTTCCGCGCCGGGAAGTATTCACTCTTCGAAGGCGGCACTCGCACACCATTCCTTGTCCGCTGGCCCGCAAAAATCGAAGGCGGTCAGGTGAGCGACGCCCTCTTTGGACAAATCGATCTCTCTCGTAGCTTCGCGAAGCTCACCGGCGGCGACGTCCCGAATGGCGCGTTGAGTGACAGCCACGACGAACTCGACACTCTTCTCGGTGAGGACAAAACCGGTCGCCCCCACCTCATCCATGAAACCCGTAACGGCCTCGCCCTGCGCCTCGGCGACTGGAAATACATCCCACCCGGCAAGACCCGCGACCAATTGGGACCGTGGGAAAATATCCAAATTAACCAACCCGGTGCTCTCTATGACCTCTCCGCGAGTCAAGAAGAGCAAAAAGATCTCTCCAAGGAAAACCCCGAAAAACTCGCCGAAATAGTGGCGCTTCTCGAGAAAATCAAAAGCGGCCCGGATCAAAAAGAGTAGCACAGGCTTCCAGCCTGTGAGCGCCGCTTCATCCAATCTTCGACTGACAGAAGATGCTTCGCAAAACCGCCATCGCCATCTTCGCCCATCCCGACGACATCGAGTTTGTCGCGGCAGGGACGCTTCTCCAACTGAAGGAGCGCGCGGGATTCGACATCCATTACTTCAATCTGAGTGAAGGGAATTGTGGTTCGGTGAGTCTGTCTCCCGAAGAGACGGCGCGCGTTCGCCTTGGGGAAGCGAAGCAGGCTTCCGCCATTCTCGGCGCCATTCATCATCCGCCCATCGCTCGTGATCTGGAAATTCTCTACACCGTTCCGCTATTGCGAAAGGTCGCGGCCATCATTCGCGAGGTAAAACCCTCCATCGTCCTCACGCATGCTCCCATCGACTACATGGAGGACCACATGAACACATGCCGACTCGCCGTGACCGCGGCGTTTGCGCATGGAGCGCCGAACTTTGAGACTGACCCACCCACCGGGAGCTACGCCGATGATGTTTTCGTCTATCACGCCATGCCCCATGGATTGATGACGCCTCTACGCGAGCCAGTCGAGGCTGATTCGTTTGTCGACACGACTGTAGTTCACGCAAAAAAACGTGAAGCCCTCGCCGCGCACAAGAGCCAGAAGGACTGGCTCGATCACTCGCAGGGGATGAATTCCTATTTAAAGACAATGGACGAAATGTCCGCATCAGTCGGAAAGATGTCCGGCAAGTTCACTTACGCCGAAGGCTGGCGAAGGCATCTGCATGTTGGATTCTCGGCGAAGGATGAAGATCCGCTCGTTAGCCTGCTGGGCGAATCATATATCGTTCGAGGAACCGCTGATTAGCGCAAATTTTCGCAGATTATTTATTTCGGGAGCTCTTCAAGAGTCTGTCGCCCTCAACCTTGCTAAAGAGGGCCATTCCCGTCATTCGCGGACATTCCTTCAAATTCGCGTTGAAAATAATCGTAAATAAATCCGCGCAAATCTGCGTCAATCTGCGGTAAAACACCTCCATGCCGCGACGCCTCTCCAAAATCAGCCCAGACTGGTGGGACTACACCACGCTTGAACCGGACATCATTCAGGATGCGGCGAAACTCACCGCCGAAGATCTCCAACAACTCTCGCGGCCCGGATTCCGCGTGGTGTTTTATGACACTCTCGAAGATTTTTACTTGGCGGAGGCGCTTGAATACATCCAAGTCTGGAAGCAGGCGACGCCCGACAATCCGGTCGGCATCTGCGGCCCTATCGGTCCGACCGAACAACTCCCCCTCGTCGCCCGACTGGTGAACGAACTTGGGATCGACATTTCGAACGCGCACTTCTGGGGGATGGACGAATGGATTGGCGACGAAGGGAAGGAAGTTCCGACCGATCATCCGCTGTCATTCGAAAAAGCAGATCGAGAGCTTTGTTTTGACCGCATGGAATCAGGCTTTCCCGAGGCCAACCTTCACTTCCCCGCTGCCGACACCAAGCCCTTTATCGATTCGTGGAACGCGGGCATTCGCTGCGCTGTCATGCAAGGCGGCCAGGGCGACATCAAGCACTGGGCCTTCAACGATCCACTTCGCCGCGAAGGAAAATACGCCGACGCGCCACCCACGCCTGAAGGATACCGCGCCCTGACGACTCGGACCGTCGAGCTGCATCCGATCACGCTTGCGCAAAACGCCCGCACGAGCGGCGGTGGAAACATCACGATGGTTCCCGACAAAGCCGTGACGGTCGGACCGGTTGAAACTTGGCAGGCGGAAAAAGTTTCCATCTGGCAGGCCGGCACTCACGACAACCCACTCGGCCAGCGATTGACCGCACTCATGATTTCAAAGGGCATCGCCGACTCCGCCGTGCCGATGTCGCTTCTCGCGGATCACCCTAACGTGCAATTTAACTATTTCCGTGGCGGGCTGGGAAGTTGCGCGGTGGAGATGCATTGAAGACGTAACACAGGCATCCTGCCTGTGAGCGAAGTCGAGCAGTATTCGCTTTTTTCAGAGACGTCTGCTGTTCTAATTTTTCTGCTTTCCACCTCGCATCGAACCACGATTACAGGCAGGATGCTTGTGCTTCTATTTCCACTCATGAAAACCCTCCTTTTGCTATTTACCGCTTTGGCTATCTCGGCGTCTGCTCTTGCCGAAACCAAAACCAACTTTGTCATCTTTCTCACCGACGATCTCGGGTGGGGCGACCTCGGTTGTTACGGGCATCCACGCATTCAAACGCCGAACCTCGACAAGTTCGCCACCGAAGGCGTCAAGTTCACGCAATGTTACTCGGCCTGCGGTGTTTGCTCGCCTTCGCGTTCGGCGATTCTCACCGGTCGCACCCCTTACCGTAACGGCGTATGGCGCTGGGTTCCGGAAGGACATGCCTGCCACCTGCGCGAAAGCGAAATCACCCTGCCGGAATTACTGAAGGAAGCGGGTTATGAGACCTGCCACGTCGGAAAGTGGCACCTTAACGGCTTCTTTAACGATGAGCGACACCCACAACCGGACGACCACGGCTACGACCATTGGATGGCCACACAAAACAACGCGTCGCCTACACACAAAAACCCGAAGAACTTTGTCCTCAACGGCGAGGAACTGGGCGAGTTGGAAGGTTTCTCCGCGCCGCTCGTCGCGGAGGAAGGAAGCCGCTGGTTGAAGGAAATCCGCGACCCGGAAAAACCGTTCTTACTTTCCGTCTGGACGCACGAACCACACCTGCCGATCGAATCCGATCCCGAGTTCATGAAACTCTACGCGGACATGGACGATCCCGGCTTTCGTCAGCATCACGGAAACGTCACGCAGATCGACCACGCCTTTGGCACGATCATGAAAACGCTCGATGAGATTGGCGCGCGCGAAAATACTTTCGTCATGTTCACCTCGGACAACGGGCCTGAAGGCGACGGATTCGGCAATGTCAAAAATTCCGACTCACAACGCAACCGCACTCGTGGTTCAACCGGCGGCCTACGTGGGCGCAAACGCGACAGCCACGAAGGCGGCATCCGCGTGGCCGGCCTCGTCCGTTGGCCGGGACACGTCCAGCCGGGCACGGTGAGCAACGTCCCGGTCATCGGGTCTGACATATTCACCACCGTTCTCGACATCGCCGACATTCCGGTTCCAGACGATCGCACGATCGACGGCGCAAACATGATACCGGCATTCAGCGGACAACCCATCGAGCGCGCGGTTCCTCTCTTCTGGAGAACACACATTGCCCCGACGGAAAGCCATGCGGCGCTTCGCATCGGCGATTGGAAATTGATCGCCGACAAGGAATTCGAAAAGTTCCAGCTCTATGAAATTCAGAAAGATTGGCAGGAGAAAAACGACCTCGCCGCGCAGAAGCCGGAGAAACTCGAAGCAATGAAGAAGACGTTCTTCGAAGTCTGGAAAGGCATCGAGGAAGAGGGTCCTCGCGATTGGTGGGAGAACGAACCGCCTCGCGAGAGGAAACCGCGGAATAAAAACTGAACTGGAGCGCGAGCGACCTCGCTCGCATCGGAAACTCTTGCCGCGCAAGCGCGGAACTTCATCGGGCGAGCGGGGCCGCTCGCGCTCCCGCGGGTCAAATACTTGCTTTGCCACGTTAATTCGATTTAGAATAAATGCATGGACCGCCCCCCGATCCGCGTCAGTTTGATCGTGTTGATCCTTATTATTTTTCTCGTGGCCTCACTTTGGTTCACGGGAGAAGAAAAATCCTCCATGGAGATCAACCTTGAGCGCATGGCGCTTCTGCAGGAAAAAGTCACCGAGTTTCATCAAGCGAACGGCAGTGCACCCGAATCTCTCGCCGACTTGAAGCTCACGGGCGACGACGCGGAGAATCTTAAGGATCCATGGGATTTCCCCTACTCTTTCGAAGTGGACGGCAACGAGGTCACCATCGGCTCTCTTGGCTCTGACGGAAAAAAGGGAGGCGCGCTCTTTAAAGGAGACGTCTTCAAAAAGTTTTCACTCGAAGAGGCTACGCAGCAGTAGAACAGGCTTCCAGCCTGTTCTCGATCGCGGGACGACACTCCCCTCTCTTAATCGAAGGTTCTTCGACATCTCGGTCCTCGCACTTCATTCGAGAACAGGCTGGAAGCCTGTTCTACTGTTTCGCGAGCGCGCGTACGGCTTCGGCGACGAAGCGCAGGTTCTCGTGCGTTGCAGCACGCTGCGTAAAAACGCTGAGCCAGAAATGGGCGCCTTCTTGCGCGGAATTGAAAACCCAGAGCATCCCTGATTTCGACTCCAGCCATTGTCCGCCGAATGCTCCCCGGTCCAGATTGCGCGCTATTTTCGCTGAAACTTCGACAAGCGCCTCATCGACATCTTCCGCAGGCCACGCATGAGAGGCAGCGTCACAAAAGAAGGCGGCCTGTGCTCCCAACAGGTTTTTCGCCCGCGGATAGACCTCGGCAGCGCGAGAAAGAAAGTCCCCGGACCGAGATTCTCCTTCAGCTACTTCTTCTACATTGGAGTGCGTATCTTCGGGTGGATCCGACGCGTTGCGGATCAATCCCGACTGCGAAGCCTGTGCCTTGATCTTTTCGAGCTGCGACTTCCAATTGTCGTTCTGCTTCCGCTCGACGGCGGGCGATGGCGCGGCTTCCGTCGTCACGCGATTGGCCAGCTCCTTGAGCTCGGCGGCGTCAATCCATGAGTCGAGTGATGGCATCGGCGGTAGCGCTGGAGTTCATGGAAAGACGAGGTTCAATCTCGGCGGCAAGTTGGTCGAAGGCAAGCGCCCCGGCGGGAGCCGGCGATTGCATCAAAGCAGCGGGCACTCCGGCTTCGCTCGCTCTGACGAAGACCATGTCTCGTGGAATGGACGTTCCCATCATCATGCCGATGGGAAGCATCTCACGGAGTTGGCGATCAACTTCCGCGCAGGAAGGATCGTCGTGTTGCGTCATCGTCATGAGAATGCCCGCGACGCGGACGCGACTGCCTTGACTACGAAGTGCATCGACCCCTTTAAGGAAAAACGGAAGCGACCGGACGCAAAGTGGCTCCGATTGCTGCGGGACGAGCGCGAAGTCCATTTCGCGAAGAAGCGCTCCGGAACAACCATCCAGCCCCGCCGCCGTGTCGAAGATGGCGACGTCAATCGGGCGCGTGGAGATCTTTTGGAGCATTTGGCGAATCGCATCGCCCGAAGCGGGTGAGTCATCCCGCAGCGCAAAAAAACTCTCCGCGCTACCCGCTGTCAGGACTCTCAATTCCGGAAGCCGCGTGTCGAGAATGAGTCCATCGACGTCCTGCCCGGAATTAATAACGTCATAAAATCCCGCCGACTCCCGCGCACGCTTACTGAGGGAATGACCGACCGACCCTTGAGGGTCCGTGTCGGCGAGCAAGACGTGCCGCCCCCTCCGCGCCAAGGCGTAAGCAAGATTCACAGCGACAGTCGTTTTGCCGACGCCGCCTTTCTGGCTGGTTATGGCTAGGGTAATCACCGGTTCGCGAATGATTCTAACTACCTGCCCACACGTTCCGTGCCAACCGATTTTCTCGACCGTCCGCAAGACCTGTTCTAAGTTCCCGCGTCCCATGCTCCGCTTCCCCTCCCGCAAGCGCGTCCCTCTTTTGGCGTCCGCCTTCTGTGCCTTGACCCTCGTCTTCACGAACGCGGAGGAGAATTCGCTCAAGCTTTCTCCCTCACCTTTCGTGCAATCGTTTGTTGAAGGACAGGTTCGTTGGCATCAATGGGGCGAAACGGCCTTCGAGAAAGCGAAGTCGGAGGACAAACCACTTTTCGTCTATCTGGGATACACGGGTTGTTATTGGTGCGAGCGGATGCGGGTGGAATCGTTCGAGGGCGATGAAAATGTCACGGCCCTGCTCAACGAGCGATTCGTTCCCGTCATCCTCGACAAGGATATCTGGCCGGGCCTGAACAATCTCTTCACGACTTACGCGGATCTGAACCGGTCGGGAACCGGCTGGCCCATGTGCATCTGGCTCACGCCCGAACTGAACCCGTTCTCCGTCGGTGGCTACTTCGGTAACGTCAATCGCGATTCCAAGCCATCACTCCAAAAGGTCCTCGAGCACATCGACAGCCAGTGGAACAAACGCCCCGACTACATTCGTACCCAGAGCGAACGCGACATCGAGCGACTACAGGAGATTATCTCCAAACTTCACTCCTACCGGAAGGAAATCGACGCGAAGGAGATTTCCTCGCGTGCCGTCGAAAGCTTGTCCGCGAGTTTTGATCCGACTCGCGGCGGCTTCAACGCAAAGGTCGGCTTTCCGAACCCATCGGCCCTCGACTTCCTGGCCGAATCCCTCGATGACTATCCTCCCGGCGGATTCCGGGACCGGCAGATTCGCCGCATGCTTTTGACAACCGTGGAAAACATCGTCCGCGGCGGTCTCTACGATCAATTTGGCGACGGGTTTTTCCGCTACACGATGGATCCGGGTTGGCAGGCGCCCTCTTTTGAGAAGGATCTCGTCACCCAGTCCCGCATGGCACTGAGTTTCATTCGCATCGCGAACCGCACTGACGAAAAGATCTACAGCGAGTATGCCGTGCGCGTCATCGAATATGTCTTGAACAACTGGAAGCTACCGTCCGGTCTCTTCGCCCACGGCCTCGACGCATTCAGCGAAGCGCCCGCGGGCACAACCCGACCCCGGCAAGGCGCCTACTACACGTGGACCGCCGACGAACTTGAAGCGCTACTGACCGCTGAGGAAAAGGAAGCGTTTTTCTCGGTTTTCGCGATTAAGCCTTCCGGGAATCTCCCCCTCGGCCTCGGACCTCAACAGGCGGAACTCGACGGATTGAACGTCCCGCGCCTCAACCCGGAGGCCCTCGACGACTTTCCGCCGGAGTTGCTCGCCACCGCCTTGCAAAAAGTGACGGAAGCTCGTGCCAAGCGGACACCTCCCAAGCGGTTCGACACCGCGTTCACCGGAGCCAACGCCCTCTTCGTTTCGGCACTTGCGACCGGCGGCGTGGAATTCCGACGGGACGATTTTCTCCACGCCGCCGCCGCCGCCGGAGAGACGCTCTGGAACGACCGGTTCGATCCTGCCAGCGCGATGCTCTACCACATGTCCCCTAACAGTATCACTTCGGAATCGACGGTTAATGCCACCGACTACTCCTGCTTTATCTCCGCCTTACTGGATCTTCACGAAGCCACGGGCGAGGAAAAATGGCTGGATCGCGCGACCCGTCTGCAGGATGCCCAGCTCGCGCTTTTCTGGGACGTGGAAGGAACGGGAATCCACGAAATGCTGGAAGAGGCACGCTTTGCCCCACTCGTCACAATCACGGGAGCGGACCGCGTCCTTCCCGCCGCGAACACGCTCGCCATCCTCAACCTTGTGAAACTCCACCGGATCACCGGGAACGAAACCTATCTCCAGCGAGCGGAGGCGATTATCGATCTCTTTTCGGGCAGAGTCGAAAGCAAGCCCCTCTTCAGCTTGCCCCTCCTGCGGGGGATGCAGCAAATGGCGGAATTCGGCGGCTCGGCACCAGAACCTTGATTTTTTCTTGTGAATTCTGAATAATCCGGAAGATTTGGTCCCCCCAATCTCCCCAATAAAAACTCCGAAAACCCTTCTTCTTAAGATGGTATCCCGCATTGCTATTGTCAC
This sequence comes from Verrucomicrobiota bacterium, assembly GCA_039192745.1. Taxonomy (GTDB): domain Bacteria; phylum Verrucomicrobiota; class Verrucomicrobiia; order Verrucomicrobiales; family DEV007; genus JBCCWV01. The sequence goes on along the minus strand of JBCCWV010000078.1, from coordinate 9,715 downwards.
CCTGATCCTGAACAGCTGTCTGTTGGCTGACACCATTCACCTCAAATCCGGCGGAACGCTCGAAGGAGAAATCGTCAGCGAAGACTCCGAAAAAATCGTCATCCGAGTCGGCGAACGAATTCGTGAAAACAAGACCGTTCCCGTTACCGAAATTGATCGGATAGACCGCATCGCGGCGGACAAACTCGCTTTTGACGAACTCGCAGGCATCACCGAAACACCGGATCTTCTCTCCGCCCGCGACTACGACAGGCTCATCGCGAAGCCCAGTAAATTCCTCAGCGATCACGCCGAAAGCGAGTTTGCCGGTGAGGTAAAGGCGATGTTGGAAACTCTGACCGAGGAAAAAGCCAAGGTGGAATCCGGTGCCGTCAAGCTCAACGGAGAGTGGATCGACGCTGAACAAATCGCGCGCGACCGATACAACCACGAGGCCACATTGTTGAAGGTCGAAATGGACCGCGCCCTCGAAAAGAAAGACTATGTTGCCGCTTTCTCCGCCTTTGGAGAATTGAACGGAAACTATGGAGAGTCCATTGCCTACGCGGAGGCAATTCCATCCGCCGTCGCCGCGCTCGACGCCTACGACCAGTCGCTGGACCGGCTCTTCGCCCAAAACGCACGCGAAATCGCCCGCCGGGAAGAACAACTCCGCTCACGCCCGGAAAGCGAACGCGCGCAGATCGAAGCAGATTTTGAAAGAAGCGTTCTCGGCCCCTTTCAGAAAAAGTGGACTGCGGCCAAGGAGGCTAAACACACGTGGCTTCCCGTCAGCATGTGGTCCAAGGAAAGTATCGAGGAAGCCAAGCGCGTCGTTTCCGAGCAACGTGGTACGCTCAGTGCACTAGATGCGGAAAAGGTGCTATCTGGCGCCAAAGAACTTGCCAATGCCGCTCAAAGCCTTGCTGATGGCAACTTCGACGAAGGCGACAAATTTCTCGCGGAAGCCCAGAAATATCTGCGTTACGGAGACCGCTTCAACAACCTCCAGCAAGCGATCATCAATGCCCGGACCGGCAAAGCCAACGAGCCGGAAACTCCAGAAACACCGGCAGAACCGACAGAGCCAGCCATGTAAGAGCCAACCGTGGCCAGCGAGGAATCCTCTACGGAAGAACCTTCCGAGGAATCCACCACTCCTGTCACCACAGCGGAAGCGCCTGCCGAAACTCCGGTCGTTGACGAGCCCGCAGACGAGGGTATTCCGCCTTGGATCTACCTCGTCGGACTCGCCGTCCTCATGGCGATCCTCACCGTCCTCCTGAAAGGGAAGAAGAAATCTGGAGACGAGGCGGAAGAGGAGTAAGTTTCCAGCGTGCGCAACGCATCCCAACATAGGAAAACCGCCGAAACCGAAATCTCCGTCGAGTTGAATATCGACGGCGCTGGCAAGGCCGAGATCAACACCGGAGTCGCCTTCTTCGACCACATGCTCACGCTCTTCGCGAAGCATGGGCTCTTTGACCTGACCGTGAAAGCGACGGGAGATATCGAAGTCGATTACCACCACACCGTTGAGGATACCGGCATTGTCATTGGCCAGTGCTTCAAGGAAGCGCTTGGCGACAAGGCGGGCATCGCCCGTTACGGATGGGCTTTACTCCCGATGGACGAAACACTCGCCCGAGTCGCCATCGACTTCAGCGGTCGCGCCTATCTCGAACACCGCGTTCCCGACGGGGTCGAGAGTATCCGCGAGTTTTCCTTTCAACTCGTCGAGGAATTCCTCCGTGCTTTCGCCTTCAATGTTGGCGCCAACCTGCATACGGAAATCCTCTACGGCCGCGACGCCCACCACATGGCAGAGGCGCTCTTCAAAGGTCTCGCCAAAGCTGCCGATCAGGCGACCAAACATGATCCACGCGTGCAGGGAGTTCCGAGCACGAAGGAAGTGCTTTAGGGATTGGAGATTGGATAATTAGTTGATTGGATAATTGAGGATCAGGGATTAGGGATTCGTTTCAAAACTAATCAACGAATTCCCAATCATCCAATCCTCAAAAACAGGCGTCATCGATTACGGAGCAGGTAACCTGCGCAGTGTCTGCAACGCGCTCGAACTTCTCGGCGCGCCGCACAAGGTCATTCGTGCACCCGAGGACGCCGATGATATCGAAGCGCTCATCTTTCCCGGGGTAGGCGCTTTCGGGGACTCGATGAAGAACATCCGCGCACAAAACCTGGAGGGATTTCTCTGCGACTGGGTCACCAGCGATAAGCCGCTTCTTGCCATCTGCATCGGCTATCAGGTGCTCTTTGAATCAAGCGAGGAATCCCCGGAGGAACCTGGACTCGGCATCTTCAAAGGGAAGGTCCGACGATTTCCCTCCCAGCCAGGACTAAAAGTTCCACACATGGGATGGAATTCCCTCCAGCTCGCTGACTCCGCCGACCCTGCTTGGAAAGACTTTCCAGAGTATCCCTACGTCTATTTCGTGCATTCGTTTTTCCCGGAACCTGAAGACGTGGATCTCGTCGCTGCCCGCTGCGATTACGGCGTGAACTTCGCCGCCGCCATCCGGCGGGGAAACCTGACGGCCACGCAATTCCACCCGGAGAAAAGCCAGTCACTCGGGTTGAAGTTGATCGAGAATTTTCTCGTTCAGCAAAAGACCGTGATTTGAAGCGAACGCAGAATTACTTCTTCTTCCGCTTCTTACCCTTCACACCCGCCTTTTTCTTTTTCTTCGCCCGCTTCTTCTTCAGCTTTTTCGCCAACTCCGGCCAAAATTCCTCACCCGCGATGTAGCCGACGCAATTCTTGGTGCCACATAGGCATGGATGGTTCTCGTAATCTTCAAGATCGAATCCGTAATTAAAACTCAACTCCGTGCCCTTCTTGATGTCCATCGTTGAGACGATCCAAATCTCATCGCCGTCTTCCCCCTCGTAAACTTCCGTCTCGCAGTTCGTCTCGCACGAATGATTGATCAGGCGGGCCGTATTGTATTCGTAGTTCCCGTCGATATCCCAATCATCATTGAGAATAAACAGATAAACCGCGCCCTCGCCGGTTTCCGCCGCTTTATCAGATTGCTCCCAGCCACGACTGTTGGACTCATCTTTTGTCAGGTATTCTCCCACGTATTCGATGAGGTATTCGCCCTCCGGGATATTTTTCGCCGCGAAAAGTCCGCGTCCGTGCATTTTGGAATTTCGGACTTCAATCCACGGGGAAGAGGTCGGCTTGGTGGTTTTCGGCTTTTTCTTTTTGAGTTTGGGCATGGATGATGACTTCGGCGCATAGATTGGCGGGAGTTGTCCGGCTGGCAAGTGCCGGATTCGCGCTCGCATCTTTTCCATGAATCCCTAGTATGGAGCCGAGCTTGAAAGCCCTCCAACTCATCGCCCTTTTCGGCAGTTTCATCGGCCTCAGCCTCTTCGCTTACAAGAGGTTGTCCTTCGACACGGACCCGCTGGAACTCCTTCCGCACGAGATGCCGGAGGTCCAGGGACTCAAGCTCTACCAGCAGCACTTCAACAAGCAGGTTGACCTCATCATCGCGGTCAAAAGCAAGGACGACGAACTCGTCGAACGGGCGACCGACACCCTCGCCGAAGCCCTCGCAGCCGAAAAGAAACTCGTCGAGAAAGTCACTTGGAACCCGCCGGGTATCGACAACGCCCTCGCTTACTCGGAGATCATTGCCTACCTCTGGTGGAACGCGGACCCGGCCGCAGTCAAGGAACTCGCCGCATCGCTCGCGCCCGAGGAGACAAAACTTCACTTCGAAGAAGCGATCGAAACCATGTCCTCCAGCTTCGACGCCGAGGAGATCGTCCGGGCCAGTACCGACCCGCTCAAGCTGACAAAAATCATCAGCGATGTCATGGACCTCGACGAACGTGGAAAAACGAGAGTCGGCTACGCGAGCGATGACGGACAACTCCGCCTCATCTTCGTGGACGCCCCCGGCGACAACTACGAATACAAGGAATCGCTGAAGTGGCTCGCGAAAGTGCAAGGCGTCATCGACGACATGCGGGCGAAAGGCACGGGCGGACTGGATAAGGTCGAAATCGAATACACCGGCAACACTCCCTACATCGCCGAAGTCTCGGTCCAAATGCAAAACGAGATGCTGTTCTCCGCCGTCGTCACTATCAGCATCATTATCTTTCTCTTTTGGCTGTTCTACCGCTGCACAACGCCCCTTCTCTGGCTGACCTTTTGCCTGCTCTACACCTTCGCCCTCACCGTTACGATCGGGACACTCGTTTACGAACGCCTCGGTGCGATGAGCGTGGGGTTTGCCGCAATTCTCGTCGGGCTTTGCGTCGACTACGGATTCATCGTCTTTCAGGAATGGTCGTCGAATCCGGAGTCGACCCCGAAAAAGCTCAGAAAAAAGATCTTTTTCAGCGTCGCATGGGCTTCCGGAACCACCGCCACCGTATTCCTCGGACTCAATCTCAGTGCCATCCCCGGAGCACGACAACTCGGCACCATGGTCGCCATCGGTATCATCGCCGGCTCCATCATCATGCTCTTCATTTTCCCGTGGCTGATAACGCTCACCAAAGGGGGCCGAGGTAGAACCACCGGATTCCGGAAGCTCCCGAATCTTCCTGCCCTTCCGAAAACTGCCATCGGTCTCGCCTTTGCCGCCATCGTTCTTGCCACCGTCGGACGCCCCGGTCTCTCCACCGATGAGAAAGCCCTCGACCCCAAGAAGAACGAGACCAGGGACACAATGACGTCAATTATCGAGAAGATGGGACAGAGCGAAGACCGCGCCGTTTATGTCATCTTCCGCGGCGACGACTACGCGGAATTGCTGGCGCAGATGGAGAACGTCAACGCTTCAATGGAAGGGCATGCGACGATCAATGCCGATTTCCCCATTCCTTTCCTCCCTACCGAGGAGTTCCAAAAAGCCAATAAAAAGGTCCTCTTCGAAACAGCTGCCTGGTTCAAAACCATCGACTCCTACGCCAATGAGGCCGGGCTCACGGAAGACGCAACAGCACTCTTTCTTTCGGTGTTCAAGCACTGGCGGAAATGGGGCAAAACTTCGGAGGCCGTCATCTATCCGCGCCAGAACGTCAGCCGTGACTTGCTCAACAACTTCCTTTCCCTGTCCCGGGAGGAAGACCGGAAGAAAGATCAACACGAACCTCTCGCCATCGGGCGCTTCATCTTCGACAAGGAAGAGAAAGAACAACTGGAGCCTGAAGTATCCAAAATCGCCAACGAACACGACGGACTCATCGTCAGTTGGAGTCAACTCCGACCCGCCATCCAGAAGCTCATCAGATCCGAGCGTCGCACCGTGCTCATTCCGCTGAGCGGACTCGTCCTCGTCATGCTCATCCTCGCCTTTCGTCGTTCTCGCGATGTCGTCCTCTCTATCTCCACATTCGTTTACAGTGCGCTTCTCATGCTCGCCATCATGTCTTTGGGCGGCATGGAATGGAACATCATCAACCTCGCCGCCGTCCCGCTTCTCCTTGGCGCGGGGCTCGATTACTCCATTCACATGCTCATGGCCGTGCGCCGTTTGAAGGACAATGTCGAGGAAGCCAAACAAACCATCGGTCGTGCGCTCCTCCTTTGCGGATTGTCCTCCACCACCGGCTTCGCCACCGTCGCCTTCTCCAGCAATCGCGGCCTTTCCCAACTCGGCACCGTCTGTGCCACCGGCCTCGCCCTGACGATGATCACCGCCGTTTTCCTCCTCCCCGGCTGGGCCGATGCCTGGAACAAGGTCAAATTGCGGATGAAAGGCGAGTCCAAGAATCCGCAAATCAGCTGAAATCGCGCGAGTCTATTCCGCCATCCAGTCTTTCGCCCAAAAGCTGAATTTCTGCGTGAAATTCTCGGCCCCAAGCAACCAAAGCGCGAGAACGGCCGTGATAATCGTCGCGGCGATCACCCAAACGTTTCGCATGAGTTGCTCCGGCTCCAGTTTCGCCCCCTTGATGCTCATCGCCTGTCGGAAATACGCGATGATCGCCAGCGCGATCATGGGAAAAACAAAAACGAGATTATTCAGCTTTTGGTAAGCCGTCATCGCAACGCCCGTGAAGAAACAGAAGAAGTTCGCATATGTGATCATCGCGATGATCAGTTTTTGTTCCGAATAATCCTGGAACGATTTCCGGTATTTCCCGCTCAATTCCTTGTCATCGATAAAACGGAACTCTGCGTATCTCTTGCCCGTCATCAGCAAGGCCCCGAAGGACCACCATGCAAAGACGATGGGAAGCGGGGGCCACACATCCAGGGAAGGCACGAGGGCAAACCATCCGAGCCAAAGACGAATCGGATTATTGAACGACTCCGCAATAACATCCAGAAACACACGATCCTTCAGTCGCACGGGCGGAATGTTATACACGAGGCCGCTCAGGAGAAGCAGTCCAAGCGCAATCAGGTAACCGGGACTTTTGAACGGAATCGCCAAGGCAAAACCCGCAACGATGAGACCGGCGAAAATCCACCAGAGAATCGAAACCTTCACCTTTCCCGCCGGAATGCCGCGATTCTTCTTTGTCGGATGCAAACGGTCAAACGGCGCGTCGAGGATCTCGTTGAGGATATAGTTCGCCGACGCAATGAAACAGGCCGGAATCAGCGAGAAAATGATGATGCCAACTGAAATGGCATCAAGAACGACACTGGGGACAAGAACAATCGCAACGGCATGCCCGAAGAGAATGAAAATGTTCTTCAGCCAGTGGTCGATCCGGCAAATTTTGAGATACTCGATCAAGATTTTCGGTGGGTTTAGGCGCTGAGAATCGGACGCTTAACGCAGGTTTCCGGCGGAGGCCAAAAGAAATCCCGATTTTTGCGCCGGTTGCACCCACAACGACGGAATGATACCCTTTCTTTCAGAGAAGTCCCCGTAGTTCAACGGATAGAACAAGGGTTTCCTAAACCTTAGATACAGGTTCGATTCCTGTCGGGGATATTTTACCATGAGGGATCAGTCGATCATGCACACCGAGTCGCGGCGAAACCCAAAATCCAGACCGGAACTTGATAAACACCCATCAAAACTAAGCCCCAGCCTAGCGCTCAATTCACGTCATACGGCCAGTCGCTACTCTGAAAAATTGACGCGGGAAGTCCTGCTCCATTCACTAGATTGGCATCGAGAGGATTCGATTCCCACGCATACCGCACAGCCACCGGAGACGGCACGTTTGGACTGGAAGCCAGAACCGTATCTCCGTCGATGACAGAGTCCGCATCGTGCCAGATTCGATCCTCTCCGGCGATCTCAAATCCTTTGAGTTCCTCCTCATTCCGCGTCTTCAATGAACTCGCGGAATCAAAATGGACCCGGACCAGATTACCCTCGATGGAAACCTCCCGGAAAAGCGGCCCCGAACCGACGACTGGTTCGCCGTAGATATTTTGCAGCGCCCACAATGAAAGCCGACGACCAACTTCCCTCTTCTTCGGTGGGTGGATGTTCTCCCCGTCTCCGAGATCGTTGGCAACTACCATTCCCGTGTTGGGAAGGGAGAGAACGCGGCGTTGCTCATTCTGTAGAATTGTCCATGGACCCGTTTTCCCCGGCTGCTGGTGCGGATCTTCATAGGAGGCGAGCTGCACCCACACGAATGGCAGGAGTTCGTTCCAGTGTGTTCGCCAATCGTTAATCATCAGGGAAAAGGATTTGGCGTAATGCTGAGCTCGCCACGGTTTGGCATTGGCCTCTCCCTGATACCAGATGAATCCGCGCAACGAATAGCCGGTAAAGGGGTGAATCATCCCATTAAAAAAAGCCATCGGTAATCCAGTAGATGAAGTCAGGTCTTTAGGAATTTCTGGCCGGGCGCTTCGCTCCCCGGATTCGTTTCCTCCATCCTGATTCGCACTCTGCTGAATCCATTCCCGCATATCTTTGTCGTAAGCTTGGCGAATCTCTTTCAGCCGCGCCATGACCAGGCTTTTTTCCAGATTGCTGGCAATATCGCGACCTTCGGGAAGAGCCAGAAATCCGTCCTTGCTGATAAACGACTCCACAGGCACTCCACCGGAAGAAGCGTGGATGATACCTACTGGAACCTGCAAATCCTCCTCAAGATATCGCGCAAAATAGTAGGCCACCGCTGGCCAACGGCCCACGGAGTCCGGGCTGCAACGTCGCCAGTTTCCATAAACATCCTGCTTCGGTGTCGCCGCCGGTGTCACCGTGGTTTGAAAAAGTCGAATCGGCCGGACACCGACCGCCGCTATTTCAGCCTCGGCGTCTTCAGTGTCTTTCAGGTTCCACCCCATGTTCGATTGCCCCGACGCGAACCAAACCTCTCCAACAAGAACACCCTCGAAAATGTGGCTGACCTCCCCGCTTTCGATCTTCAAATCTCTCTCCTGTGCGCTCGCAGTTTGCGGATCAATCGCAACCCGCCACTTCCCCTGTGAATCAGAAACCGTCTTCCATTCCTCGCCTCCGAAAGTAACAATCACGTCGGTTTCAGGGTTCGTCGATCCCCAGATGGCGATGGGTTTATCCCGTTGCAGCACCATGTGGTCTCCAAAAAATGTGGGCAACTCCAAACCAATCAAAGCCTGGCCTGTGAAAAGTAAAAACGTGAAGAGTGACGTGACTGCTGAGTTCATAAAATCCGCGTCTTGAGTCTTCCACGGATTCTGCTTAGGAGCAATTTGGGGGAAAGAAAGAGGTTCAACATCAGAGCCGAAGGTATGCGCGAAAACAAGCCGCGGAAGCACTACGCGACCAGGTCGGCATTACCTGTGCATGAAAGATCGCACTTCACCGACGCGAACCCTGATCGATATCGGCAGGCTCGTCGACCATGATATCGTCTCCGGTTCCGAATTGCCGGTCTTCCCCTGCGGAAAGAATGTCCATGCGGTCCCGCGAAATGGGGTGGAAGCGATAGGGAGTTTCCCATCGATCGCGCAGCTCACCATTGGCATCAATGGCCGGATGTGTGGGCTCGATGAAGATCATACGATATTTGTTTTTTCCTGCCAGAGCCTCCACCACCTCTCGGTTTTCACCGGCGATAGGGTTCTCTCGAAAAATTTCGCGGTAGGCGCCGACGAGAGAAGTAAGGATCTGAACATCATCGACCGGATCTTGCTCTGGATTGTGGAGATCGCGCGCCATGGCCACGACGTCGCGTTTGAGCACCCGATCATCATTTCCTCCAAGGCGCTCGAATGCCGGGCCGTCCAAATTGAGCGGAATGGGTTCCGGCGAAAGAGGATTGCCGCGCTCATTTCCGGGAAGCGCCGCGGAATCTTTGGTTGTTCCCGCATCAGACGAAGGAGGAATCGCGCCAGATGCAGCGGGAGTTTCCGCACCTGGTGACGGAACGCTTTTTGCGACTGAATCCAATCCTCGGCTTTCACCGGAGGTCATCTTCAAATAAACAAACGCTCCAATAACTCCGATCACCGCAAGGCCTGCGATGATCAGCAAGACTCTAACAACAGGTGACAAAGGAGATCAGATCCCGGTGATGTAATCGAGGTTGGCGTTGGCGAGGATGGAACTGAAGTCGGTCGGATCGTAACCTGCCGTGAACGGATCGGAGAAGCGCTCGAGGTTGGGGAAGATCGTCGCGATCTCGGGGTCGGCGATGCCGAGCCACTTGGCCAAGGGCGCGGAGAACTGTTCGACCGCCGCCGTCGGAACCCATCGCCCGCGGCTGCTGCCGGGGGTCGTCCACGATCCGAGCGGGTCGAGGTCAGGGTAGTAACCGAAGACGTTCTTTCCTTTCACGTCCC
>JBCCWV010000077.1:0-21996 GCA_039192745.1 Verrucomicrobiota bacterium | reverse complement strand
TCCCACTGTCCCACTACAGCTTCATGTCCCACTTGACAAATGTCCCACTGTCCCACTACAGCTTCATGTCCCACTGTCCCACTACAGCTTCATGTCCCGCGATCTGCACCTTGATTAGGCCCGCGGCCAGCGCAACAACAAGGATCCAAACGCCGATTCTGATCAGTGGGTGTCGAAAGAATTTGCCGGACATGCCGCCAATATTGCGTCGAGTCAGTCTGTCAGTTCAAGGCGAATCTTGGTGCAGCCGCCGGTTTGCCAAGATTTAGAAAAGGTCTTCACCCGGAAGTTTCGACGATTGCTTCACCCAGCGCTTAAATTGCTTTTCGTCGAGTTCGTCGCCCTCGAAAATGTGAAAATAGCGCACCGTCTCGTGCTTCGATTCGACGGGCGGAATGGGATCGAGCGAGCGGCCATTGTGGAAAGCCACCTTGATGTATTTCGTCAAACAACTAAAGCTCATGAACCAGCCTTTTCCTTCGATGCCATAGAAGGGCGTGTTCCATCGCACGGCTTTCTGCACTTTCGGCACAGAGTCCACGATTAATGCATCGATCCTTTGTCCGATTTCGCTTTTCCATTCCGGCATGGCAGCGATGTATTCTTGCACTGGCGCATCGCCATCGGCTTTCCCAATCTGCGGATTCCCGCCGGTGAGCAGTTTTGGCGTTTTCGATCTTGGGGCTTTGCGTGCCATGGCCGGGTGAGATAACTCCGCTCCTTCGATCACTCAACCACAGCAAGAATTGACAGAGCCAGTACAGCATCTTCTGCCTCTCGATTCTTCGCTTTTATTCGACAAAGAAGAAATCCCTCCGGTAATGATCCGGCGAACGGGCTGGCCGGTTTCGGGGTGGGCATCGAGAGCATCCTCCATGATGCTCTGCTTGACCTCAAACCGAACCGGCTTCTCCGAAGGCTTCCGCGGAATCGTTTCGTAGATGTAAGTGGGCATGGAGAGACAAATTTCAATCCCTGATCTAAACAAGCACTCCCATCGGCTTGTGCAATCTGCGGATTTCTCCAGGTGAGCAGTTTGGCCTTTTTTGATTTGGCTTCTTTGCGGGCCGGATCAAAGTCGATTAATACGCCGTGAAATATTCTCAACGACGACGTTGCGAAAGCTTTCGCTCGAAACGTCATTCGCCCACCTCAGGGCGGCTTCGGGATCGGAGTTGACGAGCCCGTGGGCGAAACCGTTGATCGCGGAATCGCGGTCTGGACCGTGATCCATGACGATCAAGGATTCTGCGGTCACATTGGGATCGTGGCCATTGATGCCTGAAGCGAGTTTCGCGTAAGTGGCGGACAAGGCGGATCTTCGTGACATCGGGTCCTCAAGCGACCACGCGAATTCGACCGCTTCGGCGAAGTTCTTGTCGAAAGCCCCACTCTCGATGACGCGCTGAACCGCGCCCGCTTGAACAACCGATTCTTCGAATCCCTTGACCCACGATTTCAGTGCTTCCGCATCTTCTGAAGAAATGATGCGTTCCGTGAACTCACGCATGAGCGACATCGCTTTCCTCGGATCGTTCTCCAGGAAAAAGTTCACCAGATCGTCGATGTGATCCGCATCCGCTTCGGTGTAGTTCTCGGGCGTCAACCCTTCAAACAATCCGCGAAGGATGGCGTCGGAGAATTCATCGAGGAATGGAAACATTCTCGAGTCCGTCGCTTCAAGATACTGATGAATGCGTTCGTCTTTCGCGAAGTCGAGACTGGAGAAGAAATCGAAGACCGCTTGCGGGTCCGCTTCGCCCCATCCTTTCAAGGCGAGTGCAAAGTCCGAGTCCATCTCCTCGATCATCTCCTCCGCCAAGGCCAGTCCCCCCATCTCGCCGACTACCCGCCAGAACCGCTCCATCTCCGACGACCAGTCGTTTTCCTCGTCGCTTCCCAACGCATTCTTCAACGCCACCCGCGCTTCCCGCCAGTTCTCCATCGTGATTGCCGCTAGAAACCGGTCAAAAGCCTCGGCGTCACCTTGGAGGAAGAGTGCCAGTTCATCGGCGAAGATGCTTTCTTCTTCGGCTGGTAAGTTAGCCGCTTTCCCTGAGCCGAAGACTGGCTCAAGAGATGAGATGTTACTTTCTTGTGGTGAGTTACCTGGGCTTTTAACAAGGATTTCCGAGTTTTTCCGACTGGGCTCCTTGGTTGCGGGACGACTTAGAATCACAATCGCAACGATAAGCGCCGTAGCGCCAATGGTGAGTAAACTGATCCCAGGTTTTCCCTTCATTCCGCCGCAGCCACCGCCATTTCAACGGAGTAAAGACTTGTCCGTGCCGTGACGAACAGCGTCTTATTCTCCTTCCCTCCGAATGTTACATTCGCAGGTTTCTCAGGTATCTCGATGGATTCGATAAGCTCGCCTTCGGGGCTGTAGATATCGACGGCGTCGGCGGTGATGTAGAGGTTGCCTTTTTCGTCGAGGGTGAGGCCGTCGGAGCCGGAATCGCAGAAGAGTTCTTTGTCCTTCAAGGTGGCGTCGTCGGCGATGGTGTATTTGTAGGTTTTTCCTTCGCCGGGGTCGGCGATGTAGAGGGTCTTGCCGTCGGGGGTGCCGATGAGGCCGTTCGGCTTGTTAAAGTCGTCGGCGACGCGAATGACCTTGTCGCGGGCGGGGTTGATGTAATAGACGTGTTCACCGTCCTGCGTCATTTCCTGGCGGCCGTAGTTGGGGTCGGTGAAGTAGATGCCGCCTTTGGGATCGATCCATAGGTCGTTCGGCTTGTTGTAACGCGCGCCGTTATACTCGCTAGTGATGGGGGTGACTTTTTTCGTCTTGGGGTCGATAGAGGCGACTTGTTTTTCCACTGTTTGGCAGCCGAGGAGTTGGCCGTCTTTGTCGAAGTAGAGTCCGTTCGTGCCGCCGGATTCGTCCATGAAGGTGGTAAGTTTCTTTTCGGAAACCGACCAGTGGTGAATGTCCTGATTGGGGATGTCGGAGAAGTAAACGTTGCCGGAGGCATCGGCGGCAGGGCCTTCGGTGAAGGTGAAGCCGCTGGCGAGTTTTTCGACTTTCGCGCCGGGGGCGACAAGGTCGCTCGCGAGGAGGGTCGGCGTGAGGGCGAGGAGGAAGAGGGAAAATAATTGAAGGGATTTCATATAGTGAGGATACCAGAAGTGATGTCGGCTGGAAGGGAGAAATGAACAAGGTTTCTCGAGTGGTTTCGGCAGCGGGAATTTGTGTTCATTCGTGTTCCCTCTTTTTTAACACGAATGAGCACGAATGGACACGAATTGGCACGAATGGTTTTGAGTGATCTTGGGATGCGTTGATAGTTTGCGAGGGGTGTTTGGAGTTGCTTATCCGCGCTCAGTGATTCCAAAACTCCCCCAGTGTATTGGGCGCTGTTTAACGGATGAAATTTTCGTAAATCGCAGTACATTAACGCCTCATGAAAAAACTACTCACACTGTTTGTCGCTTCTGTGGCGCTAACCTTTTCCTCCTGCTGCAGCTTTCACACTTCCGATTGCTGTGGTGGTGCCAGTGGAGCGTGTAGCAAGGGTGCTGCCTGCAAGTGCGGCGACGGCTCCTGTGGCTGCGGTGGCTAAATTTTCAATTTTTAAGGAATAATGTCTCTGGGCTGGTCTTCCTACTGGCCCATGAAGACACTCATCATCCTTGCAGCGGCAGCTGCGGCCTTAGCTTTGACCAGTTGTCACTCGACGAAGACCGGCGCTTGTACATCAGGCTGCGATTCGTGCTGCTCCACTTGCTCTTCCCACTAGGGGCGAGCGAACATGCCAAGCGACTCCAGTGGTTGCGCCGGATACCATTAGCGCGTATCGGGCGCAATGACTGAATCTGACGCGCCCTACACAAAGCTCGACAGCGGCTTGCAGTATCGTGAACTTGTCGCTGGCGAAGGCGGCGAGAAGCCGACTGCGCAAAGCACGGTAACCGTCCACTATCAGGGCGAGTTCGAGAACGGCGAGGTTTTCGACAGCTCTATTCAACGTGGTCAGCCGGCGACGTTTCCGCTCAATGGAGTCATCGCGGGCTGGACCGAGGGCGTGCAGCTCATGTCGCCGGGATCGAAGTTTCAATTCATCATTCCGCACCAGCTTGCCTACGGGGAGTCCGGTTTCGGCGACGCGATTCCGCCGTTTGAGACACTGCATTTCGAGATTGAGTTGCTGGAAGTGAAGTGACGGTTTTTGGGCCTCGCGCAGAGACGCAGAGACGCAGAGGAGGTTTTTGGTTGGAAGAGAAGTAGCACGGACACTCCTGTCCGTGGGAGGGAGGAAGGTCGACGCGGCAGTACAAGTTTTACCGACTGGTGAATTGTGTGGCTTGGGTTGCTTTAAGGAATTCGACACGATTGGGCATTAATCAGATTCTCCCCGTCGTTTCACGCTCACGCCCCTGCCCCCACCCCCACGGACAGGAGTGTCCGTGCTACGCAACCGCAGACCTCGGTTTTCGGGGATTCGAGATTCGGAATTCCCGCAAAGGTGAGGTGCGGGTTGCTTAATCTTTTTGGACACGCCATCTTTGTCGGCCATGCCCGCCGCATTTCCCAACGTCACTGGCGATGTTTTTGAGCTGACGCCTGAGCTTCTGCAGCAAGGGTTTGAGGGATCAGCAGCGAGTCCGCGATTGCGGATCATTTTGCCGCTTCACCGGACGCAGGACGCGCTGGTGCAACGGATGCTCAACTTTTTCCAGCCTGGCACCTACGTGCAACCGCATTTGCATCCGCGTGAACATGCGATCGAAACGATACATGTGTTGCAGGGTCGGCTTGGGTTCGTGAAGTTTGATGGTGCGGGCGAGGTAGTCTCGACGCACGATTTGCGTGCGGAAAACCATGGCCTCATCGACATCGAGCCGAAGCTTTGGCATGGGATGGTCTGCCTCGCGACGGACACCGTCGTTCTCGAAGTAAAACGCGGACCCTACAACGACGAGGACAAGATCTTCGCGGATTGGTCGCCGGCCGAAGGTGAGGCTGGCGCGGATGACTTGCGGGAAAAACTGGAAGGGTTATTCGAGTAAGGCCTCGCGTAGAGACGCAGAGGATTCTTCTTTTCGCGCATTTTCGCGTCTTTCGTGGTTCCCCTGAAAATGACTGAGAATCAGGGGGAATTGGGCATAAATTGACGCTCCCCCATGAGATTTCGATTTCAGAATACTGGTATGATTGTCGCGATGGTCTTCGTGATGTCGGCCAGCTTTGTATCCGCGAATCCCAACGGGAAGAGCGGGGCGGAGTATTTCGAACGGCATATTCGTCCGATCTTTGCCGCCCATTGTTACACCTGCCACTCTGAGGAAGAGGGTGAGCAAAAGGGTGGACTCCTGCTCGACCGCGCGTCGGGATGGTTGGATGGTGGCGATTCGGGGAAAGCGGTCATACCGGGCGACCTTGCTGGGTCGATATTGATCAGCGCTGTCCGCCGGGACGATGAAGACATCGCCATGCCGCCGAAGAAGGCACTGCCAGAGGATTTGGTGAAAAAGTTAGAAGAATGGGTGCGGCGAGGCGCTCCTGGCCCGGCGGAAGACATGGGGGAGACGGAGTTCTCCTTGCTGGGTGATCAGGAACATCTTTTCGGAGTGGCCGAGGACCACTGGGCGTTCCAACCGGTCGAAAAGAAAGAGCCGCCGAAATATGATGACCCGTTTTGGAACCGCACCCGGATCGACCGCTTCGTGCGCGAAAAGCACTTGGAGAATGGTGTCGAGCCGGCGCCGATTGCGAGACCGCAGACGTTGATACGGCGTTTGCATTTCGATCTCGTTGGTCTTCCCCCGACTCCGGAGGAAGTCGATGCCTTTGTGAACGACGAGCGACCGATGCCGATGCGCGTTCGTGCGGTGGTTGATGACTTGTTGGAGCGGCCAGCGTTCGGAGAGCATTGGGCGCGCATGTGGCTGGACGTCGCGCGTTATGCGGACACCGACAACGTTTACCGCTTCGATTCTCAGACGCCTTATTACTATCCATACGCCTTCGCTTTCCGGAATTACGTCATCGCCGCCTTCAATGAAGACAAGCCGGTCGATCAATTCATCCGGGAGCAACTGGCCGCGGATCTCCTCGACGTGCCGGAAGATAGCCTGGAGCAGGCTGCGCTCGGTTTTCTTGCGGTGGGCCCTCACCACAGGGGCAACGCGAAGCATGACATGATCGACGACATGATCGATGTGACGACGCGAGGATTCATGGGCGTGACGGTTTCTTGCGCGCGTTGTCACGATCACAAATTTGAACCAATTCCGACAGCCGATTACTACTCGCTATATGGTGTCTTTGCTTCGGTCGAGCGACCGAATCCGTGGGAGTTCGAAAAGTTCCCGAGCTTGGAAGGTTTCGACGGGAGCAAGAAGGAACAGGCAGATTACGAGAAGCAGCGCGCGGCGTTGAAGCCAGCCAAAGAGAAGAAGAACAGTAATCTCCCGCAGGGTGACGTGAAGCTTGCGCAGGTGGAACTTTCACAACTTCACGTCTCTCATGATGGTGCTCCGGTGCGGGCGATGGTCGTCAAGGAAGCCAAGAATCCCATGGTTCAGCCTATGGTTTTTGAACGCGGTGACGCTGCGCAAAAGGGAGAAAGGTTGAAGCGCCATTTTCTCTCCATACTCGATCCGTCGAAAAAGGAGTTCGACCGGAAGAGCAGTGGTCGCCTCGATTTGGCGACGCATATCACACGTCCGGATAATCCGCTCACGGCCCGTGTGTTCGTGAATCGAACTTGGGGCGAATTGTTAGGCTCACATCTCGTCGGGACGCCGTCTGACTTTGGTCTGCAAGGTGAGCGGCCGACGCATCCTGAGTTGCTCGATCATCTCGCGTGGCGATTTGTGCATGAGCAGAACTGGTCGTTGAAGAAGCTCGTGCGTTCGATCGTGGACTCCCGGACTTACCAGCTTCGCAGTGACGTGTCGGAGAAGTCTGGCGCTGCCATGGCGAGCAATATTGCCGCAGACTTGGAGAATCGGTGGCTCTGGAGGGGCAATCGCAAGCCGTTGAGCATTGAGCAGTTGCGCGATTCCATGCTGATGGTGGCCGGGACTCTCGACGATCAGCTGTATGGGCGCTCCGTTGAATTGTGGACCGACGATTACTCGCATCGACGTGGCGTTTACGGCTTTGTGAATCGTTTCAACCTCGATCCCACACTCCGCGCCTTTAATTTCCCTTCGCCGAACCAAACTCAAGCGGTCCGCCCCGAAAGCACCGTGCCGCAGCAGGCGTTGTTCTTGATGAATTCGCCGATTGTCATCGACCAAGCCAAAGTGCTTGCCAATTCGAAAGAGTTTATCGCCAAAAAGACGAACGAGGAGCGCATCGCGTGGTTGTTCCGCCAAATTTATCAACGAACACCGCATCCGATTGAAGTGAACCGCATTGGTGTCTTCATTGAAAAGCACGTGCGTGAAAAGGCTGATGCATGGCCGCTGGTCGCGCAGTCCCTCTTAATGTCGAACGAATTTATTTACCTCGATTAGAATGCCTCAGAAGCTGCAAGAATTAAATTATTGTTAGTGTAAGGATCAATAAAAACCACTTTCGCGCATTTCGCGTCCTTTCGTGGTTCCCGAAAAAATGAATGCTGAATCATCGATGCCATCCCGCCGCGAGTTCCTCCAGAAGTCTGGATTTGGAATGGGAGCTGTCGCGGCCTCGGGGATTTTGGGAAGCTTGGGAGAGTTAACCGCCGACGAAGCGGAGTCGTCGCCGTTGGCGGTGCGCCAGCCGCATTTCGCGCCGAAGGCGAAGCGCGTCATCCACCTCTTTATGAACGGAGGGCCGTCGCAGTTCGACACCTTTTATCGCAAGCCGATGTTGGAGAAATTCAACGGGAAGTCGGTGCCGAAAAAGTTCACCGACGCCCTGCAGCGGACCCAGCGAAACCGTGCGGGCACGGCCTTTGCCACGCCTTTTACCTGGAAGCGATACGGAGAGAGCGGGCTGGAGATCAGCGAATTGTTCAAGCACACGGCGGAGCATGCGGACGAACTTTGCGTGGTGAATTCGATGGTGAGTGAAATCGCAAATCACTCGCCGGGCTTGTTCATGATGAACTGCGGACATCCGACGCTGCCGCGGCCAAGTCTTGGGTCTTGGGTGCTCTATGGTTTGGGCACCGAGAGCGAATCGCTTCCGGGATATGTCGTGCTTTTGCCGCAAGGTTCACCGACCGGACAATCGCGAAATTGGACGAGCGCTTTCCTCCCTGGCGTCTTTCAGGGCACGCACATCGAAACGCAAAAGAAAGAACTCATCCCGAACCTCACGCGCGACGACGTCGATCCGCGGGATCAACGTTCGCAAATCGCACTCACGCGATTTCTCAACAACCGGCACTACCAAAACCGGCCGGTTGATAGCCGTCTCGAGTCGCGCATTCACTCGATGGAACTGGCCTTTCGCATGCAGAGTTCCGCGACGGATGCGTTTGATATCTCCAGTGAACCTGCGGATGTGCGCGAACTCTACGGCGACACTCCGCACGGTCGCATGATGCTCACCGCGCGGCGCTTGGCGGAGCGTGGCGTACGATATGTGCAGACATACCACGGTAACGGCCAGCCCTGGGACCAGCATTCGGCGATCGTGACCGCTCACCAGCGGAATGCAGAACAAACCGACAAGCCCATCGCTGCCCTGCTCACGGATTTGAAACGTCTTGGAATGCTCGATGAAACGCTCGTCATCTGGAGCGGGGAGATGGGGCGGACGCCGACGATTCAGACGGGGCAAAAAAATCCGGACAAAGTCGGGCGCGACCACCATGTCGACGGGTTTACGCTTTGGATGGCCGGCGGTGGCGTGAAGGGCGGCATGACCTACGGAACGACGGATGAACTGGGCTTCGCGCCGACGGAAAATCCAGTGCACGTGCACGACCTACACGCGACGATTCTGCATTTGTTAGGCTTTGATCACAAGCGGCTCACCTATCGCTATTCCGGTCGAGATTTCCGGCTCACGGATGTGCATGGGCATGTCGTGAATGACATCATTGCGTGAGTTTTCTGGGTCTCGCACAGAGGCACGGAGGGCACAGAGATCTTTCAATTATCTTTGCGCCTCTGCGTCTTTGCGCGAGATTGCAAACCGCTGCCAGAAGAGGAAGCCGACGGCGGCGAGGGCGATGACGGCGCCGAAGAACTCGCGGGATTGCTCGACGTGGGCGCGAGTGGGAGCCATGCTCGTTTTTGTGACTTCAAAGCCCTGGTCACCGGTGAGATTCGTCCACACGCCGGGGCCGGTGACGACCATTTGGTAGAGACAAAAGACGGCGATGACTCCATAAAGCGGTAACGGAAAAAGCCCTGCCGCCGCCAGACCAAAAGCGATGGCGACGAGTGCGTAGAACGCAATCCAGACCCACACGTCGAGCATCGACGGGTTTTCGTAGATGATCGGGTTGTCATCTTCGCGTTGGAGCCACGCGAAGACCACGAAGAGGAGAAGGCAGGCAATGTTGACCACGCGGCAAACGGTGGGCGGTGACTTCATGAAAAAATAAACCGCTGACTGAACGACTTGTCGAATGTTGTCGTGCTACTTGTTCTGCCGTTTCGCGCTCCAAGTGGCCCCGCCGACGATGAGCAAAATCATCAAACCACCGAGAATGTCGCCGATTTGATCTCGGAATCCTGGAACGGAAAAGAGCCACCAAACCGTGCTCGCCAAGACGCCAACCATCAGGAGGGCGATGACGGCGATGCCGATGGCGCGCGGGGAAAACTTCTGATCCGCCCTTTCTATCGTCGATGGATCTATCGAAGCATCGATGAGCATCGCGTCCTTTCTCTTCCATTCATAAAACACGGCGGGTGGCGCGAAGAATAACGCCCAAAACGGAAGGAGAATCATCGCGCCGAAGAGTTTAAAGAACGCCACCGGCACCTTGATGATGAGCTTCCAATCGGTATTCGCGCCAAGACGATCGAGTTCGCGGTAAGTACGCGTGATGAATCTCCATGGCGAGTGAAGGATCTTCAAAACCGGATCCCGCCGCCGCACGACTTCAAGCATCGCTTTTTGGTAAACCTTGTTCCCCGGATCCATGCGCAGCGCTTGGCGAAGACGAGGCTCGGCGGCATCGACGTCGTTTTCTTCGTAGAGCCAAGTGCGACCGATTTGGAAGTGGAGCGTGTCGTCTTCGGGATCGAGGGCGAGGATACTTTCGTAAGCATCGATTTGCGCTTTCCCGTCGCCGAGCGTGCCGGTTTCCAATTCGCTTTCCGCGGTCGTGAGCAAACTCGCGGCGTCCGCATTTTCGGGGTCAATTTTTCGCGCTTCGAGCGCCGCGTTGTATCCACTGCGAAAGTCGCCGCGCTGAAGACAATTCCATCCGTAAGCGACAAAGTAGCCGGGATCGAGCGGATCGAGCATGAGGGCGTCGAGGAAATGCTTCTTCGCGAAGAGCGGACGATTTTCTTTTTCACAAAGCTTTCCCTGCAGGTAATGCGGAAAGGGATCATCAGGATTGGCGCCGGTGGCGAACTCGATATGACGCCGCGCGAGTTTGAGTTCGCCTTCGTTCAGAGCGGCGAGTCCGACCAATTGATGCACGCGTTCATTCTCCGGATCATGGGCCAGCACTTCTTTTCCCATGTCGAGCAGCCGGTCCCAACGACCCATCTCTGCGAATTGTTCCAGCATCCGCGTGCTCTGATTCCCTTCCGGCATGACGGCAGCGTTCAGTGGTAACTCAATATTGCAACGATGCTCCTCGTTCGGGCTGATTCTTTTGCAAATAAAAGCCTTTGGCCCTTTGAACATTTAAAATTCAAGAACACTTATTCATCGGATCTTCAGGGGTTCTTCACAGGGCATTGCGAAAAAGATTTTATGTAAACATTACGGTAAACGAAAGCATTCGTAATCAGCTTGACCTAACACCGGGGTTATGTGACAAAATCGCCTTTTTCCAGGCTCCGTCATGTATCCCCAATTTTTACTCAACTTTCGTCTTCCCGACGAAGACCTGCGCCGCGAAGCGATGCGCGATGCGGTCGACTCCATGTGGCATCTCAATCTGACGGAGCGCGAGCGAAACTACTTAAAGCTCGCTAAAGTGATTCTTGCCGAGGGGCCTGCGCGTTGAGGATCATTATCGGAACCGACAAGATGCGATAACGAGCACCGCACATCCGGCTTGGATGTGATCTTGTCAGGACAATTTTTTTGGCAGGCGGATTTGCGCGCGGCGTGACAGGGGAAAACTTATTTCCCGATCACCTTGCGAATGAGGCCGATCACGACCATCACGACGCCACCACCAACGCCCCCGCCGAGCAGGGAGTCGACAACGTCGTTTCCGGTCACGCCATTCAGCGCGGCCATGATGCTTTGACCGCCGGCACCGCCGAGAATGCCCGCAATGGAATTGCCGATGGTTCCGAGGCTGAACTTCTTGAGAACCGCCCCGGCGACGTTTCCGCCGACAGCGCCAGTGAGTAAACTAATGATCCATTCCATAATTCCCTAACATAGAGAGACAGGGAGCCCTGTCGCGCCTCGGACCAAGGTATTCTCTCACTGTATAAGGCCAATCGACAAGCACCGCGGCGGCCAGTCTCTAGGGCAAATTCCACTTCACATCGATCTCGCGGCTATTTCCGAATCGATCTGTGAACTTCACATGTCCGTTCTTTGCGCCGAATTCGTGCACCAACATTGTGACTTTGACGTCGTAGCAGCAATACTCCGCGACGTCGCGGAAACGCCCTTCACGCCACCATTTGATGGCGTCGATACCCTTCGCTGTCTTGCCCGCGCCGATCGATGCGCTGGCGACGGATTCCAAGTTCGGCCGTGTCCCGGAAGATTCCTCGAGATCGACCATGAGATCGAGGTTGTTGCATCGTTCGGCAAGGTAGATCGGCTGGTATCCTTCGAGAACGGCGTAGTCGAAATTGATGTGATTGAACCCGATGACGAGGTCGGCGTTGAGGAGCTGCTTGATGAGATCGTCGACGCGGTTCTCGCCGTAAACGACATACTCGCCGGTGGCCGAGCTGTAAGTGACGCCGACCGACATACCCATGGCGCCCTTGTTGTTCCACCCGCCGACGTCGTTGGCGGAGCGCTGGGTTTCGAGGTCGAAATAAACGAAGTCCTTCGGCATAAATCGGCGGGCGCTGCAACCGTTGCCGGAGATAGGGCTCCGCGTCAAATTTTGGATGCTTTTACGAAGCCGAGGCCAAGGTCCGCCAATCGAGTTCCGGAAAAAGCGGGTTCTGCCGGAAACATTCGCCCAGAAAATCACTCTCAATGCGACCGTGCTTCCAACGATCAATTAATTCCCGGAGGCGAAGCAAAGCTGAAACCATCGGTCGCGTCACTTCCTCGTGGCCTGTCTTGTTTTGCAGGAAGAGGAGACAGTCGCCGCTTTGGGCGAGAAGGATCTCGCGGATCATTTGCGAGATGGCGAACGATTGCGTGGGTTTGGCCGTCGCCCCGAGTGGAGCAAGCGCCCGAGCGCAGGCCCTGACCTCGCTCATCGCCTCATAAAGATGCGGAAAAACCGGCATGGTGCGCACACCGACCCAACTCTCGAGCGAACGCCCGCGACCATCTGAAGTCAGCGAGGGCATCTCCGTCCAGGAATCGACCATCGCGTCCGCGGGCGTGACCCACGCGAGATCGTG
This sequence comes from Verrucomicrobiota bacterium, assembly GCA_039192745.1. GTDB lineage: Bacteria > Verrucomicrobiota > Verrucomicrobiia > Verrucomicrobiales > DEV007 > JBCCWV01. Next base: position 9,369 of record JBCCWV010000077.1, on the reverse strand, counting down.
ATCGTTGGCAAACAGCGCGCGAAGGAAATCGAGGCCTTCACACCACAAGTGCCCAAACGTTTCCATGGGAACGGCGACCCCGACCGTGCCGTGCTCGAATTGCAATTCCCGGACGAAAGCTTCCGCTTGGTCAGCGATTGTCTTCATGGTGGGGACGCGGCGGAACGCGTCTGACTTTGCGCCGTGGCGGGCGTAGCTGATGCCGAAGTTTGACCGGGCCTTTTTGTTCTCGGCTTCAGGTGGCTCGCAGAAGCGGTAACCGGGATCGGCGCTGAAACCGTTTTGCGAATCCCATAACGGCCGCGCGATTTCCCGCTGCGTCCAAAGGACTTTCACGCCGGACGGAGTCACGGTGACGCCGGGCGGGTCGCCGTGGCTTTCGAGAGCGATCCATTCGACATCGTGCTTGCGCAAAACCGGTTCGAGTTCCGAGCAGTAAGCGCCGTCGGGGAGGAGAAATCCGCGAGGCTTTTTTCCAAACGCTCGCTCAATCTCCCGCCTTCCGATCTCAATCTGCGTTCCGATCCATCCGGTAGCAGGGCTAAGAAGCGGAAGGATGGCCGGTGTTGCCGGGGCCCCGGCGATTTCAATGGCGCCACGATCAGAGAGTTCCCGCAGAGGCTTCAAGACATCCTCGCGCCAGTCGTGGGTAAAGCGCTTCAGCAACTTCACGAAACGGTCCCGAAACCTCTTCGCCATTTCCTGCCTCACACCGTCGAACCGGTAGCTTCGCACGTCCTCCTCCGCGAGCGCGGTTCCCAGTAAAAGGTATTCCGAATACCGTGAACGCAAAGCCGGCGACTCTAACATGGTCACTAAAACCGGGGAAATGGCCAGTGTCAGATGTGGCGTCGGCGGCTCACGACGGTCGGCCAGATCGAGGAGAAGGTCGAAAAGGGGGAGGTAGCATTCGGAAAGGGCGCGAAAGAAGGCGATCTCTCCGGTCGACCAGTCGGCCCCGCGTTCGCGCAATGGCGTGAACGGAAGCTGTGCGCTCAAAACGAGGCTGACCGACGGGAAGGACATGAAGCTGGCTGGTTGGTAAGTGATCACCCTGTCGAATCTCGGAACTCGCGCCAATGGTTTCTCTACCCTGCCGCTTGCCTAGCGCGTCTTCGTTGGCGATCAGTGATCGCGGTGAACCGGAAAACCCGAACACTCATTTCGCTGGCACTGGCGGGGTTGCTCCCGGCCTGCCAGACCGTCGATGTCGCGGAGCGGAAGCCGCCGGTGCCCGTGCATCACCACGAAGCCGAGCATCCCGAGAATCGGAGGTCGCTTCGAAAACTCAGTCCAATCTGGTGGGTGCAAAACACGGACGATCCTTTGCCGCCGGATTGGTACAAGCCCGACGGGAAGTTGCGAACCCTGCAGTGGCGTCTGCGGAATCCGTTTCACAATTTCACCTTCTATGTCATCGGCGTGACCGACCGCGACTTCACCCGATACGGCCACCACGCCGACGGGGTCTTCAATTCCAATGGTGGCTGGAATTGGGCCGTCATCCCCGTCGCCGGATTTATCCCGCTTCCCTTCATCTCCTACAAAGGCGAACGCGTGAAGTTCTATATCCTCTGGCGCGAACGCGGGAACTTTGGTGCCAAGTTCAATGTCTCGCGGAAAGGGAAATAGAGTCCGGCTGCTTTCTTCCTTTCACCTTGTCCGCACCGGTTTCTTCCCCTTACTTCCAAGATCGAAACCCAGCAGTCCAACCACCAGATCCTCCTCGATGTCGCGCGTTCTTTGAACGCGGCGGTCGATTCTGAGCAGCTCATTGACGAGATCATCAGCAAATCGACGGACGTCATCGGGTGCGAGATTTGCTCGATCCTTTTTCCAAGCGAGAACACGGAGGACCACTTGGTCATTCGTTCGACGCTCGACCGGGACAAGCCCATCGAAGTTCCCGTCGAAGGCAGTATCGCGGGCGAAGTTTTCCGCACGAAGAAGGCGCTCAACATCGACGATGTGCAGGCGCACCACGGCCACAATCGCAAAGCCGCCTCGCGCACTGGTATCGTCACGAAGGCGATGATCACCGTCCCGCTCCTCGATGGCGAGAAATGCATCGGCGTCCTGCAGGCGATTAATCCCACGCATGGGCCCGTCTTTTGTCAGGAAGCCGCGGAAACGATTGAGATCTTCGCTAGCCTTATTTCCATCTCGCGCATCCGCATCCTCGCGCAAGAAACGGCCATCCGCGATGCGCAAACCCGCCGCGAACTCGACCTTGCTCACGAGATCCAGGAGAGTTTTCTCCCGCCGGAGCGCGATGTCGTCAACGGCTACCCGATTGAGGCTTTTTACCAGACGGCCAACGAAGTCGGTGGTGATTTCTATTTTTGGGAAGCGCTTCCCGACGGTCGAACTCTCGCGGGCATCGCTGACGTCACCGGCAAAGGCGTCGCCGCTGCCCTCGACATGGCCCGCGGATCGACGATGATCGCCGCGAAGGCTCCGCTTCTGGCCACGATGGAACTCGGCGAATGGGTCAGTCTTCTCAACGACGGATTGAATGAGATGATGACACACGGTCGCTTCATCGCCGGAACCTTTGTTCTTCTCGATCCCGATAAAAAGACGATTACCGCCGTGGCGGCCGGGCAATTCGTCCCAAAAATCCTCACAGGTTCACCAAAGCCGGAGTGGTCGGACATGCCTGCGCCGCCGCAACCGCCTATGGGCATTGCCCCTGGCTACAAGATGCAGTCCGCGACAACGAGCCTTGAAGACGTGAGAGGAATTCTCGTCTACTCGGACGGACTGCTCGAGATGCAAAACAACTCCGGTGAGTTTTTCGGCGACGCACAGTTCGACCGCAGTCTCGCCAAGGCTGCCCGTGGAAAACCTAGCGAGATCATGCGTGGCCTCCGCGACACGTGGTGCACATGGTTTTACGACGCGAACTATCTCGATGACACGACGGCCCTCGTCATTCATACGGCCGAACGCCTTCCCAACCGCGAATTCCGCTTCGGCTGCGCTCCCGAAAACATGGCCGGCGCCCGGCATTTTGTCGAAGCGTGGGCGACCCATGGCGGTTACGAAGAAAAAGACATCGGCCTCATCACGCTCGCCTTCGACGAGGTCGTCACGAACATCTTCAAGCATGCGTATGACTCAGAACCGAAGGCCATCGCCTGCCAGGTTTCATTCGAGGACCACGACTTCGTCATTCATCTGAAGCACTGGGGCAAGGCGATGATCGATTGTCCGAAGGAAGTCAGCCTTCCGGGAGAAGATGCGCTCGGCGGGCGCGGCCTATTTATCATCGATCAAGTCTTTGACTCCTGTGACTACGACAATGGCCCCCACCAGACGGACATCACGTTGATGAAGGCGCTGCCATCTTGATTTGTGATTTATGATTTATGATTGCTGATTGAAGGGCGTGGTCCGGCGCTGGATTTTCATTGTCTTTTCGACGCTTCGGTCTATCAATTCGCCCCGCTAATTTGGATAAATCAGCAATCTAAAATCTAAAATCTAAAATCTAAAATCCCATGGCCATCCTCGTCGACGAAAACACCAAGATCCTCATTCAGGGCATCACCGGCAGTTTCGGTGCGCGCCACGCGCAACTCAGCATCGAATACGGAACGCAGGTGGTCGCGGGAGTGACGCCGGGCAAAGGCGGACAGACGTTCGATCATGCAGGACAGAGCGTGCCCGTCTTCGACACCGTTTCGGAAGCGGTGAAGGAAACCGGCGCGACCGCGAGCGCGATTTTCGTCCCTCCGCCGTTTGCGGCGGACGCGATTTTGGAAAGCGTGGACGCGGGCATTGAACTCGCCGTGGCCATCACCGAGGGCATTCCTGTCATGGACATGATGAAGGTGAAGACCGGTATGGAAGGCTCTTCCACGCGGCTCATCGGACCGAATTGCCCCGGACTCGTTACGCCGGGAACCGGCGAGAAATCGCACGGCGGCTGTCGCATAGGAATCGCGCCGGGTCACATTCACAAACGCGGCAATGTGGGCGTCGTCTCGCGTTCAGGCACGCTGACCTACGAAGCGGTTTGGCAATTAACGACACTCGGTTACGGGCAAAGCACCTGCGTCGGCATCGGCGGTGACCCCATCAACGGCACCTCTCATCTCGACGTTTTGAAGATGTTCAACGACGATCCCGAGACCGAAGCCATCATCATGATCGGCGAAATTGGCGGGAACGCCGAAGCTGAAGCAGCACGTTGGGCCAAGGATAATTGCAAGAAGCCCATCGCCGGTTTCATCGCCGGAGCCACAGCACCTCCCGGACGTCGTATGGGTCACGCGGGAGCGATCGTCGGCGGTGCGGATGACACCACCGAAGCCAAGAAGAAAATCCTCGCCGAATGCGGCATCGCCGTCGCGGAGACTCCTGCAGAAATGGCCTCCGTGCTCGTGAAGCACTGGAAAGGGTAATTCGCCGCCTCGCGGCGGAATGACGAATTCCCGAATCCCCGAAATCCGAAAAAGGGTTTGATCGCGTCTCGGACTGCGCCGTTTGTTGAGGACTAGGTGTCGGGAGTCCTACGAAAATTTATTGTTTGGCCGTTATTTGCGCTCGTCGTCGGAGTGCTTGCGTGGAAGACGGCGCATCATCTCCACGATCCCGCGAATTACAGCGTCGAGAATGGAGGGCTACTGGACTTTCACCGCGCGGTTTATGCGGCGACGGAATTTTTTCTCGAGGGCGGCAATCCTTATGGCCCGGAATACAACGAGCGGGATCCTGTGGGCGACGGCTATCCGTTGTTTTCGCCGGCCATGTTCGTGGTTTATGCGCCCTTTGGACTTCTTCCTTATTCTGTCGCGGCCTGGATGTTTTTCGCCTTCAACGTCGGTTTAGCCTTCGTTCTCGCCTGGATGATTCTCTGGATCTGCCGCCTGCCGCGTGGACCTTCAGTGTTGGTTTTCACGGCGACCTTGCTCCTCGCTTCGCGACCAGGTTACAATAACCTCTATCTCGGCCAGCAAGCCTTTGTCGGAACGTTAGGAACATGGATGGCCCTTCACTTCGCGCGTTCGCGTCCCTGGCTGGGCGGCCTGGGTATCTTTTTGGCCTCTCTCAAACCAACGTTTGCGGTCCCTCTTTTCATCTTCATGCTTTTCCGGCGGGACTTTGCGTGTTCGTTCCGTGGACTCGCCATCAGTGCTGTCGGCGCGCTCATTCCGGTGGCGATTATCGCATTCAACAACGATGGTTTCGTCGCGTTTTTTCAAACCGTCCTCGAACGCTATTCCAGCGACCGGCCGGGGATCGCGGAGCCCGGGATTCACTATCTCCACATCGATCTCGCGGACAATCTCGCGAAATTCGCCCCGCTCCCCGGCGGCGTTTACGGCGTCTCTCTGATTGTTCTCGCGTTCGGCGCCTTGGTTCTCATTCCCACCGCGAGCAAGTCCGTGGTCCGCAGAGCGACGAGCCCCGGGGCGGCCATCATCATGATTCTCATCCTCCTCTCGATCTACCACTCCGCTTACGATCTCATGCTCCTCGCCTTGCCTCTCGCCGCGATCTACTTCCAATCCGAGCCAGTCTGGAAACAACTATCCACGCCGATGAGATTCGGCCTTCTCGCCATGCTAACCATTCCGCTCTTAAACCACTTGGTCTTTAAGTTCGACGAGTGGTTCCCTGTCGAGAGCATGGCCTGGAAGCTCACCACCTCCATTAATTGCGCCTGCATGCTGGCCGCGCTGACGATGTTCGTGATCCTCACATTTTCACCAACCAGTGACAAAGGTGGATCGTGACCTCCGGGCGCGATGCAAAAACCGACGAGCAAAGCGAGCACTGTCTGATCGGTTGACGTGCCAAGTTTCACGACGCGCGCATAGTTATCTTCCGCGCTTCGCGCGCAACAAAATCCATCGCGCCCGGAGGTCCCGATCCACCTAGGGCCTCCAGACTGGCTCGATCATCTCACTGTTCATCTTCTCCCAAGATTCGATCAACTCCCCCACCTTTTCTGGATTCGCCGCAGCGAGATTATTCGATTCGCTGACATCGTTCGCCAGATCATATAACTCCCAGTCCTTCCCTTGATTCCGCCGGGGATTTCGCACTAACTTCCAATCACCGACACGGATCGCGCTCTTGGGCCCCGTTCGCCAAAACAACTCACGATGCGGAGCGCTCTGTTTCTCCCCCGTTAAATAGGGAATTAAATTCACGCCGTCATATTTTTTCTTCTTCAGAGGCGCATTCGTCGCCGCGGCCGCTGTCGCAAACACATCCAACGAGATCACCGGCTTTTCGTAAGTCTGCCCGCCGGGAACGGCAGCTTTCCATTGCATCAGGAACGGCACGCGAATGCCACCTTCGTAGACAGAACCTTTCCCATCACGAAGTGGAAGATTGCTCGATGTCAGTTCCTTGGTCGGACCACCGTTGTCGCTGAAAAATATGACGAGTGTGTTCTCCTCCAATTCTTTTTCTCGCAATTTTTCTAACACTTCACCCACGCTGTCATCCATGTTCGCCAACATCGCGGCGAAAATGCGACGCTGGATATCTTCGATGTGCGCGAACTTTTCCATGTAGGCATCCGCCCCCTGCATCGGGCTGTGCACGGCATTGTAGGGAAGGTAGAGAAAGAAGGGTCGATCGGCATTGCGATCAATAAAAGCCACCGCCTCGCGCGTGAAAGCGTCGGTCAAATACTCCGGTTCCTCGACCGGCTGACCGTGGCGATAGATCGGATTGTCCGCGTCGTAATCGGGTTCATTCGTCGGAATCTGCGTTGCGTAAATCAGCTTTCCGTCCGGCGACGTCCACCGACCTTCGCCTCCTCCGGGCAAGACCTTTCGCCGCAGCCAGGTCGTTGTCCCCTCCCACGGTGGAGGCACGAAATAGTGGCCTTCGTGGAGGAAACCAAAGAATTCATCGAACCCCCGACGCAACGGACTGAACTTCGGTGTCCCGCCCAAATGCCATTTCCCCACGAGCGATGTCGTGTATCCCGCTTCAACCAAGACGTCGGCCAGTGTTTCTTCGCTCGTTGGTAATCCGGCATCCGGTTCCTCGTTCTTGGCGCCGGTAGGATTAAACTCATATCCGAACCGCGTCTGGTAGCGCCCGGTCAAAAACCCCGCCCGCGACGCACTGCAAGACGCCGCCGTGACATATCCCTGCGTGAATCGCACTCCGTTCTCCGCGATGGAATCAATGTGCGGTGTGGGAATTTCCGGATTCCCCTGACAGCCGAGTTCGCCGTAGCCAACATCGTCGGCAACGAAGAGGACGACGTTGGGAAGGCTTTCCCCGGATGTTGAAGCCAAAGTAGATAGAATTATACAAAGACAAAGAAGCGTCTGGAGGATCGAGGTCATCAGCCAAAAGTTTTAATGTAAGGATTGTATTACGGTTCTTGGAATGAGTTTCAAACAAGGGAGCGACTAAAAATGGAGGATTTCTGCCGGAGCGCCCGTGCCCTCACGGGCTTCACTTGTTTGCCGACCGGCAACTCTTTCGATTTTGGCCTGATTCGGTCTGCTTCATGTTCTCTATCGCAATGAAAGCTTGTATCGCACTCCAAAATACTGCGCCTTCGGCGGAGGAATTTTCAAAGCCCGTGAGGGCACGGGCGCTCCATCTCCGTGCGCTGCCTTCCTTATTTTCAAAATAGAGATTTTGTTTTAACCAGAGCTTCTAAAGACTCGTGATGCACAAAAACTTTGTAATTTCGAGCCACAGACTATCCGCTTACCGACAACTTTTCCGCGTCGATCCAATTCTCCCGCTTTTCGTCAGCCAAACGTCTTCTTACCCGGGCCCAATATCCCGCGTCTTCTTCCGATTCCAGTTGGGCGAGGAATGACAAGACCTTTTGTCGGTCCTTGTCCGAGAGTTCCGCAATCTCCTTTTTGATTTCTTCGACGGACATTGCTTCAGCTTAGTTGGTTTTCCGATTCCTGACAACCCCGCCGCCACAGGCTCGCGAGAAAACTCCCGATCAGACAGTGATACAACGCGGAAATCGCACAGGGGACTGGAGCGAGAGCGGCTTGTTCGGGGCGTGGGAATTGGGCGATGAACTTGTCGGTTTTTGCCAGACTGCTGCCGAGGCCGGAGTTCTGCATACCGACTTCGACGCTTAGGGTGCGTTGATCGACCTTTTCCAGGCGCAGCAGTTTTCCGCTCAACCATCCAAGACCGAAACCAAAAGCGTGAAGCAAGAAAACGACAACGAGCAAACTGCCAGCGTGCTCGATGATGAGATCCTTCGCCGCACCGACGATGCCACCGACAATCATTACGATGATGATGACCGACATTAATGGTGACCAAGGTGTGATGTAGCGCACGGCACGCGGAAAGAGTCGATTGAACAAGATCCCTGCCGTCACCGGAACCAGCACGACGGCGAGCATGTTGAGGAACATTGCGAGCTGGTTGATCTCGACATATTTGCCTGCCAGCCAGCCGGTAAGCAGGGGAGTCAGCGCGACCGACGCAAAGGTCGAGCACATCGTCATGAGGACGGACATCGCCAAATTCGCGCGGGCGAGGAAGACGACGACATTCGATGCCGTGCCACCGGGACAGCAACTCACAAGGATCAAACCAACGGCGAGTCCCGGCTCCAGTTGAAAGAGCCATGCGAGTGAAAACCCAAGCAATGGCATGATTGTGAACTGGCAACCAACTCCGATGAAGACTTTCCCTGGCATCTTCAAGACCCGCCGGAAATCCTCGACGGTCAGCGTGATTCCCATGCCGAACATGATGAGTCCAAGGCCGAGTTGAATAAGTTTCACGCCACCGATGCTTTTCCGTGACAAACCACATGAAATGCGTGGGGAAATACCACGCCCACACCGTCCCGATGACCGTCAATGCAGCAAAGTTGCGGGTGAGGAACTGGATGACACCAAGCATGGCCGCGATAGTAGCACAGGCTTCCAGCCTGTGAACGATTGGAACTTAGGCGTTCGAGTTCGAGGAAACGGAAACCAGAAGGGGGACTTGAAGGTGGATCGTGACCTCCGGGCGCGATGCCGGAATCGCCGAGCGAAGCGAGCACTTTTTCAAAGAAGCGCGTGACGGCGTTGGGTTCGCGTATCGCGACTAGAATGCAGCCTTGCGGCTGTTCTGAATCCATCGCGCCCGGAGGTCACGATCCACCTTTTGCGCGTCCAACTCTTTATAACATTCGGACGCAACTCTGAGTGCGGCTACAGGCTGGAAGCCTGTTTTACTATTTTTCTTTTTCGATCGCGACGAGGAAGGGCGGATCGTTTTTTAGATTGAGGAACTGGTAGGACACGGCGCAGTAAGCGTAGGGATCGATCCATGTTGCGAATCGCTCCAGGGCGTTCGCTTCTTCGGCGCCTTCGGGATGACCGGGGTAGGCGCAAATGGTCATGATCCCGCCGG
>JBCCWV010000076.1:0-22210 GCA_039192745.1 Verrucomicrobiota bacterium | reverse complement strand
TCAGAAAATGGGAAGCGAAGGTGGATCGTGACCTCCGGGCGCGATGGATTTGTCTGCGCGCGTTAGCGAGGAAGGTTTTGTGGGGCAGCGCTTCGGTAACTGGTGCGCGTCACAGTGGAGTGCTCGCTGCGCTCGGCGATTCTGGCATCGTGCTCGGAGATCACGATCCACCTTGGAGTGCGGCGCGGGGCGGCGGGGGTGATGGGCGGATGTGGAAGTCCGCGGTCCGTCGTGATTTAGTTGGTATTGATGGCGAGGTGATCGCGGATCTCGGCGAGGGTGAGCCGACGGCTTTGTTGGAGGTCGCGGATGGTCTTGGCACGGTCCACCATCTCCGATGAGAAGAGTTGGTATCCTGCAGGTGTCGTACTGGCGACCCTTAGCAGTCCTTCCTTTGTCCAATGACGAAGAGTCGCGGTTGTTTCGCCCGTCTTTTTCGCAAGGGCTCCGATGCGTAGGAGCGGGCCAGTGCTGGCATCGGCAATATCCTCTTCTAGCGGCGAAGTCACGGCATTGAGATAGATATCGAGGGATCTCCGCACGGCTTGGAAGATGAGCCGGTGAAACGGTTCTTTTGAACCTCCCAGTTGTGCTTGCTCAAGAGCTCTTAAGTAGCGAAGACGGTCCCGCTTGCGGATGATTGCAGGCGGGTAGCCTTTTCGAATGAGGATGAAATTCATGATGAGGCGTGCGGTGCGCCCGTTTCCAACCACGAACGGATGAATGGTCACGAGACGGAAATGAGCTTCCGCGGCCAATTCAACCGGATGGAGATTCCTCGACGCCTTGAGCCATGACGCAAACTCGTCCATCAGGGAGGGGACTTTGTGTGGATTGGGTAGGACAACGTCCGAGCCGGAGATGCGAACAGGGATTGACCGGAAGATGCCTGCATTCGCATCATCAATGCCCTTCAAGATGAATTCGTGGATGAGTAGAATTGTCTGGATTGAATAGAGTGGGGAGCGGCTCCGAGCGAGCGAGACCACCTTGTCGTACGCTGCCGCATGGTTGTTTGCTTCGAGATGTTCGTGGAGGGATTTTCCGCCAACGGTCAATCCTTTCTCAACGACGACCGCGGTTTCCTGACGGGTAAGCGTATTTCCCTCCAGAGCATTGCTCGTGTAAGTGAGTTCAATGCGGAACCAGTTCTCAAGATTGCGCACTAGCGCAGGGTCGAGTGGGCGGTGGGTGTCCAGCCGCTGCTTCAGTTCCGACAGTTCCTTCCAATTCACCGAAAACCATAAGGTGACACTTTATGGTTTTCAATCAAAAGTGCTGGCGCTTCGCGAAGTGGGAGATTTGGTTCGGTTCAGAGAGCGAGGGAACCACGAAAGCACGCGAAAAGGCGCGAAAGATTTTTAAGGGGGTGGTTTCGCGTTGTTTCGCGAATTTTTGTGGGTCGAGCGATGAAGCCATAAGGGGGAGTTTGTTTGATTCGCTTGGTTCAGAAAATGGGAAGCGAAGGTGGATCGTGACCTCCGGGCGCGATGGATTTGTCAGCGCGCGTTAGCGCGGAAGGTTTTGTGGGGCAGCGCTTCGGTAACTGGTGCGCGTCAAAGTGGAGTGCTCGCTGCGCTCGGTGGGGAAGGCATCGTGCTCGGAGATCACGATCCACCTGGAAGTGCGGCGCTGGGCGCCGGGGGGAGATGAGCCGATGTGGACATCCGCGGTCCGCCGGGGAGGTTGCCTTTACTACGACGGAACTTTTGCCTACACGGCGCCGACGGCGTCTTTTGCGGCGGCTAGGGCGTAGTCGCGGTTGAGGCGGGTGATGTTGGAGGCGTCGATCTCGGCGGGGCAGACGGCGGTGCACTCGTATTGGTTGGTGCAGTTGCCGAAGCCGGCTTCGTCCATGGTTTGGACCATGCCAAGGACGCGGCGGTCGCGCTCGGGTTGGCCCTGAGGGACAAGGCCGAGGTGCGCGTTTTTCGCGGCGACGAAGAGCATGGCGGAAGCGTTCTTGCAGGAGGCGACACACGCCCCGCAGCCAATGCAGGCGGCGGCGTTAAAAGCGGCGTCAGCTTCGGGCTTCGAGATGGGGATGGCGTTGGCGTCGACGGCAGACCCGGTGCGGACGGAAACGTAGCCGCCGGCTTGGATGATTTTGTCAAAAGCACTGCGGTCGACGACGAGGTCGCGAATGACGGGAAAGGACTTCGCGCGGAAGGGCTCGACCCAGATGGTATCACCGTCTTTGAACTGGCGCATGCGGACCTGGCAGGTGGTGACGCCGCGGTCAGGTCCGTGGGGGATGCCGTTGATGACCAGAGAGCACATGCCGCAGATTCCCTCCCGGCAGTCGCTGTCGAAGGCGACGGGCTCGTCACCGTCCTCGATCACGCGCTGGTTGACGATGTCGAGCATCTCGAGGAATGACGCTTCGTCGGGAATATTCGAGGCATCTATTGTTTCGATGCGCCCTTTCGCTTTGGCGTTTTCCTGCCGCCAGATTTTGAGGGTGAAATTCATGTTTTGCCGCACGAGGAATTACGTTTCTTTCACGCCGTCCGGCAACGAATTTCAGTAGAAGATCTTCCGTGTTTTTCTCCCTAACCAATCCTCTAACCGTGGCTCTCTCAGAAAAGAGAGAGGTGGCGCCAGCAATTGACCTCAACCCTAAGCACAAGCTGACGCCACCCCGTATCCCCTCAACACATTCGATTGCAATCATTACGACTGCGAAAATGTTTATGTTGGTTAACTATAAACTGGTCCGTGGAATTAGTGCAAGAAGAATTCGCATCTTTTTTTGGCGGGCTCGCGAGCGGTGAGCAAACTGGCAGGAAATCGTGGAATTTCATGGAGAATTCATGATGTATATTGTTGATTTTGAGGGGAATAAGAGCGCTGATCCGGCCTTTACGTTGGCGCTCGATGAAGTGCTTTTTGAGGGGCTGGAGGCCCCGCATATTCGGAAATATCATTGGGGAAGGAACTGCGTGACTGCCGGAATTCTGCAAAACTACTCGGAATGCTTGAATTTCAGCGAGTCTGAAGGTGGATCTGAGGTTTACCGGCGGATGACGGGAGGTGGAATTGCGGTCCATCGGCGTGGAGAGGCGGGATTGAGCGCGGTTTTTCCCGGCGGAAACGACCTAGCGGGGCTTTCGCCGCCGGATTTTTATCGTCGCCTGCACGAAGCGATGGCGTCAGTCCTTCGTCGTCAGGGACAAGAAGTGACGTTGGCAGGTGCAGTTGGGACTGCACAAACTGGGGCATGTTGGGGGCTGCCGGTGGAGAGCGATCTTCTTGTTGCTGGCCAAAAGGTTTGTGGCGGTGCGCTGCGAAAGACGCGGCGCGGGATTCTTTACCAGGGGATGCTCAATATCGAAGTCCCCGATGACTTTGCGGAGCTTGTCGCGGGTGAACTCGGCTTTGAGCCGTCGCCGCTGCGTTTGTCGAAAGAGCAGGAAGTGGAAGCCGGGAGGCTCGCGGCGGAAAAATATCAAAATGTTGATTGGACGCGGCGGCGTTGATCAGGTTTTTAGTCTTCCCTGTGGCAAACCTCCGCGGCCCGGTTCATATTCCTGCTGGTCGTCGCCTTTATGTTGCGTGAATTCGAGTTCTCCATCAATGGAACCCGTCACTATGTGCGGGGGGAGGTTATCTCGACGACGCTACTCGACTACCTTCAAGCCATCGGCAAAAAGCCTCCGGGTGGAAGTGGAACCGGCGATGATTTCGTGGGGTTGGGTGCTTTCGACGGGGATGGGAATGTCGTGGTGAGGGTGGTTGACGCGTCGCGTGTTTATTTGCCGCAGCTGGCCGGGATGGACGTGTTGACCATTGAGGCGATTGCGGACGAGTTGGATGATGTGGAATCGCTTTTAGATGTTTTGTTAGATGATCGCCCTTCCCGGCAGCGTGGGCTTCTTATGAATGCGTTTGAAGCGGCGGGCCGGCGGGAGGTTCTGACACCCGGCGCGATGGCTCTTCAGTCTTCGAATGGTGAGGACGCGTCGCTTGCTTGGGATGGAATTCTGGCGCTTCAACGATGGACTTCGGAGATGAAGAAGATCGGCAAGCAACCGGCTGACCTTTTGCGGATCGGCGACGTTGCGGCCAAGCCATCCTTTTCTTACGAGGATGCAACTGGGCGTCGTTTTTATCGATGCGCATCGATCGAGGAAGTGTTCCGGTTGCGTCAGGAATATCCGCGGGCGCAGTTGATAAGCCGGGGATTTCTTTCCGGCTTGGAGTCCACAAACATCGAATCGGGAAGGGGCGTGGGATACGTCATTTCGCTCGATGCGGTGGCGGAGCTGGGTGGGATCCTTGATCTGGACGAATCTTTTGAGGTTGGGGCCGCCTGTCCGATTTCGTCGGTGTGTGAAGCTTTGGCAGTGGAATTTCCGGATTTCGCGAGCGCTGTCGGGCGATCGTTTCCTCGCGCCGATCTTCATCGGCTTTCACTAGGCGGTTTGCTGGCGTCGCGTGACCGGGCGGGCGTGACGGGCGGGGCGTTATTGGTCGAGGATGCAGATTTGCTACTTCACTCTCGCGAGGGCGAGCGGGAAGTTTCCGTGCGGGAGTTCTTTGCGGAAGAATCAGTGCTTCGCGATGACGAGTTGATTGGTGCCGTGAGAATGAAAAAAGCCGATGGCGGGGAGGCGGAAGTTTTTCGCGGACATGAAGAGATTCGACGAGGGCGATCCGGAACGGGCTCCGTGATGGATATGATTTGCCGGATTGGTCTTGGCGCTGACCGCGAGATTGAAAGCGCACGGATCGCATTGGCTTCCCATGGTCGGCGGCCGCAGTATTTGGAAGACGTGTGTGCGGAAATGGTTGGGAAAGAGTGGGGCGTGGAATTGGCCAAGGAAGTTACACAAAGGATTCGTGAGGACGCCGATTGCCGGGATACGTCGGTGGCGACGGGGAAGTATCGTCAAGCCATGGCTGGGGCGCTATGGCAGAAGATCTTTTATGAAAATCCGGAACCGGGCGTCCGTCGATCGCTTCAGCCGGAGATGGCGGAAATGTGGAACGGAGGTGCCGGTTAATTCCAAACAGCGATGAGTGGGCTCCCTGAAAAATATGTGAAGACGAAGCAAGGCGGCGGCGTGAAGTCGCATTTCCACGAGGACGGCGACCTGACGGTGCTGATTGTCGGGAGTCCGCATGCGCGCGCGGAAGTGAAGGGTTTGCAGGTCGCGGCGGCGAAGGCGGTGCGCGGGGTGCGTGGCGTTTTGACGGAAAAGGATTTTGCGGAGATTGAATCTGTGATGCCGCCGTTGACATCGGCGGGAGAAGTGCGTTTCGAGGGGCAGCCCGTCGCGGTGATAATCGCGGACAGTTTTGAAGCCGCTTCCAATGGGCGGGATGCTTTGCGAATTGAGTATGCGAGGTTGCCCGCCGTTCTGGATATAGAGGAGGCTTCGCGGCTCAAGAGTTACCACGGTGATGCAGTGACTTATGCAGAGGGTGCAGTGGGGGCGGCGTTGAGTGAGAAGAGTGAATTGGTGGTTTTGTCAGGGCAAGTAATACTGCCGCCAATCACGCGACGAGGCGAGGCTGTTCCCATTCGGGCCGTGCCGGACGCGAACGGAGGAGTGAGTGTGGCGGTGGAAACCTGGTCGGCAGGACGACTGCAGCGCGAACTCGCCCATTGGCTTGGTTTGCCTCTCGCGAAGGTGACGGTATTTCCCGGTAATGATCTTCCGGCGACGACGGGGAGCGACGAATTCGGGCTCGCCCAGCATGTGGCTATCGCCGCTTCGGCGGCATTGAATACGGGGCGTGCAGTGTCATTGAGTTATTGCCCCGCGTCTGGAAGTGCGAGTGATGAATTGGTGGTTTTGAGTGCGGACTACAAGGCCGGTTACGGGGCGAAGGACGGAAAGATCAAGGGTTTGCGAGTTTCGATGGAGGTTGATGGCGGACCGTGGGCGGGAGAAAAGGTCGAAGCGGTTTTGATGGATGCATTGCTTTCCGTTTATGGCGTTGCGGCCGTTGAGCTTTCGGTGCGATGCGCATCGACGAACACGCCGCCGACCGACGCTGTCTGCGAAGACGATTCGGTCTTTGGCATGTTTGTGGCCGAGGAAATTCTTTCTGCGGTGGCAAGGGAAAGTGGAATTCTGGGAGAGGTTTTGCGGCAACGGAATTTTGCGGGCGAGTTGGTCGAGGCGAATCCGCTAGTCTCTGTGTGGAGAGGAGGATTGAGGGATGCGGAATACGCGGCCTTACGCAAAGAAGGGGAGGTTGCAAATGAGGATTCGAGATACAGCAAAAGGGGATTGGCAGCAATTCCGGTGCGTTTATCCACGTCTGGTGATGACGGTCAAGGAGTGGACGCTTACGAGGTGCGCTTGCAATTGCATGGGGACGGAAGTTTGCGGGCAACGGTTCCGGTGTGTTCGGAAGGGATGAAGGCGTTCATGGCTGGGCAAGCTGCGGATGCGATTGGTGTGGATCGTGAAGCGGTTGTTTTTGGTAACGCCTCCAATTCCGGTGCGGTTTCCGGTTTCGCTTCCGAAGAGACGGCGTTACGAGCGTTTGAAGAGGCGCTCAATCGGCTTGCGGAAATGTTACGACCTTTAGCGGCGGAAGTTTTTGAGAAGAGCGGTGTTGATGGCCTCAATGTTGATGAAGTGGAATTCATGGCGGGTCGCGTTTTTTCGAGGGCGAACCCGGATGTGGGGTTCAGCTTTGGTGAGTTTGCCAGCTATCTCGATGAATGCCGGGTAGCGCCGGTTGCGACTGCCTCGTTGTACGGATCGGGGAGCAAAAGCGAGGTTTTTGGGGTTGGTGTTAGTGAGGTTCGTCTCGATGGTTTCACGGGAGACTTTCAAGTCTTGCGCGCGATGCTCTATGTCGGTTCGCCGGAACATAAGAAGGATTTCCAGACGGTGGAGAGGCGTCTTAAGGCGGGGTTTCTCTCGGCTCTGCGTTGGATGATTTGTTCAAAGGATGCGGCTCTTGAAGTTCTGGATACTCCTTTCGAATTCGAAGTAGAGGCGATTGGTGACAAGTCCGTTCCTGCCCCGGCGCTTTGCGATTGTTTTGCCTTCGGGCGTTCGTTTGCCTATTCGGTGAGGGAGGCGCTGCGCAATGCGATGGTCGCGTCGAAGCCCGAAGGGAATCCGGGTGATTTGGGGATACCGATGGTGCCGGAATCTGTTTTCCGGGCGATGCAGAGGAAGCGTTGAAGCTGAAGGAATTTGGAGGCTTGCTGTGATGGGATGCAGCATTCAGAGTGGGGCATGCACATTCGCTCTATCGTTGCTGGCTTGATTCAACTCATCTCTCTTTTTGTCGCTGCTTGTTTTGCGGCGGCAGGTAATCCGAACATCCTTCTCATCACCGTTGACGATATGAGTTGTGACTCCGTCGGTTCCTTCGGCTGTGCTTTAGAGGGAACGACTCCGCATATGGATAAGCTCGCTTCCGAGGGGTTGAAGTTCGAGCACGCACACGTGCAGGTTGGGAATTGCTTCCCTTCGAGGAATGTCTTGCTCTCGGGTCGCTATCCTCACACGAGCGGAGTGGAGGGTTTTTACCAGATTCGGGATTTCGATTTTCCGGTGATGAATGACATCCTCCAGAAGGCGGGATTTTTCACGGGGATTCGTGGAAAGGTGGGTCATTCGACGCCCTACACTCCCTACCCGTGGAGCGCGGACCTCACGATTTTGCCGGATGGGAAGAAGGCAAATTTGAAGGATGTCGAATCCTATTACACCTCGACGAAGGCTGGCATCGCAACGGCGGTCAAGGAAGGGAAGCCCTTCTTCATCAACGTCAACATCTCAGATCCGCACAAGCCGTTTTGGTATCCGGGCGACAAGCATCCCGCATCTCGCATTTATACGGCGGATGAAGTGCCGATTCCCGGATTCCTTTTTGATGATCCGAAGGTGAGGGAGGAACTGGCGCTTTATTACACTTCCGTGAGGAGGGCGGACGACTGTGTGGGTGCGACGCTGCGGGCGTTGGAGGAATCAGGATTGAGTGATGGGACGATCGTCATGTTCCTTTCTGATCACGGGATGCCTCTGCCGTTCGCGAAAACGCAACTTTATCATCACAGCACGCGCACGCCGTGGATCGTGCGCTGGCCGGGTGTCACAACAGCGGGCGCTTCGGATGCGGAGCACATGATTTCGGCCGTGGATTTCGTGCCGACGGTTTGTGAGATCCTCGGGTTGGAGATTCCGAAGGGTGTGAATGGCCGCTCGTTTGCTGCGCTCTTGAAAGGCGAGAAAGAGGAGGGTTGGGATTATGTCTTTAAGGAATATAACGAAAATTCAGGTGGAAATCGGCATCCTATTCGTGGTGTGGAGTCCAAGGAGTATCTCTATCTGTTCAATCCGTGGGCCGATGGCGAGCGGGCTTTCAAAACGGCAACACAAGGGACGATGACTTACCGACGGATGAAGGAATTGGCACCGATGCGACCGGATATTGCGGCACGTTTGGATCTCTTTGATCATCGGGTGGTCGAGGAGCTGTATCACGTCGGCAATGATCCGGATTGCCTTGTCAATCTGATTGATGACCCTGCGCACAAAGAAGGGGCGGATAAAATGAGGGCGTCATTGCACGATTGGATGGAGGAAACCAACGATCATGCTTTAGAAGCCTTTGAGGCGCGCGAAGATCCGGCGAAGAGGCTCGCTTACGTCGAAAAGGTCGAGGCGGAATCTGCGGAGCGGCGGGCAGAAAAGCGAAGCAAAAGGCGGGCGGCCTCGGGAAATAATCAGGAAAATCTGAAGCTGATTCGGATGAAGAAACCTCAGCTTGGAAAGTCGGGGAGCGTTGTGAACGTGGTCATTAATCACGAGCTGACGGATGAAATGGGTGAGCAGCCGATAGTGGTAACATTGAAGCAGGGGAACAAAGGGAAGCGTGTGCAAAGAAAGGAATTGAAGGCGAAGGGAGAAGGAACGCTGAAGGTGTCTTTTGATGTGCCTGCCGAGGTTGAAGACAATGTGCTGCAGGTTGCGGCGTTTGTGGGGGCGGACTTTCAGTCGAGCATGCAGCATGTGAATTCCGAGAAGGTGCGCTTGGAGTAGCGGCGCGCGTTCATGAGGATTGCGCCTTCGGCGGGGGTTGGTTGCCCGTGGGGGCACGGGCGCTCCGTTTGTGGACGTTGCGCTCTTGATGCTCGTGCTTTTTTTCCTGTCAGCTCTTTGTCGTGTCTCCGCCGCGGAGTGGTCTTGAGCCGCGGTCGGTAAAGGAAATGTCGTCGTGGGTTCCGAATTTCTTGTCGGGGCCTGCAGAGAAGATTTCCAAGTCCGTCTGGCTCGAAAGTGCATGGAAAAAGTAAGGGGTCTCCCAGCGGTCCAATAACTCGCCGTTGGCATTGATGCTGGGATGGTCTGGCGGGAAAACGATGATGTTTTCCGGATTGTTTCCGGTAAGGGCTGAGATGACCATCTGGTTGTCGCCGGCGACTGGATTTTGTTTAAAGACCATCCGGTAGAAGCCGATCGCTTCGTTGAGGCGTTCTAGGTCGGTGTAGGTGTCGCTTTCCGGATCGTGCATTTGACGGGCTATCTCGATGGCATGTTTGAAGGAGACTTTTCCGTTGGTGTGTCTTTCAAGTCTAGGATCGTCCTTCTTGGCTGGATATTTAGGAGAGCGTTCAACATTCGGGGCGGTGACGGTCTGTTTTTCGAGATGCGCCGGTCGGGGCGCAACTTCGGATTCAATAATCCCGGAGGTAACGCTTTGGTTTTTATTTTCCGAATTTGATAGCGACAAGAGATAGGCTCCGCCGATGATGGCCGCGAAGAGCGCGAAGAAGGTGAAGGCTCGTTGACGCATAGGTCGGTTTAAGTTGTGCCGATAAAGTCGAGGTTTGCGGCGGCATTGAACGGATCGACGAATTCGTCCAAGTTCGGGAAGATTCCCTGAGGTCCGGATAAGTCCGCGGTCGAAACGCCAAACCAATTGGCAAGGCGCGCATAGTATTGGTCGGTCGCGGTAGTTGGAATCCATCGTCCGCGGTTGCCTTGCGGGACATCATCGGCGCCGCCGACGGCCAACTCCGGGAAGAAGCCGTAAAGTTTTCCTGTGGATGGGGCGGCAACGTCTTCAACGGCACCACCGAAGATCCATGTGTGGGTTCCCCAAGCGTGATCGGTGCCGGAGGTCCCATAGTCGTCGCCGTTCGGCGTCCAAGTGCGGTTGAAATCGGAGGCTTGGAAAGTGGTGACCATGTTGTAATCGAAATCGGGATCATATTGGGCGAGATCCTGCATGGCCTGATCGAAGCAAGCGACAATGGCATCGACGTCTCCGAGAAGACCGGGGAGGTCGTCATTGATGTCCTGGTGGTTGTCGAAGCCGCCTTTGTTCATAAAGAAAACCTGGCGGTTGTTGCCGAGGCATTTCCGGCCGGTGATCAGTTTTGCGATGATCAACATCTCCTCGACGTCGTTGGGTAACTGGCTCGCCTGCGTGAAGTTCGTGCCGCGGAGGGTGTTGTAAGTCGTGACGAACAAGTTATCGAGATAGTTATCGGTCGGAAAAGGGCCGGGGTTGGAAGAGGCGCCCGAGTTCGTGTCGGCGATGGCGACGGCGGCGCCGATGGTTTCCTCGTTACCGCGGGCCCGCTTGACCACCGTGTTGTAGCCTTGCTCAATAACGTGGCTGTGGTTGTAATTCATGATGGCCTCAAAAGCGCGGAGGCGTCGGCCGGTGGAATTCGTGTCGTATTTCCCGTTCCCGTCGAGGGCGCCTGCGTAGTTGGTGCCGTATCCCGTCAGGGGAATGGCTCCTGTGGTTGTGACCGAGTATTGCGGAACGGTTCCTCCCGGAGATACGAGTAAGTCAGTGTTTCCGGCGGCGGTGATGAGCATGGAGGTCTTTGCCTCGGGGTTCGTGTTGTTCTGTTCGAAGAGGTCGGCGATACGCCCTGCCCAGCCGGAGACGAAAGGATTCTGTGGAACGGAAGAGAACCATTGGTTCACTTGATCGGCGTGGGAGAACAGTTGGATGGGGAGGACGGCGTTGTTATAGTTCCCAGCTGTAGTTTGTTCGGCGAGCGTCCCGCAATTGGTGACGAAGGCGAGGTTCCCCTGATTGAACATGCTGGCCATTGTTTTCAAACTGGGATGAAGTCCGAATTGTTGATCCGTGGGTGATGGGGAATTAATCTCCGTTCCCGCTCCGCCATCGGCGCCGGTAATCCATTCGGGCGTGAAGGAAAGGCCGTATTGGGTTTGCATGGCGATGGCGTCGGCCTGTGTCTCTGGAATGCCGGCAACTCCGCGGTCCAGTTTGTAATTGTCCGCCTGCGGGTTGTTCCCGATGGGGATGACGACGTTGTTGGTGTCGCATCCGCCATTCAGGAAAAAACAGACGAGCGCTTTGTAGTCCGAGCCGACGGAGGTCTGCGATGCGGTCGCTTCACTCATCATTTTGAGGTTTGCGAGTGTGGCGGCCATCGAGCCGAGCCCGAGTCCGGCGAGGCCTCCGCGTCGCAAGAAGCGACGGCGATCAACCTTCGTTTGAATATTGAATCTTTCGTTCATGGGGGTGGCAATGAGTGGGGTGGCTCGACTTATTTTTTCACCATGTATTCCGGTGTGGTTGTTAAGAGATAGAGGGCGGAGCGGAACTTGTTTAGGCGGTTGCTCGCGTTGTTCGTGGCGTCGCCGAAGGAATCCGACAGGGTGTGGATGACCCACTCTCGGGGATTTCGGAACTCGAGGTCATTGTTAAAGTCGCCATCGAGCGCGTTGGCTTCGCGCGGACTGATGGGAGTCGCGGGGTCTCCGATGATCGTCCCGTCGCGGGCCGGGTCCTCATCGTCACTTGGGTCGAGCGGATATCGAATCTTGAAGTGACCTCCTATGAGATACCGGTCGATGATGTCGACAAGCGCTTCGTCTTCGGCGTTTTCTGAAGTCAGCGGTCCGCTGCCATCGGGGTCGGGAAGATTGTCGGACGGGTAGAGCGAGTCTGCCCACTCCTGAAGATCGATGCGGATATTCTCGTGATAATCCCAGTCACCGGCGCCCTGGACGCCGCCGTTGAAGGCTTCCTGCTGGTTGCGTGTGCTGTCGCCGAGTTGATTGACCGCTTGGCCATCATCGCGGCGGTCGCGGTTGCCATCCCACCGCCATGTGATCGTCCAGAAGTAATTGATGTTACGAACCACGTTGGTTTCCGTAGCGATCTGCATCTCCGGAGCAACTAATTGGGCTTCCTGGATAACGCCGCCGGGGGTGTAGTCGGGAAGATAGAAGTTAAAGACAGTTTCCTGCGCCAAGGGCGACATAGTCAATGGACCGTCGGTGTTATTGTATTGGAAGTAGCAGTTATTCGCGAAGTTGTTGCTTTGGCTGCTTGGATAGGAGTATTCGTTGAGGAATATCCGATGATACTGACCCTGCCCGGAATACTGACCGGGGTTGTAGCCGCCATCGACGGTCGGATAACTTCCGTTGAAAGGAGGTCGTGACGGATCGTCCACGAGAGGAAGAAGGGAATGCGCCTTGAAGGTCCGGAGAAGTTGCATGTAACCCTCGAGCGGTGACTTCTTCATTCCGTAAGTGTCGGACTCGCTTGGCGAGAAGATGGCGTCGTCTTCCTCGTAGGCACGGGCGTGGTAATCGAGAAGGATAGCCTTCAGGATGTCTGCCATGGAACCCTCGGTGTTTTTGAACGTGTTCGAGACCCGGAAGATGTAATCCGAAGGTGGATTACTTGTGACCATTCGCTGGATCAACTTTCTCGAGATGAAGGCCGGTGTGGAAGGGTGACTGGAATTGGGATCTTGCGCATCGCCGGTGAAGTCGGGGGCGGCATTGCCGTCCACTTTTCCGGCGAACCAATTCAAGGCATCCTCTATATCGGCGATGCCGCGTTCGTCTTCGGTGCCGATCGGGTTATCAATGACTCGACCGCCAGCGATTGTTTTGGGTCCGGTATTGTCGTGGAAGCTACCGAACATGCGCATGGGGTAGGTGAACTGGTGATTGATGTATTTGTTCCCTTCGCCGGTATTGAAGTTGGTGTTGTAGAGGATGCCATCGTCGCCGTCGTCGGTCTCCGCGTCGCCGTTCGAGTTATCGGTGTCGAAGACTTCGCCGGTGTCGGTGCCGTCGATGCCCCAGGTTTTCTGTCCCTGGCGAAAACCATTCGCATCGAGGGAGTTATTCGTGAAACGGCTGAAACTTTGGCCGGTAAGAATGCGGGCGAATTCCTGGATCTCGTCGTTGCCGTAAGTGGCGACTGATCCCGGTGGAGTGTTGCTGTCCTCGCCGGGTTCCAGTTGCAGCGATCCGTCGAGCCAGAGGAGGAAGAGGCCGATGGTGAAGAGCTGCATGTCTTCGCGTGCGAGGTTTTCGTCCGGGAAAACGTCGTTGATGCCGTCGGGTGGAACGGTGATATCGAAGGCTTCCTGATTCTTGAGGCTGGATAGCCACTTGCCCATGATAGGGCTCCAGTTGACGTAGCCGATGAGGTCCCGGAAGTAAGTCTGTTCGTCTGATTCGATCACGCCGCTGCCGTCGCGGTCGCCGGGCATGCCGTAGTAATTGAGCATGTCCTGATAGTTGGCGGCGGCGATGTGGTGAGTGCGAATGCGGGTGAGTGTTTCGGAAACGACGAGGATTTGCTGGATAGCGTAACCCCACTTCTGGCGGAGCTGGTCCTTGGCGTTCACCATCATGGCCCAGTGGGCACGGCGACGATTGTCCTGATTGTTCTCCCCGAGGCTGCGCACGACTTTTTCCCCTTCACCGACGGATTCATCGTTCAGCCAGCTGATCCAATCGGTTCCCAATGGGTAGTTGTTTTCGGGATACCATTGATTGCCGTAAAAGTGCGGATTGGTGTTCGGCATTCCGGGTGCGGGACCGAGCGTGAGCGAGCGATTGATGGAAGGCCATGCAGCCGGGAGGGGCGCGGCGTCGGGGGTTCCATCGCTTGGCGCAATCCAGTCGTTCCACTCGGATGGATCGAATGCACCGCGCAGGTTCCACTCGAGATTGTCGGCAGCGAGTGTGTAATCGACGAGGAAAGTTTGCGGAGTAAGCAGTTGGGCGTCGATCCATTTGGTGAATTCCTCGATGCGGTTGTAGTCGGAATTTCCGTTCAGACGTTCGTTTTCTATGTTGGCCTTGATGGAGGCGACTTCGTCAGGGTCGGCACCGAAGGTGGCTTGGCTGAGGAAGCGCACGATCTCGGCTTCAAGGGCATTGCCGGTTAGTAAGGGGAAATCGGGATCGCCGATTGTCGGAGGATCGGCGGGCGGATCGGGAGGCGTGGTCGAACCGGTTCCGGGAACGAGTTTTGCCATGATCTCACCGCCCGCATTGTCATCGGTGTGCAGGTTGATGTAGAGCTTCGTTTCGCCCCCTTGTCCGAAAAGGGAATCGATCACGACCTGGCGTGAGGCTTGGCCGGTGACGCTTGAAGTGACCGGATTTTGTTCGGTGAGGTGCCAGTCGTAGGTCAGGTAATGGCCGAGAATCACTTCACCGCCGGTGTCGAGAATGTCGTGAATGGGAGGGCCGCCGACTTCAGTTTGGCCGCTGAGTTGGATCTTGTGAAAGTGAGTGTCGTTCTGCGGTGAGGACAAATTCTCGAAGTTGTCGTTTCGCATGATGAAACTGCGTTTGTCGCCTTTGAGATACCCGGCGACCGTGCCGTTCGCGCTGGTGGGATTGGCTTGGTTGAAATCCTCTTCGTAGGCGCCAATGAAAAGGAGATTCACCTCCGGAGGCATGTCGATGATTTCGCTTTTCGCCAGTTCTGCTCCTGTTTCGACGATGTAACTGGTGTGGGGATCGACGGTGCAGCTGACGGTCTCCGGATACTCGTGAACTTGATCGATATTTGCCGTGATTTCGATTTCTGCACTGCGCCGAAGCGCGGGAATGAGGACGACGCCGTCCGCGGTTTGTCCCGAATCGTCGCTGTCGGTGGCGTCGTAGTCGATGTAGGGAGTCGCGTCCATTTCTGGCGCAGTGCCACCGCCCAACGTGTAGAAAACGGAAAGCGGATAGAGTCCGTTTTTGCGCCGCAATCGGAAACGGATTTTGTTTCCGGATGTTCCCGTTTGTGAACCGAGCTGGGTGATATCAACAATCAGACTCGGGCCGGGGAGAAGAGGTGGATCGATGAGTTCAATCGATTCCGGGTCGTAGGCGAAGGTACTGACTTCATCGAGATCGGTCGCGGGGTCGAAGGCCAGCATGTCCGTCAGGGAATCCGTGTCATTTCCCGTGGCATGTCCGGTGCTGTTGGCGGCGAAGGGATTGAATCCGAAGCTCCGCAATTCCTCTTCCGAGGCATCGTCAACGCCGTCTCCGTCGGAGTCGAGCGCCATCGAACTTGTGCCCCCGTGAGTTACGACCCGGACGAAGTTTCGTTGGGGAACAGAGAGCAGGTTGGCTGCGTTGGAAGAACCGAGAGACTCCGCAGGTCGAAGGGCGCTGCCAGCGATGATTTCGATTTCCCTCGTTCCCGGGCCATCCCATGACGCTGCGACGTGGTCGAATCCGTCCGCGGCGACGTGGTAGAGTTCGAATGCATAAGCGACACCGGCAGTGAGGTTGATGGGCGACGATGTCTGCGTGTCGGGGAGTCCCTGATCGGAGAGGTAATTCCAGTTTTCCTCGACTTCGAGACCATCGTCCCGTAGCTCGGCGATGAGGTTCATGCCTCCGACCGGGAATGGATCGGTCGCGATGTGGGTAAGGGATGAAGTGGCCGAAGACTCATCCGAAGTTTGTGATTTTGCGTCCGCGTTTTCAAAGGTGCTGATGACGGGGGGGATGGAGATCGACTGGAGATAAAGCGCGCAATCACCACGGCTGGCGACGCGAAAGGTGTAGTTCCCGGAGCGCCTGGGGATGATGTAACCGGAATACCTAGCCGCGTAGTTGTCGCCGTAATCCGAAGGACCTTTCAAGCTTGAGCGCCATTCCGTTCCATCGGCGTCGCCGAGGGAGTTGAAGTGGGTCTTGAGATCGTCGAGCGGGTAGGGCGGCACTTCGTTCAGCCAGACCGCTCGCGAACACGCGCCGTGAACCCGCGGACTGTCGGGTGTGGCGAAATTCAATTCAAGATTCCCACCGGATCCATGAAAGGCGAGGGGAGTTCCCGCGATGGCTTCAATGGCCGACCAGTTCTCGATGTCCGTGGAAACCTCGACATAGTAATTCTTTCCCTGCACCGTTGGAAAAGACAGCGAAGCGGAGGTCGGTTTGAAGACGGAGTCGACGAGTTCGAGGCAACTCCGGTTGTTGTTGGGATCGGTGAAGGCGAGGCACTCGGCGAGGTTGTCGTGGCCATCGCCGTCGGGATCGTCGTCGGGATCTTGTCCTATGGCACCGAAGAATTTGATCTCCCAAGGGTCATCGAGGCCGTTGGCATCGGTGTCGAATTGGCTGGTTTGTGAGAGTCCGATCCAAGGGAGGCCGGTGAAGATTGAAATGATAATGAAAGAGGAGAAAAGACGTGGGCGACACGGTGGCAGGAGTTTCATAGTCTCTTCGGCGTGCAAGCAATGGGGTTTCTATCCCGGTGGCGGTGGGGTGCCTTGAACCGGTCTATGCTTGGAGACGGCGAAGAAGCAAAACGGTTACGAATTGATGACGGAATCGATCGACGCCCGGGGAACCCGAACCTTTTGAACCGAAAAACTGCTTCCTTTTCAATTCGCCGATGGCAGATATCATTCCCCGTGAAGCCGCCATGGCGGAATTGGTAGACGCATCGGACTTAAAATCCGAAGAGAGCAATCTCGTGTGGGTTCGAGTCCCACTGGCGGTATTTTTTCAGGGCTTCCAGTGGTTGATTAAGATTGGAGGAATGCGGCTTCTTTGGGCAAAGGTTTCTAATTTTTGGGCATTTTGGGGAAAATTTATAAAATTTCTGGTTTCCAAATAGTTAAGATCAGTTAAATTTTGGGACTCACTGACCGCCAATGTCCCACTTGTCTGTACCTCGCTCTGAAACGCCCTCCCATGAGGCTGCTCCGCTGTCGATTGAGCCTTCGACGATGTGGTTTATTTGCCCGAGTTGTCGGTCGGTGCTTTCGGTTCCGGCGTCCAGCGGAGGGATGGAGGGACCTTGTCCTACCTGTCAGGTCCAGATCCGTGCGCCTCGTTCAGAGGACGTGCGTCCGATTCACGAGGAGCCTCCGTCTTTCGCGGCTCGCCGTCAGATTGAGCCCCGGCTTCCGCAAAACCAAGCAATGGCTCCCGGTGGGATGATGGGTGGAGCGAGTTCGGCCATTGGCATCGTGCCCACTGAAAGCCCGGCCGTTTCAGAGCGTGAATTGCAAGAGGACATCGAAGTGGAAGAGCGGAGATTGAAACGCCAGCAGGCGCGTTGGGCCAAGGAAGCGGCAAGTCATCAGAAAAGTGATGGGTTTGTTAGGCGCTTCGCTGATTTCACCGAAATGGTTGCGCCACGGCTGATGGTGGTTGCCTTGTTCGTGGCCTCAGTCGTTGCGGCGTGGAGATTGCTCCAGCATTAAGTTACGGCAACTACCCGTCAGGGAGCAGGAACGGCCTCCAGAAGTCGATCAATGATTTGCGCCGGATCGATGTCCTCTGCTTCGGCCTCGTAAGTGAGGAGGACACGGTGACGAAGCACGTCATGGGCAAGGCTTCGCACGTCCTCAGGAACGACATAACCTCGACCGTTCAGGAACGCCTGGGCGCGCGCGGCCAGGGTAAGACTGATCGTGCCACGCGGAGAGGCGCCGCAGCGGATATAGGGATGGAGCGATCGGAGAGCTTCCGGATCCGCGTTGTCGCCGTTCTGCTTTCGGGAGGCAATAATAAGGCGGACGATGTAGTCTTTGATCGCGTCATCGACAAAGACATCGTTCACGAGGGCCCGGCTGGCGACGACTCCGGCGGGGTCGACGATGGCGGAGATCTCAGGCAATGAGGCTGAGTTACTCATGAGGTCGAGGATTCGCCGCTCCTCTTTGGGGCCTGGATAATCGACGTGCACCTTCAAGAGGAAGCGGTCGAGTTGGGCTTCCGGCAGCGAGTAGGTGCCTTCCTGATCGAGGGGGTTTTGCGTGGCAAGAACGAGAAAAGGATCGGGCAACTCGTAGGTTTTTTCGCCAATCGTGACCTGGCGTTCCTGCATGGCTTCGAGAAGAGCGCTTTGTACTTTTGCCGGTGCACGGTTGATCTCATCGGCGAGGACGAGGTTGGCAAAAACTGGCCCGAGTTTCTCTGAGAATGATCCGTCCCGCGGATTGTAGATGAGGGTGCCGATGACGTCGGCAGGAAGGAGGTCGGGCGTGAACTGAATGCGTTTGAAAGTCGCGGAAAGGGTGGCGGCAAGCGACTTGATGGTGAGGGTTTTTGCGAGGCCGGGAACTCCTTCGAGCAAGACGTGCCCGTTGGTGAGCATGGCGATGAGAAGACGGTCGACGAGACCTTCCTGGCCGATGATCACCTTCTTTAGCTCGGATCGCAGGGGCTGAATCCATTGGCCGGATTGCTGGATTCGGGCGGAAAGTTCGGTCGTGTTGATGGACATGCGCGCTTCTCTGGTGGGTCAACGCTCCGGGTTTGTCAATGGAGGGTTCCCATCTTTGCCAACTAGCGATGCCCGGGCGGCTTGTTGTCTAAGCAGGAGCGGGTTCGGGGTCTTTGTGATTCGGATTGACCCGCGGTTCCCAAATGTAGCGCTGGAAAAGGACCTTCACGGCGGCGGTGAGGGGGACAGCCATGAGTGCGCCGAGGAGACCGCCGATGATCAAACTCCAGAAAACGATGGAAAAGATCACCGTCATCGGATGCAGGCCAACGGCCTCACCGACGATCTTTGGCTGGATGAAAAAGCCGTCGATCTGCTGCACGACGATGAAAATAATGACCACGATAATCGGATGGTGCAGGGTGCCGAATTGGGCGATGGCGAGCAAGACGGCCGGAATCATGGTCAGGATGATGCCAACGAAAGGAATGACGCCGAGAATGGCGAGGAACAGTCCGATGATCAATGCACCCTCAAGGCCAAGAAAGAGAAGGGCGATCCCGGTCAACGCGCCGTCGATAAAGCTGACGATGACCTGTCCGCGGAAAAAGGCGACGAGGTAGCCATTGATCTCGCGCAGGACGGAGATGACCTCATCTTTGAAGTCGGAACTTCGCAGTGGAATCCAGTCAGTCCATTTGTCCCGCAGCAGTGCTGTGTCATTCAGGAAGAAAAAGAGATACACCGGAACAAGAAAGAACCCGACCACATAACCGAGAGTCCCGAGAAAGCCCTGAAACGCTTGGTTTAAAAACGCGAGTATGCCGTCGATGGTTTCTTCGCTTTTCAGCTTGTCCATCGCGTAGCGGAAAATCGAGGAGTCATCGAGAGACTCCTCAGCGACGTCGGGGAGAGCCGTGTCATCCGCAATCGAAGAAGCTACTTCGGAAGCGAGCTTTGATTCGCCGTCGCTAATATTGGGTATCTCTGAATCGAGCGGTGTTTCTTCCGTGGCCGTTGGTGCGCTTTCTGAATCGACTTTGTCACCGTCGGCGGACTCGCCTTCACGGGCACTTTCAGTGGAAGCTTCGGTGGACTCTTTGTCTCGGTTTCGTCCGATGTTCAGCATCTTCTCCAACTGCAGAACATTCGTTTCCGCCCAAACCTGGGTTCGTTCGATGTAGAATTCCCGGTTATCCACGAAGGTCGTGACCTTCTTGATCATTGTGGGAAGGACGGTGAGAGCACCGACCACAAAGGTGATGGTGACTAAGCCGTAAACGAAGGCGACGGCGGTGGTTCGCGAGATTTTTCTACCGAGGAAGGAAGAGTCCTTGAGTCGATTGACGACGGGCTCAAGAAGGTAGGCGAGGATGGCGGCGAGGGCGAGGGGAACAAGGACGGGTTGGAGGAAACTGAGCATCCTACCGAAGAGGAGCAACGCCCAAACGGCCAAGGCTCCCACGACCGCAATGGCAATCCCGGTAACCGCCATCCAGAGCATCCGACGTTGAAACGGAGTCGGGTAGGATCGGTTTTCGCGCTCATCCGCCACGGCGCTATTCAGGGTGCATTCCGTGAAGGAATCAAGGAAAGATGATGATTGCGGAAGAACGGCGCGGAGAAGGGTGGATTCGGTAAGGCGTTAATAGGCAACGCTATAGAGCTGTATTCCGAAGCTTTAGATTCCTTAAATTATGGAAATTATAAAAATTCATTGAATCACTTTCGCATGCCCCTTATAATTTCCATAACCCTTCCCGTTGCATTACAGACCTTGACCCTTTACCGCCATATCATGGTGGCTGTGCTTGCAGTCATCGCGCTTATGACAGGCTTTATCGCCTTCGGGGGCCACTCGTGGGTCCAGCGACAGCTGGAAGTCGCGCCGGATCGGGTCGCGCTTGCCGCACAGATCGGCGAGTCATTGAACGAGCAGCGTGTTGCGATCGGTTTGGAGAAGTTGCAACGGGACGTGGCCGTCGAATCTTGGATTGAAGGCTTGTATGATTCCGGCGAGTTTCCGGATACGGAGAAGATTCTCGAGAAGCTCTCGGAAAAGGATCCCTCACTGCTTTCTCTCTCTGCCAGTGTGATACAAGCGCGTAATGAGGAAGGTTGCTGGAAGAGGCGTTGATCGGTCAGGACTCGATTTTGAAGGAAGAGACCACCCACCTGGCCAGTTTTGTGCATTTCAAGAAATCGGGAACCTTGCAGAGTCTCGTCATCACGGCGAGGCGACTCCCGCGGTTCTCACCGGAAATGCTCTCGGACAATGGTAGGGAATTCTTCAACCAATGTGTTCTTTGCGGGGAAGGACATACCGGGAAAATTGTTCGTGCCAATCGGGCGGTGGTCTTAACCTGTCCGCACTGCGACCGCGACTATGATTTGCTCGCGATGCGGGTGGATGGGAGCTACGCGCGGGTCAACGATCTATTGCGTGCCTTCGAGCCACCGTCGGCGTATGCGGTCGATCGTGTGGTGCAGGATGAAGTCATCGACATCTGGGCGGCGGTGGGGCGCCACTGCAATTACGTGAAAGACAAATACACACCGGACGGCCAGGAGGATGCGTGGCAAACATCGCGCGAGACAGTGCGGTTTGGTAACGGCGATTGCGAGGACACCTCGATTCTATTGTGTGATTGGCTCCTGTCGCGAGGGATCGAAGCACGGGTGGCGGTCGGAGAACACCGCGAGGCGGGTGGACACGCGTGGGTCGTTGCGAAAATCGATGGGAAGGAACACATTTTGGAAACGACGACAGCATCCGCCGGACGCCATCGGTTGCCGGAACTCCTTTCTGTCGCGAAAGACTACTATCCGAACTTCCTCTTTGATCACGATGGCATCTATTTCCGTCGGCGGCAGGGTTGGACCGCTGAATACTGGTCAGCCAAGGAGTGGCGCCGTGTTGTGCATGACCGCGGTGGTGTCGTCGCACTGGACAAACGCATTGCGAGTGAGATGACGTCGCAGCCGGAGTTGCTTGAAGCCGCCTTCGAGTGATTGCGTTTCACGCCTGCTCAAGCGCAGCAAGACGCTCCGTCATCGGTGGGTGCGAGTAGTTCATGAAAACGTAGAATGGGTGGGGGGTGAGGTTGGAAAGATTGTCGGAGGAAAGTTTTTTCAGCGCGGTGACCAGTGATTCGGGAGAGCCGGTGACGTCTGCGGCATACGCATCGGCCTCGAATTCGTTCTTCCGGCTGAGGATCGACATGCAGATGCTCAACACCTTTCCAATCGGTTTGTAGAGCATGAGGAAGAAAACGAAAGTGGCGTAGATAGAGGTTTGCTCGACCCCAAAGGCGCGGCAGAGACCGTCGTTATTGACGAATAGACCGAGGAGGAAAAAGATGATGCCGACTTGGAGGATGCTGAGGGCAATGCCCTGGATGATGTGCTTGCGTTTGAAGTGTCCGATTTCGTGCGCGAGGACGGCGACGAGTTCCGGGTGGGTGTGTTTTTCGACGAGTGTGTCGAAGAGGGCGATTTTCCGGTTCTTTCCGAAGCCGGTGAAGAACGCGTTGGACTTTGCCGAACGTTTCGAGCCGTCCATGATCTGCACTTCCTGGAGGGGGAATTCGCACTTCTCCGCCATCTTCGCGATTTCCGCCTTCAAGTCCTCGTCTTCAAGAGGCGTGAACTTGTTGTAGAGCGGCATGATGAAGCGTGGAGCGAGGTAAACCATGAGAAGCATGAAGGCGGTGACGGCGATCCATGCCCAGAGCCACGCGTTTTCGACGGATTCAAAGAGCCAAAGGATTAGGGCTAGGAGCGGCAATCCGATCAG
>JBCCWV010000075.1:0-22238 GCA_039192745.1 Verrucomicrobiota bacterium | reverse complement strand
TCCCAGACCCACACAAAGCTTTGTAAATCAATTTGTTAGCCAGATTTAGAAAAATCCGAGCAACGCGCAAAATCAGGAAACTTCAGCGATTGCAACCTCCACACAGGTCGAATAGCGGTAGTTCATGGGATTTTGGGATCAAAACATCGACCAGAAAGGGCGGATTTTCCGCGCGGTCATGGGCGTTCTGACCCTCATTCCCGCCGTCGTGATTTTCTTCTCCACCGATCTCTGGTGGCTTGCGCTAATCTTCCTGCTCAGCGCTGCCTTTTGCTTTTTCGAAGCCTCCCGCGGGTGGTGCGCCCTGCGCGCTTGCAAGATCAAGACCCCGCTTTAGAGGTCGTTTTTGGCACATCAGTGAACTCCATCGAAGTGATCGATGACAACGGAAGGTGAGACCGGATTGAACTTCGAGGGCTCGCACAGAGGCACTGAGGGCACAGAGGATTCTATTAAGAGAGACATTTGAAACCCCTTCCTCTGAGATCAGATCCTGCTGAAAAGGACGCCTTAAGCCGGAGGCTTTCTGAACTATAGCCGTTGGTAACACCACCGGGTTGGTTGTCGAACGTGGAATGCATCCTGGAGGGATGCGGGAAGAATCAAATTGCATCACGTCATCGACATCGAACCAATGCGGAGTCACCTGACCGACGCGGAGAATAGATTCAGGACAAGACATCCTTCCCTTTGAAATCCTCTCGGCAAAGCCGCCATCCCAACCAAAAGGCTATGGCCAACAGGAATCCCTGAATTGTCAAAGTCGCGGCCAAAGGCGCTTCGCCGAGCTTTCCGTAGCATCCGCAACTTGCGTCGATTTTGCGGACAATGAGCGAGATAACGGCCCCGATGAATGCGAGGAGGCTTCCGGTGATCACAAGAAGTCCACCCGGGTAAGCAATACGGAGGATAATCGCAATTCCTGCGAAAACCTCAAGCCACGGCAGGCAAAGCGCTGTCCACGCCGGCCACGGATCGACCAGTAGTTGGTAATTCCGAATCGCTTTCTCAAACGCGATCGGGTCCATGATCTTGCTCACACCCAACGTGACGAAAACCCCGCCCAGAAATAATCGCAGGACAAACTCGACGGGACGATCCAGCGGATTCCTCACGTTACTGGGTGAGTGTTGCCTCGATGAGATGAATCTTGATCGCATCATCGGTGGCGGATCGCTCTATCACAACCACTGTATGACCATTGCGGCACGACTGAACTTGATCTCCCAATTGGATCTCGATCAATCCACTGCTGCCGGGCTGCAGTGTCATGGTGAATCGGTCTTCAAACTGCAATTCGTCACCCCTTTCAATTACCGAGTTCTGGCGGGAATCGATTTCCATATCCTGGGCCAAATCTGCCTCTCTTCGCACCGATTCGGCCTCTTCGATACTGACCACTGACGCAAGATCTCGCTCTCCAGCAACAAGCGCCGTTCCCCGCGCCAACAACAGGTCCTTCAAGAATCCAGACTCAATACCATGCGGCGAATCCCCTGAAAAACTCCATGATTCGACGTTGGCGATGACCCTGTTCTTGGACGGGCTCGGGGAAGTTTTTGTCGGGGAATCTTCCAATTTCTGGTTAGAAGCCGCTGACCCATCCTCGATCGCGCTCTCGTTTTCTCCCTGCGAAGAACTCAGCATCCCCAGACGCTTTTCCCGCCAGACTTCCATCGCGCCCAATCCCAATACAAGCGCGATCACGAGCAACGCTCCGCTCATGAACCGTCGACGCGCCGATTCTTTCATTGTTCTGTCAGTGGAAACTCAATCAGTCATTCACCTTCAGGTAAATGTCCTTGTAGTAAGCAGCGCTATCCGGGTCGTGCGCTTGGAACGCGATCGTCCCGCTGGAAAGTTTGCGACCGGGCATCTTCTTGAGGTGCCCCATGTTGTCATCGCTTTCCGTGAAATCGATGATGACTTTGCCATTGATGGAAAGTGTGATGCGCTTGCCTTCCACCTTGATGTGGTAATCGAACCACTCGTCGTCTTTCACCGGTGCTTCGTGGTTGTCTTCCACCGCGTAAAGACTGGCTGTTTTGCGAGGGTCTTTATGGGTGTTGTTCACCTGCGCCTCGTAACCCTTGTCCGGCCAACCCGAATCCTGGTACTCGGTGTGGAAATAAATCCCGGAGTTCGATCCCGGCGTCGTCTTCACCTTGCACTTGAATTCGAAATTCTTGAAATCGTGATCTCCAACCGCCCCGTCATAGAAAACATGAGTCCGCGGCCCGGCCACCACCATCACGCCATCCTTCACCGAAACGGAATCCGGGTTCTCCTTGTTCACTTTCCATCCCGTGAGGTCCTCGCCGTTGAAAATCTGGACGAAGCCGTCCTCAGCAAGCGCGGTGGAAGCGAGGGAGAGGCTGAGGATTCCAAAAAGGGAGAGGACGGTTTTCATGGATTACTGTTTCGCCGCATTTTCCCCCTCCGGCGGGGAAGAGCAAGCCTTTTGCGCCCTTGAAATCACTTGCGGGACGGCCTCACCCCCGCTAATTTGCCTGCCCGGCTGAAAAGACGTCCCGGCGAGAGCCGCCTGGACCTAGTCGGCCACGAATTCTACCAGCTCACGCGCAAAACCGATGAAAAAGGAACTCCATCCCGAATACAAGGCGACCACCATCACCTGCACCTGTGGCTCCGTTTTTGAGACACGTTCCACTGTCGAAAACGTCAAAATCGGAATCTGTGCCCAGTGCCACCCATACTTCACGGGCGAGCAGCGCTTCGTCGATACCGCAGGACGTGTCGAGAAATTCTCCAAACGCTACGGCGGCAAGGCGGCACGACGCAAAGCTCCAAAGCTGTCTGAGACCAAGGCTGCTTCTTAGCTCTCTATCCCCGATTCTTCATTTTCCGAACGGTGCTGACTCCGCAATGGGCAGCGCCGTTTTCTTTTACCTGATTGCATGGACTTCACCCCGTTCGTCGAAAAAAAGCGTGAACGATTCACTGAACTCGAGTCAGTGATGTCGAAGGACGACTTTTTCAACGACCAGAAGAAAGCTGCCGAACTCTCGCAAGAGTACACTCGTATCAAAGATCTTCTCACCAACTGGGAGGAATTTAGCAATGCCTCCCGACAGCTCGAAGATAATCGCGAACTCGCCACCAGCGACGACGAGGAAATGGCCGCCTTGGCCGAAGAAGAGATCCCGGAGTTGGAAGCGAGAATCGAGAAGCTCCAGCTCGAAATTCAATACGCGCTCCTTCCCCGCGACGAAGCCGAGTCTCGCGACGCCATCGTCGAAATCCGTGCCGGCACCGGCGGCGACGAAGCTTCCCTCTTTGCCGGCGATCTCCTCCGTATGTATCAACGCTACGGAGAAACCACTGGCTGGAAGGTCGAACCGCTCGAGTCCAGCCCGTCGGAAGTCGGTGGGTTCAAGGAAGTGACCGTCAAAGTCTCCGGCGACGAAGTTTTCCGCTTCCTCAAGTATGAAAGCGGCGTTCACCGCGTCCAACGCGTCCCCGCCACCGAAACACAGGGGCGCATCCACACCTCCACCGCCACCGTTGCTGTGCTCCCTGAGGCGGAAGAAGTGGACGTGGAATTGAAGCAGGATGAACTCCGCATCGAAGCCTGCCGCGCCGGCGGTCCTGGCGGTCAGCACGTCAACACCACCGACTCCGCCGTGCAGGTTCTGCACATCCCCACTGGAATCATGGTCCGCTGCCAGGACGGTCGAAGCCAAGGCAAGAACAAGGAAAAAGCTCTCTCCATCCTTCGCGCAAAACTGTACGAAAAACGCAAACAGGAGGAAGCGGCAAAGTATTCCGAGCAACGTCGCAGTCTCATCGGCAGCGGCGGTCGCGAAGAAAAGATCCGGACCTACAACTTTCCGCAAAGCCGCGTCACAGATCATCGCATCGGCCTCACCTCACACAACCTCACCGGGATCCTCGACGGTCAACTTGAGGAGTTCATGGAAACGCTGCAGTCGCGCGAGATTGAGGAACGCATGGCGGAATTGAATTCGTAAGGCACGACCATCGATGAAAACCGTCCTCGAAACGATTCAGGGAGGAACGAGCTATCTCGAAAAGCACGGCGTTGACAGTGCGCGCCTCAACATGGAGCACCTACTCTCCCATGTCCTCGACTGCAAACGCATGGACCTCTACCTCGACTTTGATCGACCGCTCACCGAGGAATCGCTTGCTCCCTTGCGCGACCTGACCAAACGCCGCAGCGAAGGTGAGCCCCTCCAGCACCTGTTGGGTTCCGTCGACTTCCTTGGCCGGGAATTCAAATGCGACCCACGCGCGCTCGTTCCAAGGCCAGAAACGGAACAACTCGTCACCCTTGCCTTGGAGCAACTCGTTCAGCGTGAATCTCCCGCGAGAGTGCTCGACATGGGGACCGGCACCGGCGTCATCGGTCTTACCCTGTCCCTCGATGGACCGAACGAAACCGAAGTCATCCTCGCCGACCGCTCCGCCGATGCGCTGGCTCTCGCCAACGAGAATGCCACCTCTCTGGAAGTGGACACTTCGAAGATTTCTTTCGTCGAGTCCGACCTCTTTTCGAATCTGGAAGGCAAGTTCGATTTCCTTCTCGCCAACCTTCCTTACGTTCCTGAGTCGGACCGCGAATCACTGAGCCGCGAGGTCGGGCATGACCCCGAGATGGCACTCTTCGCCGACGAGGAAGGGATGGCCGTCATTCGTCGATTCATTAAAGATGCAATTCCCTTCTGTGCCCCGGACGCCTGGATCGGGCTCGAGATCGGCGTCGCCCAAGCGGCACCGTTGCGCCATAATCTTGAAGCCGCAGGCTACCAGAGTATCGAGACCCATCGCGACTTTGCAGACATCGAGAGATTTCTTACCTGCCGGACTCCTGCAAGCTAGATTTCGTGATCAGCCACCGGCGGCGA
The DNA here is from genome assembly GCA_039192745.1 of Verrucomicrobiota bacterium. Taxonomy (GTDB): domain Bacteria; phylum Verrucomicrobiota; class Verrucomicrobiia; order Verrucomicrobiales; family DEV007; genus JBCCWV01. Next base: position 17,349 of record JBCCWV010000075.1, on the reverse strand, counting down.
TCTGGATCACTTCGACCTTGGCGCCATCAACGATCTCCGTGGATTCAAACTCTCTCGGAAAGAGCGCCACTCCGTCCAGTTCGACGAGGACTGGCTTCCCGCCGAAACCCAGCGCGTCCAAAAGACTTCCGACGCTTAAACCGCTTTGATGCTCGTTCGTCTCTTTCCCGTTGAGCGTGAATATCATACAAGTTCTTCAACGACCGTTCGAAGACCGCTCTGTTTAACCACTCGAACTTTCGTTCCAGATTCGATGAACTCCCCACCAGTCACGACATCTCGGACGTCGTTTCCAAATTGAGCCTTCCCTGCTGGCCGTAAATCGGTCATCGCAACGCCTTCCAACTCGACTTCTACATTTCCGTTTTCGGTAGTTCCCTCGCTTTGCCCAATGGACGCTCCTGATGGAAGAGCCTCGTTGAGCGATGCCCACTTAAACATTGGAGAGCTGGGCAGAAATCGGAGAAGCATTAGAATTAACACCACCGCACCCCCCAGTGCCCAAGTCATTGTCATCAATGGATCTCTCAATGCCTCTCCAAGGTTTCCAATCTCGAACGTCCCGGATTCTCCCTGCAAATCAAACCTCCCGATCATCGAGTAAACGAGAGAACCAATGATGAGAAGAAAGCCAAGCAAACCGGGAATTAGCAAACCGGGAAACACATAGAATTCAACGATCACGAGTATGATTCCCAAGACGAGAATTCCGATGGCTTCATATCCGGCAAGATTTCCTGCCACGTTGTTTCCGAAGAAAAACAGCCCGAAGCAGAGAAGAGAAATCGCCCCAGGCAATCCGAATCCTGGCGCTTTCAACTCCATGTAGGCTCCCGCGATTCCGAAGATTAACAGCCACCCGGACATCTTGACGAGCCAGTCCCCTACCATCTCAAAACCAAGGGGTTCCGCACGGATGATTTCGCCTTTCAGACCCTCTTTTTCAATAACCTCCTCAACGGTTTGCGCGATCCCTTTTGCCAGCAGCGGCTTTCCGTCAATCAACTGGCTCGCCTGATCCGCGTCGAGGTTCAGCATCTCGCCCTCGGGAGAAATCACCAGTTCCTTCGGCGCCATAAACCCTCTCGATGAGATGAAGGGTACCTCGCGCTTCACTTCCTTTTCGGGAACGATGAACGCCTCAACCACATCCTCTGGATGTCCCTTCGCACGCGCTACTCCTCGTCCCACAGATTTAAACAGCGACTCTGCTTTTTGTTTCATCGTCCCTTCCAAGTCACCCATGGCCGTGACGATCCCAGCCGATCCAATATTGCTCGGGCGATGCATGTAGATGTGATCCGTCGCGACCGCGATTAACGAACCAGCAGAAACCGCGCTTGGATTGATGAACGTGTAAGTTGGGATCTTGACGTCCGACAAATCCTTCATCATGACCTCGGCAGTATCCCACGCCAGACCTCCGGGGGTATTCATCTCAAAGATGATGGCCTCCGCTCCATCTTCGTCAGCCTTCTTGATGACTCTCTGGAGAAAATCAAACTTCGACCCGCGGATGAGCGTTTCATCTCCAATATCGATAACAACTACGCGGCCTTCGTAGTTCTCGGTTCGCGTTTTCCCGAATGCCTCTTCCTCCGCCTCTGCTTCGGCAATATCACCCGTTTCACCCTCATTTACAACGACTTCCACTGGATCTTCATCCTCCACCGGAGACTCTTCCACCACCTCTTCTTCAGCCGGTTTTTCCCAGTGAAGCTTCTGTAAATCCCCGTCGATTTTCAAACCTTCCAAAGCCCCTTCAATATCTTTCGCGTCCAACAACTCAATGACTCCATCTCCTTCAAAAGGACCGGCAAACATTTCTCTTTCGAGCAGTAGCGTGTCGCTTTCACCGGCAACCAACTTCCCATTGATGCGGACTTCAGCTCGCGGATCGACTAGCCCCCGGATCACCGAGACCGGCCTCTGCCGTGGTTCGAACGCTTTGAGAATCGAATCCATTTCATCGTTCCAACTGCGATCCACGAGACGTGGAGGCAATTCATCCTTCTTCTCCCTCCACTCGAACTCCGCGATTTCTCCACCCAAGTCGGCACCGCGTCCAAGGACAAGGTTGTCCGCCGCCAGCGCCAGTAGCGCTCCCGGACCAGCCGCCTGTTCGTCAACGACGGCAATGGTCGGGATCCCCATCGCGGTCACTTTTTCGATCATCTCAAAAGTCGGCCTCGCCAAACCACCGGTCGTCGAGATGTCAAAAACGACGCTGGCGGCACCATCTTTCTCCGCCAGCTCGAGCGTCTCCAAGATCCATTTCGTTTCCGCGTAACGGGTGAAGGCATACTCGCCGACCTCGATTACCACGGATTTTCCAGCCAACGAGCCGAGGGCAGCCTGTGCCGGGGCAATGGCGGCCATTGCCAATATCCAAAAAAGTGTGCGCGAAATCCTTTCCATAACTCGATTCATATTTCTCGGTGCGGAACCGTAGGCTCCATTCCAAGATACGAACGGAATATGGGACTGATCTCCGAAGAAACCAAGCACGCTGTTCTTGAGGCCACCGACATCGTGGATCTCATCGAGAGCTATTTCCCGCTCAAGCGCGCCGGAACGATGTACAAGGCCCTCTGCCCCTTTCACAACGAAAGCACCCCCTCCTTCAACGTGAATCCGGGCCGCCAGATCTTCAAATGCTTCGGATGCGGCATGGGCGGCGACGCCATCACCTTCGTCCGCGAGTATGAAAAGGTCGATTTCAGCGAGGCCGTCCGGCGTCTCGCCCAAAGAGTCGGCATCACGGTGCAGGAGGAAGCGATGGATGCGGCGTCCATCGCACGCCTGAAACTCCGCGACCAAATCCTCGAGGTGCAACGCGAGGCCGCGAAATGGTTTCAAAAGCAACTCTTCACGATGAAGGGACCCGAGGGTTACTCAGCTCGTGCATACCTCAAGGGACGAGGAATCGATCGGGACATTGCCGAGCGGTGGTGGATTGGCTACGCGCCGCAGAGTGGCGATTCGTTTCTCGATTGGGCTCGAGAGCGGAAGTTTTCGGGAAAGGCCTTGGCGGCGAGCGGTCTCGCCGGCATGCGGAATCCCGACCAACCACAAGCCGGCCTCTACGCTTTCTTCACCGGTCGCATCATGTTTCCCGTCGCCAATGAGCAAAACGAAGTCATCGCCTTCAGCGCGCGACTCCTCGACCCGGAAGCAAAAGCCGCCAAATACATCAACTCCCGCGAGTCGCCGGTCTTCCTGAAAAAGAAAACCTTCTTCGGCTTCGACAAAACCCGCCAACCGATCATCAAAGCCAAGCACGCCATCGTTTGCGAAGGCCAGATCGATCTCATCACTTGCTTCGAACACGGCATCGAAAACGTCATTGCCCCCATGGGCACTGCCTTCACCGAAGACCACGCCGCCGTGTTGAAGCGCTTCACGAGCGAATGCGTTTTGTGCTTCGACGCCGACAATGCCGGACTCAACGCCGCCGACAAGACCTTCGCCGTCCTCGCCCCGCAAAACTTCGAGGTCCGCTGCGTCGACATGCCGACCGGAGAAGATCCGGATTCGCTCATCCGTGCCGGGAGGCTCGAGGAGTTTCGCACCCTTCTTTCAGAGGCCAAACCCCACCACGATTTCAAAATTGACCGCATGTCCGCGAGTTTCGATCTCACTTCCGCCAGTGATCGGGTTCGCTTTGCCAACGAGATGGCGGAGTCGATCGCCCGTCTCACGGATCCCGTTGCCCGCGACGCCGTCGTTCACAATGTCGCCACCCGACTTGGCACATCCGCCGAAGAAATTTTGAAGCGTGTTTCCAACTTACGCATCCGGCCGACGAACAACAATTCACGCGAGGAGAAAGACGAAGGTGAAACGATTGCTCCGCTGAAAATCGAAAACAAGACAGTCCTTCTCTTGTGCAAACTCGCTCTGACAGATTCCGCGACGAAGCGATGGCTCGACGAGAACCGCGAAGAAGCGGCGGTCCTCAAAGAAGTCCCCGAAAGTGAGTTCCTCGCGAAAGTATGGCAGGGCCAGTTCGATCCTGAAACCCCCGCGTCGGTCAACGGCTTCCTAGATTCCCTAACTGGTCCCGAAACTGCGCTTGCCTCGACCCTGCTTATCGAACGTTCTCCTGGTCAGGGACTTGATGACGCTCGTCGCGCGCTGGCCAAGCTCTCCATCCAGCGCCTCGAACTCCAACTTCAGACCGCCCAGAGCAAACTTCGCGACAAGACACTAGAAAATGCCGAGATCCTCGCGCTAACGTCACAGATTTGGGAAACAAACAAGGAAATTGTTGACCGCAAATCACAGCTGTAGCACTTTCCCCTAGGGCTGGGTAATAACCTTATAATTATTCGGCTCTCCATAGTCTTTGGAACCCAATGGACTACTGCCGTAAGAGGAGCGCAACACACCTCCGGTTCTTGACCAGAGCCGTCCCGCGGCTGCGCAGGCATCGCTCATTTTCCGCCTGCGCGATTCGCTCCCACGAGCCCAGCTTTTTCTCGTTTTCCCCGGATCTGCGGTTTGACCAGACCGTCGATCCCCCTGCGTCGCCGACCCCTGATGCACTGACCCCACCCCCCCTCAACTTCAGCAAACCCTCAATCCACAGTGAGCCAGGAAACCTCGACCAAAACAAAAAGCAATTCTAACCGGCCGTCCATCTATCGCCTCCACCGTGAAGGTGAGATCATCGAGATCGAGATGGAACGCGTCATGACCGTAAAGGGCTTTCTTGAACTCCCCAAGAGACGCCGAGGGCGACCTTCTTTGGAAGAAGAGGAACTGCGTGCCCGCATCCTTGCCGAAAATGGCATCGACGGCGATCCAATAATTCGCCGCCCCCGTGGACGTCCGCGAAAGGAAGCCTCTGCTAGCAAAACCACCACTTCGCCAGCCGCACGCTTCAAAGACGATTCAGAAGGATCTGAACTTCTCAAGACGCCGGAGATGCAGGAAAAAATCCGCGGTCTGATCAAGCTCGCCAAGGAGCAGGAGCATATTACCTACGACGACATCAACGAATCTCTCCCGGCCGGAACGAATGACCCGGAACTTCTTGAACAACTGATTCTCCGGCTACAAAGCATGGAATTCCGGATCATCGACGCCTCTCAAGTCGGAGCCCTCGACCGGGAAAGAACCGCGAAGACGAAGGAAGAGGAATCGGAGCGCGTCGTCGTCAATCCCGCACCGGCCAAGGAAGAAAAGCTCGACGCCCTTGATGATCCCGTTCGCATGTATTTGCGCGAGATGGGACAAACTCCACTCCTCACGCGGGAAGAGGAGGTCACGATTTCCAAACGCATTGAAGAATCGAACGTCCAGTCTCGTAATCTTCTCTTCCGCCTCGGACTCACCGCCGACGCCTTCATCGAAACGGGATCACGCTTGCTGGAAGGCAAGGACCGCTTTGACCGAGTCGTCATCGACAAAGCCGTCGAAAGTCGGCAGAAGTATTTGAAGGCCATCGCGCGCCACATTCGCCGTGTCGGTGAACTGCGCGCGGAAGGCGATGCTATTTTCGCCAAGCTCAACAGGCCAAAACCTCGCGGCAAAGCGAAGCTGGAAGAAGACTTTGAAAAGATTCTGAAGTCGCTCGCGCGCGTTTATCCGAAGTTCCATTTCAAGCCGGTCATCATCGAGGAATACATTCTCGCCACCGCGAATTCTGCCGCCGATATGCAGCGTTTGAGAAAGAGCAGATCCAAAGATGCCGCCGCACAACTGGCTGAACATGAGGTGCATTGCTGGCACAGCGCTGCCGACTTTGCCAAGGCCCATAAGGAACTCCGGTCGTGGATTGAGAAAGGCGTCAAAGCCAAGACCGAGATGATCGAAGCCAACCTTCGCCTCGTCATTTCCATCGCCAAAAAATACACGAACCGCGGTCTCGCTTTCCTCGACCTCATCCAGGAAGGCAATGTCGGCCTCATGAAGGCCGTCGAGAAATTTGAATACCAGCGAGGCTACAAGTTTTCCACCTACGCGACGTGGTGGATCCGTCAGGCCATCACCCGCTCCATCGCGGACCAGGCGAGAACGATCCGCATTCCCGTGCACATGATCGAGACGATCAACAAGCTCATGCGCGTGCAAAAACAACTCGTGCAGGAGTTCGGTCGCGAACCCACCCCCGAAGAAATTGCCGAAGAAATCCACCTTCCCGCGCAACGCGTGCAGTCCGTCTTGAAGATGGCGCAGCAACCCATCTCGCTGCAGGCACCCGTCGGCGAAGGTGAAGAGACGAGCTTCGGAGACTTCATCGAAGACAAGGGCGCGGAAAACCCGAGCGACATCACGAGCTTCAGCATCCTCAAGGACAAGATCAAAGAAGTGCTCGACACGCTTTCGGATCGCGAACGTCGAGTCCTCGAACAGCGCTTCGGCCTCATCGACGGCTACAGCCGCACGCTCGAGGAGGTCGGCCGCCAGTTCGAAGTCACCCGAGAACGCATCCGGCAAATTGAGGCCAAGGCTCTTCGCAAATTGCGCCATCCGACCCGGATTCGGAGGCTTGAAGGCTTCCTCGAAGCCCCGGCCGTGATCGGATAACCGCGGAATAGGGGAAAATCGTGAATTCCGACGAAACCATCCCTCCCCGCGGTGGTTTCATGAGGTGAACAATGCACCAAGACGAACAAAACGATCCCGTTTGGAAGCTTCTCGGAAAATCCCGTTCCGTGGAGGTGGACCCGTTTTTTGCCAAGAAGACCGTCCGCGAGGCCCGGCGCCTTGAGGAAAATCGGAACGGTCTCGACCGTTTCATGGCAACGCTGGGATCGTTTGTGACCGGTCCGCGCCTCGCGGCCGCGGCCTGCATTCTGGCCATCTCCGCGTTTGCGGTCTCGCAGTTGGTTCAGGATTCGACTTCTTCAGCCGGACAAGTCGCCGATGTGGATGTGCCCGCCGCCGCGCCCATCGAGGAAGTGCCGGACGCGGTTATCGTCCAACTTGAGGCTCTTGAAGAAGAACCCATCGAGACACTGGACAACGAATACCAGTCGATCGAATTCATCGACAACCTCGTGGCCGTCCAAGACGCCACACTCCTCTCCGACGCGGATATCGCCGCGCTGTTGTTCTAAGGCTACGTCCGAAAAACCTGAGGTCGGGTCTGCGACGGACCGCGGGTGTCCACACCCGCACCGAAAGCCACCGACCGAAGGGAGGCACTTATTCTCCGGGGCGAGTTCCAACAGCCCATTTACCCGCGATCCCAAAAAGTCGCGCTTCGCGTCGCGCAATGTGCGGATGTGGACATCCGCGGTCCGCTGTCTTCTGCACCATCCATGAATCCGATTTCGTCGCCATCAAATCTAGATAAGATGATTCGATGAAACTCGCCATCCTCAGCGACAGCCACGACCATCTTGCAAACCTCGATCGCGCTCTCGCCCTTGCGCACGAAAACAACGCATCCCACCTCCTCTTCCTCGGCGACTTTTGCGCTCCATTCTCACTCGCGGCGATCGCTGAAGGTTTCTCCGGTCCGATCGACGCGGTCTTTGGCAACAACGACGGCGACCAATTCCTCCTCTCGCAAGTCGCCGCCCAATTCGACCACGTCACTCTCCACGGCCAACTTGCCGAACTCGAAATCGACGGCTGCAAAATCGCACTGAACCACTACCCCGACATCTCGCGCCGACTCGCCGAGTCCGGCGCCTACGACGCCGTCTTCAGTGGGCACGATCACAAACGCTACACTCAAGAGATCGGCGGCACTCTCTGGGCCAATCCCGGCGAGATCATGGGGCGATTCGGAGAACCGTCGATCGGGATTTTCGACACAGAATCCCGCCAATTCACGCATCTCGATCTTTGAGGATCGTGAATTATTTGTAATTTTCATAATTTCTGTTATGTTAGTGGGTGCCTCTTTCCCCTCAACCCAGGCACTTGCATCTCCTATTGTTTGTCGTTCTCCTCCTTCCGTCTTTGGCTTCCCCCAGAGACCGGCTGGTGCGTCGAGCAATTCGGCAAGTTCCGTTTCCACAGCAAATTCTCCCCCCTCACTCCCTTGGAGAGAGAGAATGGAAGCAACCGATTCGCCGGGCCCTTCCCGTCGATCCCGTGACGATGCTGCCGGTCATTCGCCGCACGCTGCTTGCTTACTCTTCCACTTCCTATTCCCCGACACCGCCGACGATCCGTCCGGCCACGCCGTCCAAACTCGACAGTTTTCTTTCCGACTGTCGCGGCTTGTCCACTCGAGGCCTCACCTACCAGTTCGGATCCAACGATCCTCGCAAAGGCGGTTTCGATTGCTCCGGAGTGATCGAACATCTGCTGCTTAAACACGGGATCAGCGACGTCCCCCGCACGGCACAAACGCAATGGGACTGGCTTGATCGCCGGGGAACACTTACTTCGGTTTCACGATGGACCACTCCATTAAGAGTTCACGCTCGTCTTCGTCCGGGTGATCTTCTGTTTTGGCGGGGCACTTACTCCTCGAACAACCCGCGGAAGATCACCCATGTCATGGTTTACCTCGGGCCCGATTCACGAACCGGGAAACCCATGATGTTCGGCGCGAGCAGTCGTCGCTCCGGCGGCATTCACGGAAACGGAGTCGATATTTTCGAGTTCAAATACCCGAACAAACACAGCAAAGGCACCTTCGCCGGCTACGGGCGGGTACCGGGATTGTAGAATCCCAGTGACAGTTCCAGGCACAATCTGTAGGGTAACAGGGTGAAAAACCCTGCGCATTACGACAAAATCGAGTTTCTTCCGTATCTCAAAACAAGTCTGAAAGTGTTGGTGCTCGGCGCACTCGCTCCACTTGTGGTGGTCGCCAGCGAACCTTCCTTGCCGTCGGATGCGGTGAGAATCAAACAGGAGTTCGAAAGGTCGCTGGAGTCTGGAAAGTCAAAGCTGGCTTCCGACTACATCAACAGGCTTGAGAGACTTAAAACCAACTACACCAAGTCCGGCGATCTCGACTCAGTGCTGGCAATAGGAGACGAAATTCAAGCGGCGAAGACTTACACTTCTGAATACTCGCTTGCCGACGGATTGAAGGGAACCACTTGGCAATGGTCTGGATCGAACAAAGAGAAGATCTATTTCGCCAGCAATGGAATCATAAAACAGGAGGGCTGGGAGAAACGAGGGCTTGAGACCACATGGGAAGTCATCGACCGGCGCACGGTATTACTCCGCGTGACAAAGGGCAGAGATCAAAATCTTCATGCCATTCTTCTTTTCGCAGAGTCGGCAAAGGGGTTCACAGGATTCGACTTCGATGGAAAACTCCTGAATTCCAGCCAACTCGTTTTCGAATGATTGGTCTCGCAAGTTCCTAGGTTGAAGACTCAGGCGAAGCCCGAAGTGCCTTCACCTGTTTCAGTATTCGATTCGCTGTGTCCGCACCTTCGCCAAGCGCCTCCGAAATCACCGTCACTCGTTCATTCCGAGGCGCCCATATCTCGGGGTCGGTCGGCCCAAAAAGCAACACGCAGGGGCACCCGCATGCCGCCGCAAGATGGGAAACCCCACTGTCGTGACCGAGAAACAACGCGCAGTCTTCCAGCGCACCAGCCAACTTCTCCAAAGGCCATTGGTCTGCCTTTGAAAACGGGACACTTGAAGCGCTCCACTCCGCCTCCAATTCGCCGGTTGCACCCGTTTCCACCTCCCCTGTAACGAGCAACAACTCCACCTCTTTCAATTCGCTGGCCAACCGCAATCCAAGCTTTGCCCAATTCTCTATCGACCAATTCTTTTCCGGGCTTCCGCTTCCCGGGTGGATCGCAATTCGCAACGGCGTGTGACCATCGATTCCCCCACCCTTCGCAACTCGGATCACCGGCGCCGGATCGTCCAGATAAAGCGCCAGCTGCTCTAACGGAACCGCCAACTGCGCAGCCGCAGGCCCGCCTCCTTCCACCGGTTTATGCAATCCGCGCAACACGGTTTTCGCGCCGGCTTCCTGCAGATTCTCGTGAAAGAAATCATCCGGATCGTAGAGATAGTTCACGATTAAATCGAAACTCTCAAAATACGCGCAGAGTTCCTCATCGAGTGTCGTTCCCGGTGCGAAAAAGCCGGACAGTGGCCCATACTCCATCGATCTCACCGCATCTGCATGACCCGCCGCCACCGCCAGATCAATCATCGGTCTATACCCCAGGATCTCGATGTGATTTTTCGGCAGCCCCTCCCGCAAAAGTTGGATGGTTGGAAGCGTCAGGATGAAGTCGCCCAGCGCCCCACCCCGGATGACGAGGATCTTTCCCATCTTCGCCGCAGATCAGATTTCTCCACCCCAGAAGGCGAAAGCACAAACGAGCACCGCTACACCATAAGCGACGCCCCCCGCCGCGAGCGCTTTCCACCGTGCACTCGATTTTGACACCCAGGAAATTTGATCGCGCAACGTGTAGGGCATTCCCACCCAGAAAAGACCTAACACAATCCACACGTAGCAGATGATAGAAATCATCAGACGTGAAACAGGAAGTTTGAGAAACGCCACTTCCAGCAAGGGACACGCAAGGAGCAGAGCAAACATACCCAGCGCTCGCGCCGCCAGAAACTCGTCGACAAAAAAGATAACGAGGAAGAACCCCACCGGGACGATGATCGTCAGCGCCTTCTTCCAAGTGTAAAACTCGCCGAGATCGGCATTTTGCACGAGCCAGTATGTCCACAGAAAATTGACCGCCATTAGCCCGATCCCAATCTCCTTATGCCGCGGAAAACGCTTGAGGAAATCCTGGCAAAACGCCGGTTTCAAGAGGGCAAAGAGGTGCCCGACAATGAGCAAGACGCCCAGAATAATACCTGCCATCTGCAGACTGATGAGGTCTCCGTAAAGTGCGCGTGTCATCAGCCGGCTAGAAGGACAGGATCTCCATAAAGGGTAAAGTTGGTGGCATCTTGGATGCGAACGTCGAACAACTCGCCCGTCAATCGCTCCTTGTCGCCTTCAAAAATGACGATCTTGTTGGTGCGGGTGCGACCGCTCAATCGCGCCTCATTCCGCTTACTCGGCCCTTCGCACAGAACCTCTGCAGTTTTCCCCACCATCGCCGCATTCTTCTTTGCGGATATACTGTCGATGACCTTCAGCAAGTCTTGGTTTCTTTCCTCCTTCACCTTCTCGGGAAGCTGAATGGACTCATCCATCTCCGCAGCCGGAGTGTCCTTACGCTTCGAATAACGGAAGACAAAAGCCTGATCAAATTGCACGCGCTCGCAAAGTCCCCTCGTCTCCGCATAGTGCTCGTCCGTCTCTCCGGGGAATCCCACGATAATGTCCGTCGAGATCGCAATGTCCGGCTTCGCCTCGCGAATTTTCGCGCAAAGCTCCTCGAATTTCGCCGCCTTGTACGGACGATGCATGGCCCGGAGAATGGGGTCTGATCCACTCTGCAACGGAAGATGCACATGCTCGGCGAGTTTCGGCAAATAGGTGAAAGCGTCGATCAGATCCGCCTTGTATCCAACCGGATGCGGCGACGTGAACCGGATACGTTCAATGCCCTCCACGTCGTTGACCGCTTCGAGCAATTGCACAAAGGGACTCTTCTTGTCCACCTTCGGGAACTCATAACGACCGTAAAGGTTCACGATTTGCCCTAACAAAGTCACTTCCTTCACCCCGCGATCGGCAAGACGCTTCACTTCGTCGACAATTTCCCCAATCGGCCGCGACCGCTCGCCACCGCGCGTGTAGGGAACGATGCAAAACGTGCACTTCATGTTGCACCCCTGCATGATGGAAACAAAGGCCGACGACTGATTTTCCTTGAGGGAGTGGTCGCGAATCGTGTTTTGCGACGCCTCCTCCTCTTCGATATCGACGATGGAAAAACGCGGATCGTCCATTCGCCGCGCCGACTTGGCCTTGAGAATGGCATCCACGTGGTCGGCCACGCGATGGTATTTCTGCGTCCCAGCGACAAGGTCGAGATGAGGAACCGTCTTCAGCAACTCTTCTCCGCGGCTCTGAGCCATGCAGCCAAGAAAGCCAAAAACCGCGTTTGGATTTCGCCCGCGATGCCTCGATGCCGACGCCATGCGGCCGATGGCCTTCTGTTCCGCCTGATGACGAACGCTGCAGGTGTTGATCAAAATGACATCGGCCTCGTCCTCCTCCGGAGTCATCGTGTAGCCACGTTCGACGAACATGCGCGCGACCTGCTCGGAGTCGCGCTCATTCATTTGGCAGCCGTATGTCTTGATGAAAACTCGGGGCATTCCTACTCAGCGGGGGCCGTTGAAAGCGAACGAGGATTATAATCCGTCCCCGCATCGGAGAAAGTGGTTTTTTGACCGCCAACACCCGCCACTACAGCGAAAAAACCTCAATTTCCGGAGTAGGAATAGCTGCGGATGAAGAGCTTGATATCCCGCACACTTCGGATGAACCGCTCGATCCCTTCCTCGGGATCGGCAAGCAGCGCCTGCGCGGGAATGACCAATTTCCACTCGGAATTCCACACCGAACGACCGATGAGACGCTCATTCGTGAACTCGTCGGCAAGTGGCTGCGAAAACAACTCCGTCTCATCGAAAGCACGGAAAGCTTGATGCTTACGCGGAGTGAAAAACGTCTCCGTAAGGCTCGATGAACTCGTCAAACTCGCGCTCTGGTCAAAACCGTCGCCCCCAATATCAAAGGGTAGAGGCATGGCGTGGTCGTGCACCTGCCAACTCCGCACCACGCTCTCCGTCCCGTTCAACGGCGGCGTCCGCATGCTCTCTACTCCTGCCGGGAGAAGATAAACGTAAGGGGTGGCGCTCAAGGCATCGGGGTGATTGTGATTCGGTGGCTCCGGTGTGCCAAAATTGCAGACCACGCAGGGATCGATGCCCTTGTATCCATCGAAAACGATTCCCACAGATTGGATTTTCGTCGCGAAGCTCGATGAGGAAAACGCGGAGTCCCCCGCTACCAACTCGTTGCCAAAGAAGTTTTTCCCGGACTCAATAAGGGTTCGGAAAGGAATGACAAAACCTGGCTGTGGCAGATTGTCAGGATTGTCCGCCGGCAACGCATGAGCCGCAATCGCAGCATCCCCGCGAAGATCCGCCACGAGCGTCGCTCGCAAGGCATCCTGCCAAGCCGTGTGACTCTCTTCGGAACCGTCTTCGAGATAGGGCAGTTGGAACAACTCCCGTCGAAGACTGAAGAGTGTCCCATACTGATCGGGATTGTTGATGCCAAGTCGCCCTTTCAATACATCCCAATCCGCTTCCATTTGCGCCAAAAGGCTCGACAACCCCGGATCGCCCTCCCCGGAACCCGCGAAGAGCGGTTCTCCGTCCGCACTCACTAGCCCAAGCGCCCGAGTCTCGGCAATCTTTGCGAGGAATCCGCGGCCATCCGGAGTGTCGAGTAAACCTGTTTCATAGTCATAAGCCTTCGCCGCGAGGTAAGTGTAGCGCGCTGCCTGGTCGAAGAGGATCTTGTATTGCTCCAGCGACTCCGTGCGGAAGGCCCGGAAGGCCACGTCCCGAACCCGCGCTCCCTGAATGACTGCCGCCGCCCGCTTGCGGAAAGTTTCTCGCTCAGCCTGAACTGTATCTCCATCGAAGATAACATTGTAATAGCTCTCAAGCGCACGCTGGAACTCAATCCGGGCAAGATCGGTATCGCGGACCGAACTAAAGACGCCAAGATAGCTACTCCGCAAGGCCTCGATAGCCGTTCGCGTCGAGCTCGCACGGCTGAGTGCCTTGATCCCTTCATCTTTGGCCAACTCTGCAATATCCAATCCAAGACTTGTAAAATACTGAGTGGTCTTGTTCGCAATTTCGAAGGAACTCAGAGTTGTGTTTGCAGCCGTCTTGGAAGCGATCAGCGACCCGGCTGCCACCGAGGTTAGATCATTAGAAAACCCGGATACATCCGGCATCGCCGCGATGACGCTTGAAAGAATCTCATCCGATGTTTTTTCTGTGTTATTGAGAACCTCATTGGCGAGGTCGATTCCTCCCAGAACTTTCTCAATGGTCAATTTTGTCGTCGCAAACGTCGCCTCAAGCCTCGTGCTCAGATTGATCCCCCGGACATCCTCGCGAAAACGAATGATCTCACGCTCAAAGGATGCCCTCGCTGATTGCAGCGATCGCAGCTTGAGATAGAGATTTTCCTTGGCGGTGAGTATCTCTGCCAGTGCTCGCTGAACTTCGCCTGTCGAGTTGCGCCGACCAAGAGAGTTCTCTGCGATCTGATAGGGACCGTCATTCAAATTCAGATCATAACTCATTGTCGGACTCGCAATGAAGCCATCGGCGAGATCTTCGGCTTGGCCGGTCGAGGCATCGAAGTTGACGATGGCTTGAGTGTAGAAATCCTGCCTGACCGGTAACTCGAAGGTCCGTGTCGACTCGACACCCGCACCAAAGACAACCTCGCGATCATACACATAGGGCCGGGTGATGTACATGAAGCGGAAGAAATCCGGCCCGGCATAGTCCTGGGGATAGGTTCTTCCCGGTCCAATATCTCCGGCATACGGTTGCCCGTAGATATCCAATAGTCGGTTTTCCAGCGCTATCTCTTCCTGTGCCACCGTGAAGCTGTAGTCGTCGGCTTGATTCTCGATGCTCCGCAGAAGATTGTTGGTGGCGATCGTCCTTTCATGCGCCTCGCTCGCATTCTTCAATGCTGCCTTGGCACGATCTAGAATCTGATCGAAGTGGGATGAACCTTCTTCAAGTTCTGCCGGCGACAGGTCGAACAAGAGGCTATTCTCAGCCAATCCCAGCGCGTTGGTTCGCCGATTTGCCGCATCCATGTGACCTTGTATCTCAGCACCCAGTGTCGTCAGTTCTGTAAGTTCAGGGACGCTCTGACGATCGATCTTCTGCAAGCCCTCGTTGATTGTATCCTCTTCCGGCAGCAGTGCGTTCACCATCACCCAATGCAGGTAATTCCCTTGCGCAGACCGCGTGGCCCAATCTTCTGTCCCCCAGTTTTGCTCCGAATCCCGCAATTCACTCCAGCCGGCACTCGGGTCATTGGTAAGTTTCCGGCGCTCAAGATCGACGATTCTCGACGCTGACCTACCCAACGCCACCGCCGCACTCGCAAGGCGTCGCTCGTCCTGATAATCGACTGTCACCGGCTGCCCAAGAATGTTGACGGCCTCGACCCGCGGCGTCCACGTGAACTCCCCGTCGCTGAGAAGGCGGTAGTAGTTCTTCAGTGCCGTCAGATAGTGCCCGTAGGCGTCACCATGACCTTGCGGATACTGGCGGGCCGCATCCGCCGCATCAATTGCCCCATCGGCATCGGGACCGGACTGCTCGCGGATGTTGTAATTCAGCGCATAGATCACCTCACCGGCGTCAATGCCACGCGTGAAGTTCCAGAACATTCGATTGTAAACCGGTGACACCTGCGTTCCCGGAACGAGAGCATCATCGCGTCCGCGAAGAAGCACCAACTCCTCATCCAAAAGGGTCGGAACTTGTCCTTCAAACGCAAAACGAGCCGTTGCCGTGTTTTGAATGGTCGTGCCGATCGAGGAAGGAAGACCTTGATCCTGCAGCAAGCGGCTTGGATCTACATCGAGTGCGATTAATGGATTCGAGGCATCCGCAAACGCTTCGTTACCCAGCGCCATATAGAGGTCATTGAGATAACCGGCAGCCAGAAGCAGCGCGTCATTGGCAGGGCCGTAGTCCGTGGGGGGCGCACCGTCAATGGTGAAACCGATTGCCCGACGAAGAACGGTTTCATAAATCTCAATCAATCCCGCGTCGTTCACGCTGGCGAGAGTGAGAGGTATATCTCCCTCCCATCGCGTCCCTGCCTGCGTCAGGATGCTGACATCCGTGCTGATCGCATTGTTGAAGAAGTCGTTGATCCGCTGATTGAAGGGATTAATCCCTGCCAGGACGCGCTTGATCCAGCCTTCGATAAGTTTCGGATCTGTCCACTCCGACCAACCTTGGTCATCCGTAAAACTCGAGCCGGTCGGACGCAGAAAGTGTCCTTCTTTCGGCCTGTAGCGGAAGACCACATAGTTATCACTCAGTGCAATAAGTGGGTCGAGTCCTCCAAAGATCATCCGCGGACCCGTTTCGTTGTCGCCGAATCTCGTCCAAGTCGGCCCCGGCTCCCTCGGATCATTCGACGGTGGCTGACCATTGACTGGTGGCGCGTAAAACCACTCATACTCGTAATTCTGCGGCTCCCCCGCAAAATCTCCCGTGAATTGGGCCGTCACTTGTTCGGCGAGCGGGTTAGCGGCGGTCAGCGGTTTGACCTCCCCTTGATAAAGATCGTCGCCGACCTTGATGATATGCATTTGGATAGGCTCACTCTCATCTGTGAATGCCTCCCCATTACCGAGGAACAAGGTCAGGTATCCGCTACCGCCTCCGACAGCCGTAAGCGCATATGAATCGACGGCGCTGTCCTCGAACTTCACCTGCACCAGATCACTCGGCCCGAAGTTCACAACATTGGTCGTGTCCGAGATGTAAGTGCCCAGCAGATCCGGGTTCTCGACAAAGGTTTCCAAATCGGTCCGCAGATTGTCGATGGCCGTATTCCAGGCGCTTGGGTCCGATTCATTGACAGCAAGCCCCTTCAGGGTCGCTTCGTCCTCCGCACTCAGAATATTGGGAAGCAAATAATCCTCGCCAACGATCTCTTCAACAAACTCCCCTTCCAAAACCAACGCTCCCAACGGAATCGGACCTGTGCCAACGGTTGGATCGAGATAGAATCGACTCTCCAGATGCGGCGGCAAGCCCTGAAAGTAGGTTCGCCCATTCTGGGTATTCGTCTGAATGCTCGCGGGAATCCCGTCGAGACCGGAGGCCGTCAGGTGGTAAGTCTTTCGGCGCGTCGCGTCGTGTAACTTCGCATTTTCCGAGTTCTCATTCGCCAGCGATTGCTGGTAAAGAATTCTCGCACTGGTCGCACCGTTCAAACCGGGCAACCCGAACTTCGGCGTTACCAACGTCTCGACAAACTGCAGTACCGGAACTTCCTTCACCTCCGGGGCATTGTCCGGCCAGTAAGGGATATAACATACTTCCAATGCGTCTGAAGTCAGCGACGGCGGCCCGGTGCTATCCACAGGGTCGGACTCTCCATCGAAGCGCTCGCCCACAAATCCTCCATTCCCGTCCGACTCCCGAAGGAATGGCGTGTTCGTTCCCAAGTCAGGTGCCTCATCCACCGCCGTCACCGGGTTCGGGAAAGCAAACCCGTCTTGAGTGGGATAGTAGAACTTCATCTTGATCGCTGGCCGCGCCCCCGAACCAATCGCATCCGGATCATGCGGCCCCCGATAGATCCATTTCTCTCCATTTCTATCTTCAACGGTGAAGGAAGAATAACTCGGAATTTCCCCGAAAGACCCGGATGGCGTAAATGTCGGCGGATCGACC
>JBCCWV010000074.1:0-22538 GCA_039192745.1 Verrucomicrobiota bacterium | reverse complement strand
GACTGAACGACGGACGAGGCTGGCTCGTCGTGGACTGGCTGATCGTCAAAGAAGCTATGCGGTCTGAACGCCTTCAGGACCGCTTTTTTCTCCACGCCACCCATGAAAAACAGTTCGTCAACTTTGATGCCGTAGTCACGAAGAGTGTGAATAACGCGTCGATCTGCCGGCCCGCTTCGCGCCGTAACAATTGCAGTCCGAATCGGGAAATTTTCCTCATCTTCAATCCCATGCTGAACTTCATTGATTAACTTCAGGAACTCGGCAAACGGCCCCTTCTGCATCGGAACCTTCGCGTTTCTTCGCTCATTCTCGTGAAACACTTCGATACCTTCCGCTTGGTATATTTTTTCAGACTCACCGGAAAAAATCACAGCATCCCCATCAAACGCCAAACGAACCTGGTTAGGCACGATATCCGCCGAATCGGGAGAGTCATACAAAACAGCAGCCGCAAATCCATTTTTGATGGCTTCTTGGACATCCTCCCTATGTCGTGAAAGAAACAGGGAAACATTATATGCCGACAGATACTTCGATACCGGAGTCCCACCTGTGAAGCAACCTCGCGAAATTCCAAGGTTTTCCAATCCGTACTCTCGAATCGAATTCATCACCCTCAAGCCCGCTTCCGGCTGGTTCTGCGACATGACAACAACCTCTATTCTTCGGCTCAAATCGAAATTATCATTCAGCCGAAGCATCGCGCGAACGAGTGGAAACGCAGGACCACGGGGGAAAGGTTTCTCTTCGTTCTCGACTTGGTATCGGACATATTCGTCCCTTCCATGAGATTCGTAGATCTCGTGCTCTCTCTTGGTATCAAAGAGCGCACTCGACGAAATTCCCAAAACTATCTGTTCCGACAGATCTACTGGCATGGCGTATTTTCTTTCGATCGCTGATCACCCGCGTGGAAAACTGACAGACCACCGCAGCCGAATAGTTTAATCCAAAATTCGTTTGATGCAATCTGTCTTCGATCACCAATCCATTGATGATCAGGTTTCTGTGGAAAAGCGGCAAACTAACGAACGCGATCAATGACTATCGAATAAACGTCCACTCCGTAACCACCGACAAGTTCAGAGCAGGTAAGTCGAAGCATTCCCCGCTCCTTTTTCAATTCAATGACACCAAGATCCAGTGGCTTGAAGTCCTTCACGAAGTAATGCGACTCGGCGACACGTTCCTTCGATTTGTCCCAAAGCGGCGGATCGAAGGCTTCGGTGACATTCGTTTCAGTGAAAGAATCCTTAAAGGAAAGGCGGACGAGAGCGCCGACATTTTCTGCGGGGCACGTGTAGTATACGGTTGCTCTGTATCTACCGGCTTGGCCGACTTCGATGTCCCACGTGATGGCGTCATCGGTGCCGGTCCAGTTTTTAAAAAAGGAATTGTTCGGCGCCCTCGAACTTCGATGGATCGTCCCGTGCGGAATGCCGTCGCGGGCGGGGAGGGTCGTGGTCTCGTGGAAACCGACGGTGAACGGGCGGTCTTCATTCGCGGCGACAAGCGCTAACATCTCCTCGCGATGGACTTTAAGGGCAGCGCCGAGTTCGGTGACGACTTCGGGATGATCGGCGGAAACGTCATCGTTTTGACCGCGATCATTGGCGATGTCGAAAAGCGCACCGTCGTTGTCGAGGCGGAACCGTTCCGTCCGGACACTTCCCCGGTGGCGCCAGACACTGAAGAGTGGACGAGCAGGCCAAAGGCTGGGATCGGGATTGGCCGAAAGCAGGCCCGCGAAACTGCGCCCGTCCTGGGGCTTCGCTGTTTTTGACGGAATCCCCGCGAGTTCAGTGACTGTTGGAAGGAGATCGATGGCACCTATGACTTGGGGAATCTGCAATCCGGCAGGAATCTTCTCCGGCCAGCGAAGGAAAAACGGTGAACGCAAACCGCCCTCGTCAATTGATCCCTTCCTCCCCTTCATACCGGCATTCCAACGCCAGGAATTCGGACCATTGTCACAGAAGAAGGCGACGATGGTGTTCGAAGTAAGCTCCAAATCCTCGAGCTTTTCGAGAACACGGCCGACATTCCAATCGATGTTTTCGCACATGGCCAACGCAGCGCGTGTGGCTGCGAGGTCTTCCCTTTCCGGATCGCGATGCCGCATCGCCGGGTCCATGTAGGCGAACTTCTCGTAAAAATTGTCGTCGATGTAAAACGGCGAGTGCGGCGTATTCAAAGGGACGTAACAAAAGAATGGTGCGTCGCGATTCTTGTCGATGAATGTCAGTGCTTTCGTCGTCAAGTCATCCGTGAGGTATCCCTCCGCTTTAGTTCGCTCGCGATTGCGATCAATAGGCGGACTGAAGTAGTGCCCCCAGTGGCCGGAGGTGAAACCATAGAATTCATCAAACCCGCGATCCAACGGATGATAAGGCGACTGCGTGCCATTGTGCCATTTCCCAAAAATCCCCGTGGAGTAACCCGCCGCCTTGAAGAGATCGGCGATGGTCGTTTCATCCGGATTGAGCCGCCCCTGCCCTTCGCTCACACCGCTCACCCCCGTGCGCTGGTGATATCGCCCGGTGAGAAACTCCGCCCGCGTCGGCGCACAAACGGCGCAGACATAAAAGTTCTCCAATGACGCTCCGTCCCGCGCCAGCGAATCAAGATGCGGCGTGTTGAGATTCGTGTTCCCGTGAATACTCAAGTCACCCCAACCTTGGTCGTCGGTGAGGAAGATGACGACGTTTGGCTTGTCGCCCGTGACGCGGGCCTCAGACGAATTAGCCTCGCGCAGAGACGCAGAGACGCAGAGGAGAGTTAGGAAAAGAAATAGAGCGGAGGGCGAACTGGACATTTCGATAAAGCTACTAAGAGCGATGACGCAGGGCAATAGAAAGGAATCGAGGAACGTAGCGTCGATTCCTAAGCGCTTCTTCCTGACACGATCTCGTCATTGCTCGCGGGCCGCTGATTGGCAACGTTCTGTGTTTCATGAATAGAACTCCCGCTCTCCTTTGTGGCTTCCTTTTTGTCACTCTCACGGCTACCGGACTGGAGAACTCCGCTCTCTCCGACGGCGTTCCGAAGCTCGAAGCCCATCATCCGAACATCGAGAAAATCACCCTCTTTGCCGCGGCTCCGGAGATCGTTACGCCCATCGGGGTCGCCGTCGCTCCGGACGGGCGCGTCTTTGTGCAGGAGAACCACACCCACAAGCGAGCCAAGGATTACCAGGGTCCGGAGAAGGACCGTATTCTTGTTTTTGAAGATACCGACGGCGACGGCGTGGCCGACAAGCGATCGGTCTTTCATGAAGGCCTCGTTTTCACCACCGATCTCCTCTTTGGGCCGGACGGTCATCTCTACGTAGCCACCCGGTGGTTCATCGGCCGATTTCCCAACGCGGCAACGGAGAAAGTCGCAACGGTTGAACCAGAAATCATCGTCCGCTGCGAGACCGACGGCGACTACCCGCACAATGGCGTCGGCGGGCTCGCTATTGATCCCGCCAATCCAGAGATCCTCGCCTTTGGTTTCGGTGAGAATCTCGGTGCTGATTACACCTTCATCGGTTCCGATGGGGTGAAGCTCTCCGGTGGCGGCGAAGGCGGAACGACCTACCAATGCCAGACAGATGGCGCGGGATTGAAACGCAATTCCACCGGTCACTGGAACGCGTTTGGCATGGCTTACGATCTGGAGGGAAACTTGTTTTCAACAGACAACGACCCGAGCAGCACTCCTCCGAACCGGCTGCTTCATATCGTTCCCGGTGCCGACTTCGGCTATGAATATCGCTACGGCCGCTCCGGTCGCCACCCGCTTGTCGATTGGTATGGCAAGAATCCAGGGACACTAGGGATGATTGGCGCACTCGGAGAGGCCGCCTGCGGCGTCATTTCCTTCGGACCCGAAAAACTCCTCACTGCTTCGTGGACGGACAATCGCATCGATCTTCATCCCCTCGTCGAGAACGGCGCTTCCTTTTCTGCAGAGCGCGTTCCATTTGTCACCGGACCTGACAATTTTCGTCCGGTGCACTTTGACTACGCCCCGGACCGCCGCTCGCTCTATGTGACCGATTGGGTGGATCTCTCCTACCCCGTTCACGGCAAAGGCCGAGTTTGGAAAGTTTCGTTGAAAGAAGCCGTCGACATTGAACCCCGGCCTCGTGAAAAGCCCACCAGGACCGAGCCTGCGCAGGCCGTGAAACAACTCGGCAGTCCGGATCCGTACGTCCGCACCGCAGCAATAGAGCTTCTTCGCGAACACCCTGAAATCCTTCGAAAAGTAGATTGGAAATCAGAATCCAATCCCGTGGCCCGCGCCCATTACGCCGTTGCCTTGAAGCGGCTGGATTCACGCCGCGAAGCTACGATCATCCCAGAATTGCTGGCGGACCCCGATTCAGACGTTCGCTATGTGGGCATCAAATGGATCGCCGACGAGGGCCTGAAGAAATACCGATCGACGCTCCTCGCCCAACTTGATCGCGACGACTTGGAGCGCCGTGACTTGCTCGCGATTGTTGCCGCGCTGGCCGAGGTGAGTGGCGACTTGAAGAAAGAATTCTCTCCCGGCGAAGCGCTGCTCACCATCGCCAGAGACGAGACGAAGCCCGCTTCTCTTCGCGCCTTGGCCTTGCACGGAGTTCCCCTTGACCTTCCAAAACTCACCGCCCCCGCCCTCAGCCAGTTGGCCCGCTCGGAGCATCCGGCCCTGCAACGGGAAGCGGTGCGGGCATTGACCAATCACCGCGATCCTTTGAGAGCAAATGGACTCGCGCAAGCCGCCACAAATTCAGATCTGGACGCCAACATCCGCGCCGACGCCATCGCCGGACTCGCGGCCTTCGCTGAAGAAAAGCAATCCTTGCTCGAAAGACTCTCGAAGGACAAGGAGGGAACCGTCGCCACGGAAGCTGTTCGCTCGCTTGCCGCCGCTGGATTGAAGACGCGCGAAGTGGAACCGAAGCCCATGATGAATGACTTGGAAGCGTGGGAGTCCATGCTCGAAGACGTGCCCGGCGAGCCGGACCTCGAACTTGGTCGACGGCTCTTTTTCCATCCTCGTCTGGCCACCTGCGCAAACTGCCATGCGATGAATGGTCGTGGGTTGGAAGTTGGCCCTGATCTCACCACCATCGGTGAACAGGCCGGCGGCGGACTCACTTGGCTCCTAAAACACATCCTCGATCCCAACGCTGAAGTCGCTCCGTATTTCCGACCGCAAATGATCGCCACCCGTGATGGGCAAACACAGATGGGATTTATCCTCGGCAAGGAGGGCGCCGCGCAAAGTTACATTGGACCTGACGGGAGAACATTTTCGATCCTCAAGAGAGATGTCGTTTCCCGTCAGGAAATGCCGATTTCCCTCATGCCTCCCGGCTTGCTTCTTCCGTTGTCGGCGAGCGAGATCCGTGATTTGCTGGCGTATATCCTCGATGGGACCGAGTAACTGCGATTTTGTAAGGGCCTTGAGCCGTATGGCGATGGCCTTAGCACTGACTCTCCTGCCTCTTGCGTCCGCCGAGTCGGCGATGAAGGAACCCTCTCCTTTTGCCCAGCGACTCGCCCAATGGTTGCGCCCGTCGGTGCGGGAAGACACGACTTCTTTGGCGCGCCTGCACCAGCGCCTTGAAGAACTACCGCCACTCTCGCCAGGCCATAGCGGGAGAAACATCGGATTGCACAGCCACTTTCAGCCGGAGCGAGATACCCCTCTAAGTATCACGATCGATCTCGGAACTGCTCATCCGGTGGAGCGCGTCGTTGTCTTCCCGGTTCGAGGCATGTTTCGCGGAACTCGCGTCGAGGGTTACGGTTTCTCCCCGCACTTCGTCCTCGAACTTGCCACCGACGCGGGGTTCACCGAGCTGGTTCATTCCGTCGACTCTCGATCCGCTCCCGCGCCACCTCGTCCGGACTACCCCGCACAGTTTGCTCTCGAAGAACCGATAGAAGCACGATTTCTACGACTCCGTGTCCTCGAACACTGGACCCGTGAAGACGGAAGATATCTCAGCGCCTTTGGCGAGCTGATGGTGCTCGCCAACAACCGGAATGTTGCCCTCCGTGCTACCGTTGATGCCGAATCCTTCACCAGTTTTCCGGACTGGCACCATGCCTTCGTCGTCGACGGCCAAACTGACCTGGGCTTGCCGGTAAGCCCGGAGCCGAGCCGGACGAACGGCTTCCTAACGAAGGGCTCAAAGGAGCGATTGGCCAATCGCTGGATTCAACTGGAGCTGCCGCGAGTCGTCGAAGTAGACGAAGTGGTGCTCATCCCAGCACAGCCCGTTGACGCCCCGGACCAGTTCGGACACGGCTTTCCGCGAAAGTTCAGGATTCTAATTTCAAAGGACGCTGCTTTCACCGACGCCCGCACTCTCTATGAGTCCGATGAATGGGTCTTCCCAAATCCCGGAGACAACCCCGCCATCTTCGCTGGCCAAAGCTATCCCGCGCGTTTTGTGCGGCTGGAAGTCAGCGAACTTTCGCGGATCAATCTGGAACGAAGCAGTATCTCGCTCGCAGAGATGCAAGTCTTCGAGAATGGGGAGAATGTCGCTCTCGGCGCCAAAGTCAGTGCGAGCGATGTCTTCGATATCGAGCGATTCCTCGATGTCTGGCGTCCCGAATACCTCGTGGATGGCTACAGCAGCCAAAACCGCCTCATCCGACTGGAAGACTGGCTCGAAGGGTTAGCGGAACGGCAAGAGGTGGAGACTCAAATCGAGAAACTTGAG
Source organism: Verrucomicrobiota bacterium (assembly GCA_039192745.1). Taxonomy (GTDB): domain Bacteria; phylum Verrucomicrobiota; class Verrucomicrobiia; order Verrucomicrobiales; family DEV007; genus JBCCWV01. Next base: position 15,823 of record JBCCWV010000074.1, on the reverse strand, counting down.
GACCGTATTGAAGCGCGGACTCAGCACACCCTGGGATGGGTGCTTGGCGGAGCAGGCTTGTTTGTTTTTTCTTCCGTGGGTGTCATCGGCATGCTTCTTCTCAAACGCAGGAAGTCCCTCGAACAGCAGCAGGAGGAACTCCGAGTCCGCATCGCCCGCGATCTTCACGACGACCTCGGAAGCCGGCTCGGTGGCATGCGCCTTCTTAGTGAAGGCCTCCTCAATGCCGAAGATCTTCCTGAGGAACTGCGCGGCGACCTTGATCTCCTACGCCAGTCCAGCGGCGAAGCGACCGACGCCATGCGCGACATTGTCTGGCTCCTCGATACCCGGGAGCGCTCGCTTGAAAAGCTTCGACAACAGATGAAGCGCTTGGTTCCCTCCATCGTGGGATCGACGCCGTGGGAATTTCACATCGGTGGAAGTCCGAACGCCGAGGTCGATTTTGAATTCCGGCGCCAAGTCGTTCTCGCCTTCCGCGAATCCCTCAACAACGCGGTGCGGCATTCCGGCAGTGATCGAGTCGAATGCAGGATCGGCGGCGACGCGGAAACATTCCATTTCGAAGTCGAGGATTGGGGTCAGGGGTTCGATCAAGCCTCCGTCAAACGAGGCCTCGGACTCAACAACCTCCGCAAGCGAGCAGAAGCCCTGAGCGGCGAAGTGGTGATTGATAGCACCGTGGGATCCGGCACTGTCGTTAAATTTGTGGCGCCCTACCGTCGAATCAAAAACCACCGACTTGCATGAGCGACCCTTCCAAATCGATTTCCGTCTGGCTGGTGGAGGACAACGCCGTTTATCGACGTGGCCTCTCCCGCGCCATTGACTCCGCCGACGGCCTGTCCTGTCCCGAGGCTTACGCGGACGCCGAGTCAGCACTCGCGAAGATCGATTCAAGCTCACCCCCTGACGTTGTACTCCTCGACGTCGGTCTTCCCGGCATGGACGGACTCAGTGCGCTCAAACGATTCTCGGAAAGAATTCCCGACACACGCATCGTCCTCCTTACGGTCTTCAACGATACCGACAAGATCTTCAAGGCGGTTTGCGCGGGTGCGAATGGCTATCTCCTCAAGACCGCCTCCACCGAACAGGTTCTTTCTGCTGTCCGGCAAGCCGCCGCCGGGGGTGCCCCCATGGATCCCGACGTCGCCGGGCGCGTCCTCACTCTCTTCAATCAACTGGCCGAAACAAAACCAGCTCAAACCGAGGACTACGGACTAAGCGATCGCGAAAAGGAAATCCTCGAACAGATGGCAAAAGGCCTCGTGAACAAGGAGATCGCCGACGTCCTCGACATCAGTCCCCACACCGTCGTCAACCACCTGCGTAGCATCTATGCCAAGCTGCATGTGAACACGAACACCGGTGCCGTGGCCAAGGCGATTCGCGAGGGGCTCGTTTAGCCTCGACCGCACTTGCGTTCCCTCCGCCACCGCCTCACACTGTCCATCCTTCAATATGATCATGAAAAAAGCCATCAACCCTATCCTCTCCATCCTGACTCTCACCGTCGCCACATCCTTTGCCGACACCCATGAAGACAAGAAATGGGTCTCCCTCTTCGACGGAAAGAAGATCGAGGGTTTTGTCACTAAAGGCGGCACTGCCACCTATCGCGTCGAAGACGGAGCCATTGTTGGAAAGACCGCGGAAGGCTCGAAGAACACCTTTCTCTCCACCATCAAGGAGTATTCCGATTTTGAACTCGAACTGGAAGTCAAGTGCGACCCCGAGTTGAACTCAGGCATCCAGATTCGCAGCCACGTTTACGAAAAAGAAACCCCTCAGGCATCAAAGCCGGAACGCATGCGCCAAAAGGGAGAAGTTTACGGATACCAATGTGAAATCACCACGCAGGAGAAAGGCGCTTCCGGGAATTTTTGGGACGAAGGCCGTTGGACCAAGTGGCATGCCGAACTCTCCGAGGAAGCGAAGAAAGCGTTCAAGGACGGCGAGTGGAACAATTATCGCATTCGCGCCAAGGGCAATCACATTCAATCCTGGGTGAACGGTGTGAAGTGCGCCGACTTCAAGGACGATATGGATGCAAGCGGCTTCATCGGTTTCCAGGTCCACGGCATCAAGAAAGGCACCGGCCCCTACGAGGTTCGCTGGCGGAACATCCGGATTCGAGAACTGAAGTAGATTCAACTGCCGGTCGAAGAAGAACGGGAGCCTGTCTTAACCTGATCAAGTGCATCGCCGCGCAGCCCCTTCTGACAACATCTTGCTATTGAGGGGAATTCCACAAGTGGCAATCGTATCTTAAATTGATGGAAACTGGTCAAAACCCACCGGGACATTCTCAACTTGTGTCAAACCGGATGGTTCTGAGTGTAACTCACGTGGAAACGACCCATCAACGCAGGGCGAGATTATGGTCGTTATTAGGAAGACTCTTTCTTCCGTTGACGTTGGTGGGGTGCAACACACTTGATCTTTCCTCACCCCGCGAGGACGCCGTTGGTGACATGATGTGGCCCGCGGAATGGATCAGTGCGGGGCAAGGTAATGACGGTCAGATCTCGACGGGGTGGCTTCACACATTTCGGGACGACCGTCTGGACGAGGTTGTCGAAGAGGCTTTGTCCGCCAACCCCAGCTTGCAGGCTGCGGCGGCGCGACTCGACGCCGCACGTGAAAACGCCGTTCCCGCGCGGGCCGCACGGCTCCCGTCGATTGGAGCCCGCGCAAACACCTCGAGGGAATGGGATGGAAACGGCCCGGAACCCACCTTGGTCAGTTCCAACTACGGTCTTAGTCTGGATCTGGAATGGGAGATCGATCTCTGGGGCCGGTTGAAAGACTTGGATGACGCTGCGCAAGCAGACTTGGAAGGAGCCACGGCCGTTTTTCGCGGCGCACGACTCTCCCTCGCCGCAAACGCCGCCAAGGCATGGTTCGATTACATCACCGCTATCCAGCAGGTCGAGTTGGCGGAGGAAACACGAGACAGTTTTGCGCGCAACCTCAGGATTACCGAGGGAAACTACAAAGCCGGTGACGAAACGATTAGCCCGCTCAGTGTCCAGTTCAGCCGCTCGAACGTCGCATCAGCAGAGCGGGCTCTGATCCGCGCGCGGCTCGACCGAGACGAGGCGGCTCGTTCTCTTGAAGTCCTGCTTGGTCGTTATCCGAGTGCCGAGGTAGAAGGGCGCGCGGATTTGCCTGGTTTGCCCGGGGCGATTCCCGTTGGCTTGCCTTCTGAGTTGCTCTGGAGAAGACCCGATCTGGTGGAGGCGGAAGCCAACCTGAGGGCGAGCGCCCGCCGGGCCGATGCCGCGCGCAAGGATCTTCTGCCCTCGCTTAGCCTGAATGGAACTGGTGCCACGACCAGCGATACCTTGAGCCGGATCCTGCTCGACCCAGAGTATATTGTCTGGACCGTCGCTACCTCGCTCGCGCAGCAAATTTACCAAGGCGGTGAACCCGTAGCCGCCGCCCGCGAAGCACTCGCAAACAACGAGGTCGCGGTCCGGACCTTTGCCGAACTCGCTCTTCTAGCCTTCCAGGAAGTCGAATCCGCTCTCGCCACGGAACGTTCCCTCGCCGAGCAGGAAGTCTTTCTCAAGATGGAGCTAACGCAGGCCAACCTCGCCAACGCCCAAGCGGAGCGGGAGTATTCCGAGGGGCTGGTAGGCATTCTCGAACTTCTGGAAGCACAGCGAAGGGCCGTCAGCGCGCGAACCGACATGATTGCGTTACGCAATGAACGCTTGAGCAACCGGTTGGATTTGCACCTTGCTTTGGGCGGAGATTTCTCGACAAGAGCATCCGAAGAAAAGCGTCGATCGAAGAGGTTAACCAACCGAAGTTAAGCGCCTCGCATTCCGCAACTCTCACGACCTTAAAACCTTTTCCCATGCAACGCCTGATTCGGATTCTTCTCCCTGTTCTGATCCTCGCGGTCGGAGCAGCCGGCTATTGGCTGCTCATGATTGAGGATGAGGAGCCGCGTCGTCCGGACCGTCCGGAGCGAGTCTTAAAGACCGAGGTGATCGAACTCATGCGGAAAGACTTTCAGACGTTGATCCAAACTCAGGGTGAGGTGCGTCCTCTGAACAACGCCATCCTCACGGCGGAGGTCTCGGGCAAGGTGCACGCGGTTTCCGAATCCATGCAAGACGGTTCCTTCTTTGAAGAAGGCGAGGTCTTGATGAATATCGCGAAAGAAGACTTCGAAACCGAGGTCATCGCCGCCGAGGCAGACTTGAGCAGGGCGTTGGCCGCCTTTGCCCAGGAAGAGACGAAGGCCAATCAGGCAAGGCTTAATTGGGATGAACTCGGCTACGAAGAGGAGCCCAACGAGTTGGTCCTGCGGCTTCCCCAGTTGCGGGAAGCGAGAGCCAACGTCAAGGCAGCCGAAGCCGCCTTGGAACGGGCGCAGCGCAATCTCGACCGCACACAGGTCCGGGCCCCTTTCGCCGGCAGAATCCTCCGCCGCCTCGTCTCCGTTGGTCAGACTATTTCCCCAAACACCGAACTGGCGACTATGTTCAGCACGGACTTCGTCGAGGTTCGCCTTCCCATCGCGGCCCGCGACTTGAGCTTCCTTCGTCTTCCGGAAAGCATCAAAGACTTGCCGCTCCCGGTGGAATTAAGAGATGCGCTGAACCCGGAGTCCTCCGCGGTTTGGCAGGCGGAGATCATTGGCACAGAGGGCGCACTCGACCCGGATTCCCGTGAGTTGTTCGCCATCGCAAGGGTCCGCGATCCGTTCTTTCGCGAGGCAGGACCAGATCAAGTCATCTCCCCTCTCCGTATCGGTCAGCCGGTCGTCGCCGCGATTCAAGGCCGGATCCTTCGCGACGTGCACCTGATTCCCCGACAGGCGGTTCGCCAGCTGAGCTTTATCTATCTCGTAGATCCCGTCAGCCTCACGCTCAGCCGCTGCGAAATCCAACCTGTCTGGTCAGACAAGGAGCATCTCGTCCTCGCCGATGACACCTTGGCCGACGGGTCGCTCCTCGCCACTTCCAAGCTCGTTTACGCCCCGAATCTCTCCAAAGTCGAGATTCTACCTTCGAGTGACGAAGGGGCCGACCCCATCACCCTGTCCGGGAACGCGCCGCCGAATTCCGATCCCTCCGATTCATGATTCGCTGGTTCGCCCGCAACGATATTGCTGCGAACTTCCTTCTCGTGGGAATCCTTCTCGCCGGTATTCACGCGGCACTCTACCGGATCCCGCTTCAGGTCAGCCCGACCATGGAGTTCGACGACGTCTTCATTCGGATGGATTACCGGGGCGGCACCGCCAAAGATGTGGAGAAAGCGATCAGCATCCCCATCGAAGAGGCGATCCGCGATCTCCCCGGCATTTCCCGAGTGCGGGCGTATTCCAACCGGGGACGCGGAACGATCTGGGCGGAAATGAAGGAAGGCGTCGATCAGCGCGAGTTGCTCGAGGAGGTCAAGGCGCGCATCGATCGCATCACCACATTTCCGGACGAGACGGAAAGCCCGATGGTTATCATTCCTGACTCGAACGCCTTCCGTGAAGTCATCACCATAGCGGTGACGGGTGACTTGAGCGACACCGAACTCCTCCGGGTTGCGGAGAGAGTCCGCGACGACCTCATGAACCTCGACGGCATCAGCATGGCCGACGTGAGGGGCAATCGCTCCTTCGAGATCGCCGTCGAGGCGGATCAGGAGAGGCTCCGGTCTTACGGTCTCAGCTTTCAGGATCTCTCGAACGCGATCCAACGCTCGTCCGTGGACTTATCGGCCGGTTCAATCCGGAGCAGCAGTGGCAGCCTGAGTCTGCGAACGCGTGGCCAAGCCTACACCGCTGACGAGTTCGCCCAAATCCCCATTCGGGCGGCAAATGGCGCCGATGTCTTGCTAGGGGAAGTGGCTCGAGTCACGGATGGATTCGAAGAGGGCAAAGTGCTGACCCGCTTCAATGACGAACCCGCACTCATGGTGGAGGTCATGCGATTCGATCTGGAGAGCGCCATCGAAATTTCACAACTCGTCCACGAGTATGTTGATAGCGCTCACCTCCGCTTTCCCGAAGGCATCAACCTCTACGCCTGGGACGATGAATCCATTTCCATCAAGGGTCGGCTCGGCACGCTGACAACTTCAATGGTGCAGGGCTGTCTGCTCGTCTTCATTCTCCTCGCCCTCTTTCTCCGACCGGCGTTGGCCTTCTGGGTCGTGATCGGCATCCCCATCAGCTTTGCCGGCGGACTCCTCTTCATGCCCTGGCTCGGCATCACCGCCAACCTCATGAGTGTTTTTGGATTCATCATCGTGGTGGGCCTTGTCGTGGACGACGCCATCGTCACCGGAGAGAACATCTACTCGAAATTGAAGACTGGGATCGATCCGCTCGAGGCTTCGGTACTCGGGACCAAGGAGGTCGCCGTGCCGGTCACTTTCGGCGTCCTCACCACGATTGTAGCTTTCCTGCCCTTGCTTTATTTCGACGGGAGATGGGGCGAGTTTGCGAGGCAGATTCCCCCTGTGGTGGCACCAGTGCTTCTCTTTTCCCTGATTGAGACGAAACTAATCCTGCCCTCTCACCTCAAGCACCTCCGGCTTGACCGGAATCGCAAAAACCCGATCGACCGAATCCAAAGTCGGGTCGCGAATGGTCTCGAGCGTTTGGTCGAGCGGTTCTACCGGCCCACGCTGAAGCTGGCTCTCCATCATCGCTACACAGTTTGCTCGATCTTTCTCGCCGGTGCCCTCCTCATGTTCGGCTATGCCCAAGGAGGCGGACTCGGGTTTGTTTCGATGCCATCGGTCGATCGCCTGCGGATCACCGCCTATCTCGACCTGCCCAACGATACCCCCATCGAGCAGACCAACACCTACATCAGCCGTATCCGGGATGCCGCCGAAGTCCTCAAGACGGAATTTGTCGATACCGGTTCGGGCCGTTCGCTCATCACCAACGTCATGGAAGAGGTCGGAGACCGCGAACGCGAAAGCACCACCCTCGACGAGACCCGAGGCGAAGTCGCCATCGAGATCCTTCCGCCGAGTATGAGAAAAGCGCCGGGACCTCGCAACAGCGTCATCGCCGGTCGCTGGAAGGAACTGGTTGGAGAAATTCCGGAAGCCCAATCCTTCCGCGTCCGGGCAGAGCAGAGCGGCTTCAGCCGACGCGGGGACACCCGGGAGGAAGAACCGGTCGAAGTCGAGCTGCGCGGTCCGGGCTCGGAGCAGAAAGTCGCCATCGCCGAAGAGATCGAAGCTCTCCTCGAAAGTTTCGACGGCATCTCCGATGCCTACACTCAGGTACAACGTGGCAGCGATGAACTCGAAATCGTTCTCAAACCGCGGGCCGCGGAACTGAATCTCACCCAGCAGGAACTCGCGAGTCAAATCCGGCAGGCCTTCTACGGCGAGGAAGCCCAACGGCTTCTTCGCGGGACCGATGATATCCGCGTCATGGTTCGACTAACACAACAAGAACGCCAGTCACTCCACACGCTCGATACCCTGAAAATCCGGACGCCTTCCGGCGCTGCCGTTTCCCTCGCCGCAGTCGCCGATGTGCAATTGGTCAAGGTCCCAAACCGTATCGAGCGGATCGATGGCGCCGAGGTCATCGAAATCAAGGCTATTCCCGTCGACGAGTCAGTCGATATCATGGGAATAGCGGCTTCAGCAGCCCCAGAGATCCAAGCTCTCGTCAACGAAGGGCAGGGCCTCTCTTACCGCTACACCGGATTCATCGCCGAGAACGCCGAGTCGAAACGACGCATTATCGTCGGCTCGATCGCCCTTATGTTTGCCCTCTACGGCCTTCTCGCGATCCCGTTCCGGTCCCTGACCCAGCCCATCTTTGTTCTCCTCGCCGTTCCCTTCGGCGTTATCGGCGCCTTGATTGGACACATGATCATGGGCATCACGCCGTCCTACCTATCGCTCTTCGGAATGCTGGCGCTCGCCGGAGTGGTCGTGAACGACTCCCTCGTCATGGTCGATTTCATCAATCGCCGACGCGAGGACGGCATGGCCCTCGGCAAAGCCATCATCGAAGCAGGTTCGCGACGCTTTCGACCGATTCTCCTCACATCCATCACCACCTTTGCCGGCCTCATGCCCCTGATGTTTGACCGATCCATCCAAGGCCAGTTTCTCATTCCCATGGCCGTTTCGCTGGCCTACGGGATTCTCTTCGCGACAGCGATTACCTTGTTTCTCATCCCGTGTTCTTATCGCATCAGCGCAGATCTGGGGGAGATGTTCGTGAAAGCGAAGAATTGGTATTTCCGCACGCCGGCGGAGGCCGACGCGTTAGGGAAGATGGGGTGAATTTGCTGCTCGATATACCACACTTCCACCGGTCCCAACTCTCAAATTGCGGGAACGATGGACTGAGAAAGTAAAATCCAGGTCATTCGCAAGAAACAGAATCACATTTTCCACCCAACTAAGAAAAACCTCCTTTCAGGCACCTCCCATTGCTATCAGAAGCCGTCGGCGCAAATCTCCTCAGCCCACTTCCAACCCACGCATCTCGCTAGAGCTGGTCGCGAAACGATCCTCTTTCAATCCCAACCGACGCAGGGCACTCAGGTAAAGGTTAGGAAGCGGATAATTGTTCTTCTGATCGAATGCGAGGTGCTGCCCGTGGCGGAAGCCGCCGCCGGCGAAGAGGACGGGCATGTTAGTGTTGTTGTGTGAGGAAGCGTTACCAAGATTCGAGGTCATGAGGACCATGGTCTCGTCCAGCAACTGATCTCCCTTCAACTTTCTAAGGAAGTCTCCCCACACGTCGATCATACCCTGTTCGACCACGCTGAGCTGACGGATTTTCTCCCCGTCGAGGCCGTGGTGGCTGAGGTTGTGGTAGCCGTCGTTGACGCCCTCAAGGTCGGAGACCCCGTTACCGGTCGTGTGCAGGGTGACAAAGCGGGTGGAGTCGGTGACCAGAGCCATGTGCACGATATCGAGAAAGATTCTCTCCACGGCGACCTCGTTGTTCCGCGGCACGTTCACTGGCGGATCGAGTGAGACCTTGGGTTTCGGGCGACGAATCCATTCCTCGTTGGCGACGAGGCGGCCTTCCAGTTCGCGGACACTGGTAAACCACGCGTCCAACTTGTCGCGGTCTCCGGCTCCGAGTTCGCGTTGCAGGGTTTTGGCTTCGGTGCCGACGAGATCCATGATGCTTCGCCCGCGGCGGATGAGTTCGGCCTGGCGATCCTGCTCGGCGGGTGTGTCGTCGACAAAGAGCTTGGTGAAGAGCCGCATGGCACGGTTTTCGGCCGGGATCATCGCCCCGTTTTCGGTGTAGGACGGGCTGTTTTGGCCGGAGGTGTTGAGCACCATGGAGGGGAAACGCGTCTCATGGCCGAGATTCTTGGCCATGAGTTGGTCTAAAGAAATGGTGTTGCGCGAGGCCGAACCGCCTTGGTTCGGGCAGGCGGAAAAGATGCTTCCTTCCGCGGAGTGCCCTCCCCCGACGCCGGGATGTGAGGATCCGGAAACCACCGTGAAATCGTTGCGAATGTCCTGCAGCGATTGGAGATAGCGCGAGGTTTGGTAATCCTTGCCCGCTGTCTCAGGAACAAGATGCGGATAGTGAAGACCGAGAGAAAGACTGACGCCGACGAACCGTTTCGCATGCATCGCCTCCTGCGTCTTTGCAAACGCGGGCGTCATGGCGTCGAGGACAGGAAGTGCCAGGGAAACTCCACCCGCGCGGAGCAGCGTTCTTCGGGAAATTCTGGCACCAGAATTGATGTTCACGTTTTTCATAGGAAGGAGTTTCCTGTCACGGGTTACTTATCTTGTTTGATGGTCAGGATTCAGTCTTGGAAAGATGAGATTGCCTGTTTCAACGCCGATGCGAGTTCGGGGTCGGTGATCCCCTTGTCGGGATCGAAGTTCTCGTAAAACGAGGGCAGACTGAAAGTCGCACGAACGTCGGCGCCCAAATGAGGGTAAGTCATTTTGGCAGACTCCATCACGGCGGCCCCTCCTCGCCCGCCAGGAGACGTGGAGAGCAGCAGCATGGGTTTGTCCGCCCAGATCTTCATCTCGATCCGAGACGTCCAGTCGTGGAGATTCTTGAAGGCTGCAGTGTAGGAGCCGTTATGCTCCGCCAGCGAAATGACCAGAGCGTCGTGTGACTGAATCAACTGTAAGAACCGATGCGCATCTGCCGGGATACCGTTCGCCTCTTCCTCATCCACGCTGTAGATCGGCAATTCAAAGGACCGCAGATCGAGATCGGTTATCTGGGCATCAGCGATCTGTCCGGCGACATAGTTCGCCAGTTGCCGGTTGATGGACTTAGAGCTAGTGGACGCGCCGAAAGCGAGAATTTTCATGACAATTGTTTGAATGAATAAGGTGTCTCCGTTCGTGGATTACTTTTGTTGGAAAATGGGGCTGGCCAGCGAGGCTTTCATCAGAGTCTGCAAGCCGTAACCTGAGGCCTCCGAAGCGGCAAGAATCTCGTCGATTGCCGCATGGTCGCTGAAGCGGATGGAGGCGCCGGTGGCGTAAGTGAGGAATTGTTTAGTGAAGGCGCGAGCCAGTCGGTCGTCGCGTTGTGCGTAGATCTCTTTCCAAGCACGGATATCGGCGAAGGGATCGCCTTCAGGTGTGGCGCTAGCAGGATCAATCGCCGCACCGCGACCGCCGCCATAGCGGGCGCGCCACTGGCCGACCGGATTGAAGTTTTCGAGGGCTAGCCCGGGCGGATCGATCGTCTTGTGGCAGGAGTAGCAGGTTCGGTCGGAGCTGTGCTTCTCCAACTGATCTCGAAACGAGACGGCCCCGCGTATGTCGGGCTCAATCGCAGGTATGCCCGGCGGCGGCGGTGCAAGGTGTTTGCCAAGGATGCGCTCATTGACGAAGACTCCCCGAATGATGGGCGAGGTTGACGAACCGTCAGCAGTTACTTTCAAGATAGCGCCCTGGGTCAGGAGCCCGCCGCGCACGTTTTTCTCTGGGAGCGAGACTTTTTGCAAACCCTTGCCTGGCGTGAGTTTCGCATCGACTCCGTAGTGCCTTGCAAGTCGGTCATTCCAAAAAGCAAAATCGGAATCGACAAGATCGGCAGCACCGAGGTCGGACTGGATCATCTCGCGCAGGAAGGCGCGAGTTTCCTCGAGCATGGAATCCTGGACCACCGGGTCAAACGTGCGGAACCGGCGGGGGTCCGGGTTGGTGAAACCGATCTCGTTCAGCTTGAGCCATTGGTCGCTGAAGCTGTTGATAAAGCGTTCGAATTTAGGGTCGGACAGCATCCGGTTTATTTGCTCGTCGAGTGTCTTGGGATCGCGCAACAGGCCTTCGCTCACCACCTGCGTTAGTTCTCTGTCCGGTTGGCTCACCCACAGCGCGTAGCTCAGTCGCGAGGCGAGGGCGTAGTTATCGAGAGGACCAGTGTTTTCGATGAATGTTAGGAATCGCGGCGAGCAAAGGATCGCGATGTATGCTCCACGCAGTGCTTCCTCGAAGGACTCACCTTCGGCAAGGGCGGCCTGCGCGATTTTTTGGTAAGGTGCCAGTTGCTCTTCGGTGACGGGGCGCCGGAAGGCCCGAACGGCGAATCGTTCGATCAGTGGGTTCAGAGCGGCTCTCGAATTTTCCCTAGTCGCCTCGAGGGCCATGTCTCCGAATAAGTTCTTGCGCACAACGGCACTGTCGCCATTCGGGTGAATGCGCTCAATACGGATACCACGATGCGCGATGCCTGAATACCCCTGCTCTTCGTATCGCCTTTCGTACGTGGCCGTGTCCGGTCGCCCGCTCTGGGTGCGGGGCATGCGGAGGGTTCGGTCGTTTGGCGTCAGTAACAGGGTATGTCGTTGCCGAATCCAGGCATCGTAATGCAGATCTCGGGGAGTCTCGGTCGCTTCCACGACCCCGACGTCGTAAAGCATCGGATCGGCGGAGAGCCCAGCCCCCGACTGCAAGGTTCCCCAGACAGTTCCCCCTGTCGCCGGGTTGACGGCACGCACATCACGAAGCGTAATTCGATACCAGCCGTCCTGCGGCACCCGGATCGAACGCATTCGTCCGTAGAATTGCACGTAAAAGAGCGGCCATGAAATACTCTCGCCACCGCGAGTCTCGGGGCCTCGGTAGTTCCGTCTCCCACTTCCCCGTGACAATTGCGACGGTGTGTACTCCGTGTCGTAGGTATTGTCCCCGTTAAGTGCCCGATCAAAAGCTTCGGTCAAGGCGAGGTCGGCGACATCCAGATAGCGGGCCAGTTGGTAGTGAGAAAGCTGTTGGACGTCGGCCACGGTTTCGAAGCCATGAGCCGCGGGATCCTCGGGTAGGAGCTCCGTGAGCGGTAAGTCGATGCCGAGGAGGTCATGCAAGGTGTGCTCATACTCCTGGCGGGTGAGGCGGCGGCTGTGCACGCGACCCTTTTCTTCGACATCAATTCTGTCCGCAGCCAGCAACGGCTCTTCAAGTGCCGGGAGCATCTCGGACAGTTCCTCGGCTTTGGGACGCTTCTTGTTGGCCGGCGGCATTTCGTCATCGCGCACTCGCTCAAAAACACGCTGCCAGATGTCAAACTTGGCGGAATCGTTGAGATCGAATTCCAAATCCGCCAAGTTGAGACCGGCTTCACTGACGTCGGCGTCGTGGCAATCCAGGCAATGCCGATCAAGAAAGATATCCAGTGATTCGGGCGGCGCGGAAAAGCCGCCCGTGGCCGATGTCAGCAAGACACCCAACAGAAGCAGTTTTCTGTATCCATCCTTTTGAAGCGCCCGCATGGTCGATGAATCCTAAGGGAATGAGCAAGTGTCACAATGACATGATCTTGCCAGTGACATCAGTGGTGGTGAGTTTCAATGTTCAACGCATTACGAGTGTCTGATCTTTACCGCCGCAACCATGAACGAATTGAATCGAAGACGGCTTCTGGAACGCACCCTTGCTTTGGGCACGGGTTTAATGCTTTCCCGATTGGCGTTGCCTGCCAAAGCCTCCGCGATCAGGACCACCCAGATTGAGCCCGAAGGATTCTTCACGCTTGGAAAGCGCAAGGATCATTGGTGGCTAATCACTCCGGACGGAAAGCCGTTCTTCACCATGGGGCTGAATCACATTGATCCGGCGAGCCTGCGCTATCCGGAGAATCTCCATATTTGGAAAGAAAAATATGGCGGCAGCACGATCCGTTGGATCAAGGAATCGGTGGTTCCCAACCTGAAGGACTGGGGATTCAATTCCGTGGGCTGGGTTCAGGAGGTGACCGTCCGGCAATGGCGGCATTCGCGGTCGTTCACGAACGATGAATACAAGGCGCTGAGTATGCCCTACTGCCATCTGCTGCCCTTCACCGAATCGCATCAATGGGAGAAACACACCGTGCACTTCGATTACCGGAGTGAAGAGTGGAAGGAATGGTGCGACTACACTGCGCGTTCTCAATGTGCCGAGTTAAGTGAGGATCCGAATCTGATCGGCTATTTCTACAGTGACTGCCCCTGCTGGATTCACGCCCGCCCGGCCAATCAATGGCGCGGTCCGATGTTCGATCCCGATCGACTCAAGACGGAAGCTGGCCGCAAGGAACTCACCGAGCTCGCGAAGATTTATTACCAGACGACGCACGACGCAATTCGGCGCTATGATAAGCATCACTTGATCCTCGGTGATCGCTACGAGGCAAACGCCCCGATCGCGATGGAGGTGATCAATGCCGCGAAGCCCTTCGTCGATGTACTTTCCTTTCAGGACTTCCGGAATCCGGTGCAACATCTCGACGAATGGCACAAGAAGACCGGAAAGCCCGTACTCCTGGCTGATGCCGCGAAGATGAAGTGGCAGACGGAGCCCGGTGAGTTCACCCGCAACGATGGCCATTGGTATGCCGAAACTCTTGCGGCCCTCCATCAGAACCCGGGTTGTATCGGCTTCCATCTTTGCGGTGCTTATCAACGAAACAAAGCGCGGAGATACGGACTGCTCGACGAAATGGAACAGCCGGACACGGAGAACGTGGATTTGATGAGGGCTGCCAATCAGAAGATCACGACGTGGATGGAGAGTGAGTTCCAATGACACGGCCAAGCACGATATCGGACCCAACTGCTCGAAAATAGGCTCGCGGAGGCGGGTCTGACACAATTGCGTCATTGCGGCCGCCATCAAAAATCGGCAAAATCTTAGACTGACACCGATTTGGAATTCACTCCGAATGCCATCATGACGAAGCCCCCTTTCCAGCTCCTTGGCGCCATTCTTCTGGTGGTGCTCAACACGATCTCAGCGACCACCGCTCACGGGGACGGTCGGCATCAAATCATCGCCGATTTCGAAGATGCAAATCCGGTCGCCGAAAACCACACCACTCACAATGCCAGGACCACCGCCGTCGAGGATACTCCGGAGGAAGGCGGCAAATTTTCGGCCAAGACGGTTTCAGATGCCGAAGCGGGAGCGGAAAAATTCTTTGGAACCGGGTTTCATGTTCCGAAAATGGACCTCTCGGGAGCAGGCGAGATCCGGTTCTGGATCAAGACGGACATCGTGGGTGGATTCAATTTTCAGATCCACAGCGGAAACAGCGTCGGAGTATATGGTTTTTCAACCGTCGGGACCAAAAGCGAAACGTGGCAAAAATTCACGGCACCGGTCGAATCTTTCAGATTGCCGCCATGGTCCCAAAGGAAAGTGGATTGGGCTGGCATCGATAAGTTTCAAGTAACAGCCTTCGGCAGCGGTCCCTACAACGGAAAATACATCATTGTCGATAACGTGATTGCTGCTGGAGAACGCTCAAAGCCCGAGCCAACGACGACAGCGAACGAGAAATATGAAGGCCCCGAACGACGTGGCGGCCCGATCCACTTGGAAAAACCTGAATCAGCGTCCTCTCCCAAAGATCCACCAGAAGGCTTCCGCAGCTTGTTCGATGGTCAGTCTCTCGCTGGCTGGGTAGCGATGCCGCGACTTCCCGTCCCGAAATATCCGGGTGCGCCTTTCAAAATGCCTCTTCAAGGTGAAGCGCTCGAACGCGCCCGCAAAAACGTCGGCAAGTGGACCGTCGAAGAGGGGGCGGTTGTCGGCGGACAAGATCCACCGGGAAGTGGACGTGGGGCCTATCTTGTTTCCGAAGAGAAGTTTGGCGACTTCGAACTCATGATGGACATGAAACCGGATTGGAAAGTCGATAGTGGATTTCTCGTCCGCACTCTTGCCGGCGGTAGCCCGGGTATGCAGATATTGGTCGACCACCGTCCGCAGGGTGGCATCGGCGGGTTCTACGGAAATGGTCTGGCCGGCATTCACGCGATGCCTTTCGCCATTGATGCGGAATACGACGACGAAGGCAATCCCATTGGAATGATCGCCGCTGCCCCCGATCCCGAAAGAGCCGAACTCAGTGCCAAAACGCGTGGCCTTCTACAATACGGCGCTGATGTCGAAGACTTCCTCAAGGCCTGGAAATGGGGCCAATGGAACACGATCAAGGTGCGCTGTGAAGGTCGCATCCCGACTCTCACGACATGGGTGAACGGCGTGAAAATTTCCGTGCTGGAGATGAGCACGATCGACTGGGAGAACTACGACGCCGAAGCCTGCGCTGAGATGTTGGGTCGGCGCGGGCATATCTCTCTCGAAGTCCACAACAGCAACTTGAATCACTGGCTGGGCAAAGACCGCTGGTGGCCCGGCGCCGTCGTGCGCTGGAAAAACATCTTTATTCGCGAACTCGACTAAGCCCATGAAACTCGCCCTTCCCATCTTGACCCTCCTCAGCCTTGTTGCCATTTCCCTGACCGGAAAAGAAAAGGTCGCGCAGAGAATTTCCCTCGCAAAAATCGACGGTCGTGACTGGCTCGTCGACTCAGAGGGCAAGCCGTTCTTC
>JBCCWV010000073.1:0-22577 GCA_039192745.1 Verrucomicrobiota bacterium | reverse complement strand
GCTCCGCGCCTTGGAAGAAAAACTGCCCGCCCGTTTCAGTCAATCCGGGACAATGCGGATGCTGTTCGAACACTTGCAGGCGTGGAAGGCGGTTCCCGACTCGATTTCTCGCGAGGAGCAGCAGGTGGCGGAGGAAATTTCGGAACAGCTACTCGCTTTGAATGCGGAGTTTTCCGAAAAGCTCGTCACTCTGGAAGACAAGTCTTCAGTGCGCCTGGACCGGATCGTTGTCGCGGCAAAAGCAGCCGCCGAACTCGCGGACAAAGCGCTCACTTTGCGCGAGCGCGGGTCCAACCGATTTCCAGAGGCGAGGGGAGAGTTTCTTTCGAGTTGGAGGGAATTTAACGCGGAGGCGGACCAGATCGCAGAATCTTTCGGCGGTCCACCGGGATCAGACGGCACGCAACCCGCGACTCGCGGAGGAGGACCTTCTCGACTCTGACTTGAGGGAGCTGCTGGCGAAATCTACTCGCTGGCAGGAGGTTCGTTGCTCTGGAGCGAAGGAAGAAGTTTGGCAACTTTCTCTTTCATCTCTTTGCCCGGCTTGAACTTCACAACAGCACGCGGCGGAATGACGACATCCGTTCCTGGTCGGTTGGGATTGCGACCGATTTTTTGCTTTGTTTCGCGCACTTGAAATGAACCGAAATTTCTCAATACGACTTCGTCACCTTTCGCGAGAGAATGCGTAATTTTGTCGATGAGAGATTGAACGACATCAAGGACTTGTTGCTGTGTTAATCCAGTGTCGTTACTGATTTCGATTTGGAGGTCTCGTTTGGTTACCGTCGCCATTGGAAATAAATCTTTTGTGAATGATGAGAGATAATTACGATGAAAAGCAGGTTCTGTTCCCGGAATTCCGGAATTTGGAAAATCCTTCCACTTCTTGGATGTTTTATTGCCCCCAAAGCCGGTTTCATATCATCATTACCACCGTATTCTCAATTACAAAGGGAAATTCCCTCGTGTGACGGAATTGATCAATTCCGCACAATTGTCGCGTTTCTAAAGTGCGTTTTTGCGATGCGATTTAAGATGTCCACACTTTCATTATCGATCAGTTGTTTTGCCGTAGCGTTCACTTGTGCACCCGCGCCTTTTGGCAGTGTGACTCCAAATTCTTCTCCCGCGCGGTCGAGCCAATTGATGAATGCTTCGCGGGCAAGGATGGATGCCGCGGCGACAGCGACGTCCGATTCGGCCTTGGTTTTTTGGATCAATTCGATGCCTTTTCCACGTTCCATCAGCATCGAATTCAGGACACGTGGATTGGCAAATTGATCGGAGATGGCGCGCGGACATTCCGGGCGGATGGTGCATAGATTTTCAATGACGCGTGCGTGCCCCCATGCGAGCAACTTGTTCAGGTTTCCCATGGACGCATACATCTCGTTGTAGCGCTCGGGATTGATGCAAATGACTTCGAAGGCGAGCCCTTTTGCGTCCCGGATGACACCTGCGAGCTTGCGAATTTTTGCATCGGAGTTGATGCGTTTGCTGTCTTGGATTCCTTCGTCAATGAGGAAGCGTGCGATGTCGCCGTCGGTGTATGCACCCGCGATGACCAACGGTCCGAAGAAGTCTCCTTTCCCGCTTTCGTCGATGCCAAAATGAGGGGCAAACATGTCCGGGTTAAGTTCCTCCTCGTAGCCCAGCTTCGCTTCGCCGAGGATCTCTGGCTCGAGCCGGAAGCGCACAAAATCCTCGGTTTCCTTTCCCTGAATGAGGACTTTCGGACCCTTCTCGTAAACGGTCACATTCAGCTTTCCCTTTGCCGCGGCGTAGATTGCGTAGGGTTTTTCGCAAAAAGTGAAGCCATCGCGGTCCAAAAGATCACGGAGTTGCTCCGCCTGGGCTGGAGTGAGAGGCTCTGTGTAGGTTGTCCGCGGTTTCGCCGGCATGGGTCGGTCCCTGCGAACTTGCCCGGCGCGTTCTCCGATGCAAGCGTTCCCCGCGGAATAGACCGCTTGGTTTAGACCTCTAGTTCATATGGCTCGCGATACCAGATCGGCACTTCTCGATGCCGGCAGCGCCCTTTTTCTCGAAAAAGGCTACTCTTCCGTGGGGCTCAACGAAATTCTCGAAAAAGCGGGCGCTCCGAAGGGATCCTTCTACCACTATTTCGAATCCAAGGAGGATTTCGCCTGCGCCATTGTCCGCAGGGGTTCGGAGTGCTTTCGGGAAACGCTGACTCGTCGTCTCACGGATCCGGAAAGGAGTCCGCTGGAGCGGCTTCAATTCCATTTCGACGCCCAAATCGACCACATGAAGTCGTTGAACTTCAACCAGTGCTGCTTCTTTCTGAAACTCGGCACAGAGATGGCGGCGACCTCGAAATTGATGAAAGAAACGCTCGATGAGGTGCTGGAGGGATGGCTTTCGATTATCGCCGATTGCATCCGTGAAGGACAGGAAAACGGGAGCATTAGCACCCTGCACTCTGCAAAAGAACTCGCGGGAGTCCTGCACAATCTTTGGGAGGGGGCTTCGTTATCCGCTCAGATTCAACATGATGCGAAGCCGCTTGTGGCCGCCGCGGCCTTCATGCAGAAGACTCTTGCAGCGCGCTGAATTTTTTCTCGCGAGTCGGGAATATTAGACCGATCAGTCTACTCCAATGGATCGTAGCTAATCCAAATCCATTATGAACACGATTCAATCATCCATCCTTCATCCCACTTCGGGAACTTTTGCCCCAGACGTTCTCGGAAGCACGAAGCCGGTCCTCGTCGACTTCTACGCAGGCTGGTGCGGGCCCTGCAAGATGCTCGATCCCGTCCTCAAGGAAATCGCCGACGAAAAGCCCGAGGTCACCGTTGCCAAAGTGAACGTGGACCAGCAACCCGAACTCGCCGCTGAGTACAGCGTTCGCGCACTGCCCACTCTTCTTTTTGTGAAGGATGGTCAAGTCGTTGATCGCATCACTGGTGTCGCGGCCAAGTCCGCCATCACCGGCAAGCTCGATGGGCTTGCCAAATAATCTCTGAAGAACTTTAACCAATCTATTGAACATGAAATCACTCGAAGGAAAATCTGCGCTCGTCACGGGCGCCACATCAGGGATCGGCCGCTCTGCCGCAATCGCACTCGCTGACGCGGGTGCGAAAGTGCTTGTCTCGGGCCGCCGCCAGGAATTGGGCGACAGTCTCGTTGCCGAAATCACCGGTCGCGGCGGAACCGCGCGCTTCGTGCAAGGCGACGTCACGGATGAATCTCACGTGAAGTCCCTCGTCGACGGAACCGTCGAGGAATTTGGTTCCCTCGATATCGCTGTGAACAATGCTGGCGTGGAAGGGGAGTTGGGGCCGTTAGTGGAACAATCGACCGCCAACTATGACTTCATCATGGACGCCAATGTGAAGGGCGTCTTCTTTTCGATGAAGCACGAACTCGCGAAGATGGCCGCAACGGGAACGAAGGGTTCAATCATCAACACCTCTTCCGTGGCCGGGCAGATCGGATTCCCGGGCGCATCGGTTTACGTCGCGAGCAAGCATGCCGTCAATGGCCTCACGCGAACAGCGGCACTGGAATTTGCCGAGATGGGAATCCGCGTGAATGCCGTGGCGCCAGGAGCAATCCAAACGGCGATGATCGATCGCTTCGCTGGCGGTACGGACGAAGGCAAGGAAATGTTGAAGTCCTTGCACCCGATGGGTCGTCTCGGTGAAGCAGACGAGATTGCCAACGCCATTCTCTTCTTAGCTGGCGATGGAGCCTCCTTCGTAACCGGACAGATTCTGCCGATCGACGGCGGCTTGACGACTCGTTGATCGCGCCAACATTCGAGCACCCGAAAAGAAAAATCCATGGAACCAACTCAACTTATTGACGCCCTGAAATGGCGCTACGCCACGAAAGCCTTTGATCCGACGAAAGACATCGCCCCGGATGTCTGGGACGCCCTCGAGGAGTCCCTCGTCCTCACGCCGTCCTCTTACGGACTTCAACCGTGGGAATTCATCGTCATCACCGACCGTGAATATCGTGAACAGTTCGTTGAACATTCGTGGAACCAACGCCAAGTCGCAGACGCTTCTCATCTGGTCGTCATGGCGGCGAAAAAGTCAGTGACGGAGGCCGATGTCGACGCCTGGATACAGGCGACCGCGGATTCGCGGGGAGTCGAAGTCTCAACATTGGGCACTTTCCGCGACATGCTTATCGGCGGGGTCGTCAAAGGCATGACCGCCGACGAGCAGGAGCGGTGGGCGAAGATGCAGACCTACATTGCGTTGGGAAGTTTCATGACGAGCGCCGCGCTTTTGCAGATCGACGTTTGCCCGATGGAGGGATTTGTCGCGACTGAATATGATCGCATTCTCGGGCTCGCTGAAAAGGGACTCACGACCTCTGTGCTCGCTCCCGCCGGTTACCGCGCGGATGGCGACAAATACGCGGCGCTACCCAAGGCGCGTTTTGCCCGCGAAAAAGTCGTCACCCGTCGCTGAGCGTTCCCGCTCAACGGGGCGGATGGCCACGAACGCCGTTGACGAACGGTCCGATCAGTCGTCTCATCTACGGTATGGACGGCGAATCCGCCACAGCCACCAATGATGAGTTCGCGTTGATCGAGTCTGCCCTCGCGGGAGACGAGGCAGCGGCTTCTGCTTTGCGAACTTCGGAACGCACGGGAAGGCTGGAATCGATTCTCGAACGCCGGGGCGCGAGCCGAACGGAGGCCCGCGACATCGTCGCCGATCTTTGGTCGGATTGTTTCAACACGGGGACGGATCGTGGATCGTTGCTCGACCGTTTTTCAGGGAAGGGAAGCATCGACGCCTTTCTCACGCGCACGGCACTCAATCGACTGATCGACTACAAGCGCCGGCAGCGATTTCGTGGCGACCTTCCGGGGTCGAACAATGGCGATGGCGAAGTGGATGTGTCCGATCGTTTTGACCGCTTGCCCGCCGAAAAGGCCGCCGAGACCGAGGACTCGCTCATCGGACTTCTTCGCGAGTCCCTTGTCCATGCCTTCCGGAATTGTGATGCGGAAAAACTCGTGATCCTCCGCCTCGTCAATCAGCACGGCATCGACCAAACGACTGTCGGGCGCATGTGGGGATGGTCGCAGAGCAAAATCAGCCGCGCCATCTCCAGCCTCATGGACGAAATCCGCGATTACACGCTCGAGGAACTTCAGCGCCGCGACCCGTGGCTCGACCTCCAATGGCACGATTTCGTCGAACTTTGCCGCGAATCCAACGAGCTTTTCACCCTCGATTGAAGAATTTTGAATGATTTTGCATAACCTCCAATTTCCTTCGTCAAAGCCCGGATATCCCGGATTTTGCCATGAATGATTCCTTCAACATTCTCGATGCCTTCGTTTCCCACTTCTCCCCGGAAGTGGAGGGTCGTCGGGCGGAGGCCATCGACTCGGAAACGAGAAATGCCCTCCAGCGCCTCTGCCGGGGTGAATTGTCCGAAGCGGAACGGCAGGAGGCCGCTAAGGTCCTCATTAGCAACCCCACAGCTATGGAGTTTCTCCTTTCGGAGATTTCCACCTTCAAGGATTCCTGAAATCCTCGCTTTCGACCGATTTCGCGACAAATTCGCCCCTCGGAGACGCTTTTTCGACGAGCAGGGGCTTGCTAGTCGCCCTGCCTCCCTGTAATTTCAGTCCGGTCTCTGTGGGCCTGGAAAACTAATCAATACAAAATAAAGTTATGAACACGGGTTATGCGAATCCTTATGTGGTAGCCGAAGCCTCTGCGAGTGATCGCGCGGTCTTTATTCGGAAAACTTATCTTCACCTCGCCGGAGCCATCGGCGCGTTCGCGCTTCTGGAGTGGCTGCTTATCGGCTTATTTGGCAAACAGTTGGAGCCGCTGATCATGATGATGGTCGGTAGCCCGGTTTCTTGGATTGCCGTCCTGGTTGTCTTCGGTATCGCTGGAACGATTGCCGACAGGTGGGCGAGATCGGAAACCTCAAGAGGTATGCAATACCTCGGACTTGGACTCTACATTGTTGCACAAGCCGTCATCTTTCTTCCGATTTTATACCTAGCCGCAGTTTGGATGGGTGCTCCGGAGATTATTGTTCAGGCGGGCTTTATCACCGGTGGTCTTGTTCTTGGACTCACAGCGGTCGCGTTCGTCACGAAGCAGGACTTTTCGTTTCTTCGTGGCATTCTGGCGATTGGTATTCCGGTGGCCTTGGCCGTCATTGTTGCGTCGCTAATTTTTAGTTTCCCTCTTGGAAACCTTTTTGCCGGAGCGATGGTCGTCATGATGGCGGCTGCAGTTCTCTATACAACGTCGAACATGATTCACGTTTACCGGACTGAGCAATATGTGGCAGCATCTCTTGCTCTCTTTGCTTCAATTGCGACGATGTTCTTCTGGATACTCCGTATCCTGATCAGCCTCGCTGGTAGAGATTGATCGCTGAGTCCACGTTTATTTCTATGAAGCCCGGCTCGTTTTGCGAGTCGGGTTTTCTTTTTGGTTAATCGTGAATTCTAGAGCGCTAGTGCGGATACAATTAAACTGTAGCCGGGGGTAGATGGTAATAGGTGGAGTCGGGAGTCGCGAAGCAACCTCATAACTTCTAGCCGGGGTGCTTTAGCCCCCGGGACAGCACCCCAATAAGTGACGTCGTGAAGGGACCGTTTAACCAGTATTGGTCACGCGGGCCTTTAAGCGGTCGCTTCGCGACGCGAGAGGTTTTGTGAGCTACCGGACGTTGGAAACGTCCGGCTATAGTTAAACCGTCGCTTCGCGACGGACGGAAACCGGCTACGGTAATACTTCAACCGCTCTAAGGGCGCCCAATTGCAATCCCACATCGACTTGAAGGAATAGCGGACTGCTTTCACGCCAACGGCGTGATCGCCCAAAGCCCGGGGTCTCCGACGGAGGAGGACACCCCGGGGTCAATTGAATACAATAATCAACCGCAACGCGGTTGAACAATCCCCATCCCCGCCGATCCCGGTTGAACCGCTTTGCGGTTCGTGTCTTGGAGATGATCTAACCCAGGGCGGCGCTAGCGGCTTGCCCTGGGCTTTGGGCTTCAATGCCGTTGGCGTGGTTTGTAATAGTGACGATTCGTTCCCTCGATCCTTTTTTGGGTTAGAAATCATTCAGGCTCCCGCGAGCAATGAAGGTTTAAATCAGGATATGAAAAAGAAAACCATGCGATGCATCCAATCTGGTCCAAACGAAAGAATATGTTTGGATTGCAGCCGGAGCGCGAGCGGCCCCGCTCGCATATTATGACCGCCGGAGGCGCAAATCATTGGGGTGAATGGTTCGATGGCGGCTTCAAGATAGTGTGAAGATTTCGATCGAAGAAGTGCGCCTTTGGCGAGGAGATAAGCGAGCGAGGCCGCTCGCGCTCCGGCATGCGACCGGTTAGTGAGGTTGTATGGAGGCGAATCCCCGCCATCCGCAAGCTCACGCTCCGCTGTAATTCACATAAAGCTCACTCGTGAACACTCGATGTGCTTTCGTCGCGGCGTAGGCGAGGAGGATAAGTGGCAGAACTTTTACGAGATAGACGCCGCCACCGCCGGGTAACGGTATCTTGAGGCTTTTCCCGAGTCGGTCTCCCACCCAAAGGACCGTGAAAATGAATGGAACGTAAAGCGAGAGCATCAACCGTACTCCGATTCCCAGTTCATTGTACCACGCGTAGAGAATCAGATAACCGGTGAAGAAGCCGAGAACATAAAGGAAAATGGGGATACCCTCGAGAATGGTCCTGCCCAAGCGCTTTCTCGCCCCGATAGAGAAGCCGATCGCGGCGATGGCCACGAGAACGATGGTCCCATTGAAAGAACGTTCGAGAAACTTCCATGCGCTCGGATAGTATTTTTTCATGCGCGAACGGTTGCTTTCGAAGCCATCGTCGAGACGGACCTTCGCTTCGGCGAGCGAGTTGTCCGCGAAATAGCGCTTTGCCGAGGGCACTGGACGCACTGGAACGGTTGAAGGATCAGCGTCGGGATAACGTTTTTGGTAGTGGTTCCGGTATTCCGTCTGGAATTCCGCGTCCGTGATGAGTTTCTCCGCCGCGCCCGCCGTCATGACGGCATACATCTCGTCTTTGTCTTCGCTCCACATGATGTGTTTCGAATAAGTGCTGTAAAACGGGCTGCCGAAGGTTTTCCAGCTGTGCTGCAGATACGGGAAAAGAGTAACAACGAAGACAACGGGAACAAGCGCTCCTCGAAGAACCGTTTTCCACGACCAGCCACGTTTGAGAATCAGCCAATCCCAAACCATCTTGAAGCCAAAGGCGGCAATGAAGAGGTAGATGAGTGGAAGGGTGCCCGCTTTGACGAAAAACGCGGCGGCGGCAAGCACACCGGCGGCGATTCCCAACCACCAGCGCGGTTCGCGCAGCATCATCCAGAGCAAATAGAAGAGGATGCTATTGAGCGTCCAGTAGAGCAACTCAGGTTGAGTATAACTCGCCCGGAAAATATAGAGCAAAAACGCGGTCACTGTGATCGCAGTGGCCGCGAATCCAAAGGAGAGGGTGCGTGCGAAGAACACACCAAGCGCGATCAGCAAAAAGACGGAAAGCCATGCGTTGACGTTTTTGGCCTTCGCAAACCATTCGAGGGAAATGGGTTTTTCCCGGGTTTCTGGATCGAGCGAAGAATCATAAAACGCCGCCAGCACATACGAGTAGCCGAGAGTTCGCTGACGCGGGGCGACAAAGTCGAGGCCGATTTCGTGGATCTTTGAAGCCGCCCGAAGATAGACCTTTTGATCATTCAAGTAATAGGTCTCGGGATCACCGGGCTTGAGCGGTCCACCGTGATTCCATTTTTCCCCGTGGGCAGCGACGGCGGAAAGGTATAGTGGGATCAGCGCGAGAAACCCAAGAAGAATCCATTTCAGGTGCGGTGGATCGTCGGGGGTCGTGAAATAGCGCAAGAGGGTTCGCACGCCCTCAATAGATGCAATCTCGCGCTTGGGTAAAGGGTGAGGGTGAAGGAAAAGCGGTCTCGCGGGTCATTTTCCGCCGCGTTTGGCTCTCGCGAACCGCGAGCGGCGCTCTTCTTCCGTCACCTTTTTCGCGCCAGGCTTGATATCTGCAGCATCCGGAGTGGCGTCGATTTTTGCAGTTTCCGTGGTGACTTCTGCCTGCGATTTGGCGAATTGCTCGGTGGCGCGGCGAGACTCCCGCTCTGCTTTGCGGCGTTGGCGATCGACGTTGGTCCGCGCCTTCCAACCGGCGAAGTCGAACGCGGGCAATCGCCATCCCGTCCGCGTGATCAGGGCCTCGATAAGAAAAATGAAGAAGAGCAGGAGTACCAATTCCAGCTGCAAGTCGGCCTTCAACTGGTGGGGCGGTCGCGTCCACGCATCATCGAGTTTAACCAACTCCCGTCCGCCACTGAGCCGGGACGTTTCCCGCAGGTCGGCGATGCGGTCAGGATCGAAGGCCCACTCGGTTTGAGTGCCAACGATGACCGGGCCGAATGGCAACGAGTGCTTCCCGAGTTGGATGGCACCGCGAACCACTTCTCCTTCGGGAATCTCCAGCGAGGCATGAAACCTTCCCGGCGACAGCCGTTCCCAAGTGTAGTTCCGGACTGACTCCGCGGATTGACCAAGGCCGAGGATAATTTCCGGAGGATTCTTCGAAAACGCGTCATTCCACGAATCGTCGTAGTAGAGATCGATGTCGAGTCGCGTGCCGAGCACTTCCGAACGCAAGGCGACACCCGGCGGCACTTTCTCGCCCATCAGCCACCGGGCCATGGTTTGTGCAAAGTCCCCATAACCTTCCCAGCTGCGAATCCGCGAAGAGAACTCTCCTCCCATGGGAAACGAGATGGCCACTGTCCGGCCTGCACCCCGATTTCCAAAAGCGACGAGCGGAGCGTTATATTCGTCCGAGGAATTCAAGGCAGAGACGTCCTTCGGGCGCAGATAACTCAGGTTGTATCCATCGACTTCGCTCAACCATTTGAGATTTCCGCTGGCGATTTCATACCAACGCCCGGTGGCTCTAGCAGGAGCGGGATCTTCGACGAAAGTCGAGCGCGCGATAGTCACCGTTTCCTGGGCGAAGATGTTCGGCAATTCCTGCGCCTTTTCCGTGAAGAAAATGCGGCCGTTGCCGCGCTTAGCGATGTCCTTGAGAAATGCCGCGTCCACGTCTTTCGGCGTCCCGAGTCCAATGACGCTGACGGTCCCGCCGTTCTTCGTCATTGTATCGATCAGACTCTTGTATTTGCCGGGTTCTTCCGAGTCCCGGGCATCAGAAAACAGGATCAAATGCCGGGTTCCATACGGAGATTTTTCCAATTCCTTCCACCCCGCGACCATGCCGGTGTAAACAAAAATGCCTCCTCCCCCGGCTGAGATTCGCCGGACTTTGTGAATGGTCGAGTCACGGACTTTCGCGACGGGACTGAGGGGGATGATCGTGTCCGCTTGGCTATCGACGGCGAAAACCGCGGCGAGGTCCTGGTTGCCGAGAAGTTCGATGGCCCTCGCAGCGCCTTCGTTGGCGAGTTGCATTTTCGTCATGCCGCCCGGCACGGTCATACCCATGCTTCCGGACCGGTCCATGACGATAGCCATCGCCACCGTCAACATCCGATGCTCTTCCTTCAACTCCATGGAAACCGGAAGCAGTTCATCAACGACGCTTTGATAGTAACCGCCCGCGCCAAAGCTCTGCTTCCCGCCGATCATGAGAAATCCGCCACCTTGCGCCCGAACAAAGAAGTCGATGCCTCGCAAAAACTCATTCGGAATTTCGTACGCGGGCACGTTGTTAAGAACCAAAGTTTTCGCGCCCGCGAGGCGACCGGGGGTCAGTCCTTCCGCGCCAAGTGAGACATCGATCTCAAAACCTTGTCCCCGAAGCGCTTCCACGAGAGGATCGTTGGTATACTTCGTGACGAAGAGGATCCTGGGCCCGCCTGCGATTTCGACCCACGTCTTGTAACGGTTGTTTCCGGGAAAGGCGTCATCGGGTGGAGTGATGACTGCCTCGAATTCGTAGGAACCGGGTTTTCCGATGCGATTGGAAAAGCGGATGCGGCCGCTTCCATCGACGAGGTTGATCTCCGCCGATTCCATTTCTTCGCCATTCCGAAGAATGCGCAACGGGACGGTGGTGTCCCAGTTTCCGGAGAGTTCCACGTCCAGCACGAAAGGTTCACCGGCCTGAACTCTTGCGGGACCGCCAAAACTGGAGATGCGGATGTCGGTGTTCTCCTCGGGCCGCACGAGACGAAAATCGAGAGGCACGCTGGCGTCCCGCAGTTTTTCGGCCACGTCCCCGAGTGGTTCGGTGCTGAACCCATCGGTCAAAGCAAGGACCCGAGCGGGCTTTTCGCTCTCGATTCCGGCGAGGACATTAGAGAGTGCGAGCCGGGTTTTGGTTAAGTTAGACTTTCCAGAGTAAGAAGGAAGATCGTTCTCGTCAGCGCGAATGACCTCTGCCGCGTAATCGACAAAGTGAAGACGGTCGTGACGCGATGGCTTGTGTTTTTCTAGGAGCTTTTTCCACTCGCGAAACTGCCGGTCGACGATCTCTGAGACCGAGTCAGACCTATCGACGAGGAGCCAGAGGTCCATGCCTTTCTGCATGCGGTTGAGCTGCGGTTTGGCGAGAATAAGGACAAGCAGGGCCAGGCAAACGACGCGCAGCGGGCGCCAAAGCTGCAGGCGTTTGACGAGCCAACCGGTGACGAAGAGGACCGGCAGCAGTGCGAACCATTCTGGAGCTTGAAACGTCACTTGCCGGTAGAAGAAGAGAGCAGAAATTCGATGAACGAGGTCTTGGAAGGCTGGTTGTTCGACGGTGCTTCAGTCTTAAATCCGAGAAACAAAAGAGCCAAAAGAAATCCCATGATCACGGCGGGGCGGAAGCTGGGAATCTGGATCAACGCAAGGATGGAGATAAGGACGATGGGGAGAAGATAGGTGATGACCATGGAACTAGTTTGTTTTGCTAGGAATGAAGTGGCTTCGGGGCAGGCTTGATATCCTCCCGTGGCCGACGTTTTCGGTCAGAATAATACCAGCTTCCGAGAAGAAGCGCGGCGAGCAAGAGCGTCCAAAGCCTCCAGAGATCGTCGCTTTCCTGATGGGATTCGACGAGTTCGAAATCGAGTCCCTTCAGGCCATTGAATGCGGCGGCGTCACGGAAATTGGCTTCACGAGCGTCACTGAATTGAGCCGCCCCACGAAAGAGGCGTTGGTCGCCCTGCCAAATTTCGAAAAACCCCGGTTCATCCGGTGCGCGAATAAACGAAGCGTCACCCAGCGAAAACTCCGTGGCACCACCTCCCTCGATGCGCAGTGTCAGCGTAGAAGCGCCTTCTTCCATCGCAAACGCCAATGGAATTCGTTGCCGCGTATCAACGTTTGCCCACGTTTCCATCACTTTCTCTTCGCGGATGCCGGCGAGAAAACGTTGAAGCAAGATGATGAAGGCGGGAAGGCGAGTCGCGTTGGATTTCCTCACATCAAAGGCGAAGCCAAGCTGGCGGAAACCGTTCTCCGCACGAAGAAAAATCAACGGTTCGTCGCCAATCCAGACGAGCACTTCGTCCGTGTCGCGCATGGCCATGCCGATCGAGCGCCGGGCGAGCAAACCCTGCCAGTTGAGGTTCTCCGTGAGTGGATGGTTCTCCACGACGACCTCGCCGGTGAGGTAGGTTCCCGCTTGAATCGGGTCCGCGGAAAAAAGGCAGGCATGTGATGAAGTTTCTGCAGGCTGGAGTGGATCGTGAATGACAAAAGTCACATCGGGAATCGACTCCTCTTCGACCGGGACGCGTTCAAGACCGGGAATTCCTTGCAGTATCTTTTTGAAAAGCGGTTCGAAAGGCTCCGTTTCACCAACCGTGTTCAGATCGAGAGACTTTTCCTGCGGACGGAGCAGGGGTAGCGAATCGTCGATGGAAAATCTGTCAGGATCGAGCCGGAGAACGACCCGGTCGACACCATCCGGGAACGGTCCGCGAATGGTTTCGGCATCGCCGGCGTCGAGAGTGATTTCATTGGTCGCGCCGGGAACTCCGTCGACTTCAATTCTCCATGTCCGCGTTTGTGGCGTGTTGCCATGGTTGCGCAGCATGGCCTTCCAAAGAACCTCCCCAAGTTCATTGACCTCTGTTTCCATCCCGGTGAAGCCGCAGTTTGGCATCGCCGATGCGGCGGAAAAAAGGACGGCTTCGAACGGGAGGTTGGCTTGCTGGTGGTCGGTGGCGTAAACCACGATTCCGGCGGGACCGACGAGGCTCCGCGCGAGGCGAAAGGCGTCCACGGGGTCATGGGCAGTTTCACGGGGACGCCAATCGCGAAGTGAGTTGCGCAACGCGGCCCGATCCGATCCTGCGAACAGTCGTTCGCCCGTGCTGTGGGACTCGAGAACGACATACTCGCTTCGGGCGGCGAGCGGGGCGATGTCGGCGAGCGATTTTTCCAGTTCGGAAACGGTTTTCTCGCGATGGGCCTCCATCGATGCCGTGCTGTCGAGGACGATGGCGACCCGTTGCACCGAATCTTTGCCAATCCATCGTGGTTGCACGAGCAGCCAGGTGAGAAAGAGGACACCTAACAACTGCAACCAAAACGGGATGGATCTCCGGAAGCGTTCGAAGCGGTGGCCGGTCACGTCTTCGCGGGCAATTTGCTCGAGGAGGAAGAGCGTGGAGACGTTCGTGATCTTGGACTTCTGCTGAAGATAGTGAATAGCCACGATCGCCGGAAGCCCGAGAAGGGCGAGAAATCCAAGGGGATTGGCGAAGGCTGGCATGGTTGTTCTTTAAAGAATTCCGAACTCCACAGCGCCACCAGCAACCGCTTCGAGGCGGATGGCCTCGTCGAAGGCGGCCTCCGCGGGAACCCGGCAACAGAGTGCTCCATGCTTTTGCGACATGGCACGCCAGAAATCGAAATGGCGTTCGTAAGCGGTGTGGTAGCGCTTGAGGAGCCGTTCATCGACACGCCTGAGATGATGGGTAGCGAGTTCGCAGTCGATAAATTCGTGATTGCCGGACCAGTCAGCGTCGGATTCGTCACGGCAGAATGGGGCGAGAATAATGGGCCGTCCCTGACGTTGGGAAAGAGTCGCAGCGATGGCTTCGACCTGACCGGGAAAAAGAAGATCACTTAAGAGGACGCGCATCGATCCTGCCCGGAAGGGGATTTTTCCGATGGCAGGTGCTTCCGATGGATCTGCGGGGGTGAGTTGTCGCGTGCGGTCTTGATACCATTCGTGACCGTGCAGGGCTTCTTCGCTCATGCGGAAGAATTGGTTCCCGTGAACGAGAAAAACGGCGATAGAAGCGGCCTCCTGCCACGCGGCCTCGATGACGAAATAGAAAAGCTCGATGGAGCGTGTGGCCTTGGCCGGGGTGAGGAACATGGACGCGGAAACGTCGAAGACGAGGTCGATGAGCGGGCGGACTTCCTCGCGGTATTGCTTCATCGTGTAGTTCCCGGTGCGGGCGTAGGCCTGCCAGTTGATGTGGCGGGGGTCATCGCCGGCGAGGTAGGATCGGTGGTCGTGGAAGTCGAGGGAACTGCCGATACTTGCGCCCGCGAAGTCACCGGTTTGTCCGCGCCATGTTCGGTTGCGAAGGGGAAGGCGGAATTGCTCGGCGTGACGTCGCGCGCCGACGCGGATCTCATCGAGGCGTCCGCTACTCGCCAATTCCTCTAGAGCACCGGGTTCAGCCATCGAGGGTTTTACGTTCGCCGGCGAGTTGATCGGCGACGACTTTTTCAAGTTGTCCGATCTGGCGGAAGATCGGCAGGGCCTTGCCCATGAGAAGGATGATCAGAACACCAGTGGCAATGCTGCCGGTGATGAGCGGGGTTTTTCCGGCATCATAGTTGTAGTCATTCCCAGAAACGATCAGCGAGGCCCAGGGAATGAAGGAAAGCTTGGGGAGTATCCCGGACGAGTCGCTACTATTGTCTATGGCAAGGAAGGCGAAGCAAAAAGCGAGGGTGACAAGTTGGATGAGGATATAAAGCACGAAAGGGTTGGCGGTTTTCGGAAGAATGTATTGAATGATGGCGACGGGAAAGATGAGAACTCCAAAGGAGACGATGGCAATCAGAAAGCGAAGTTCGGGATCTGGGTCATAGAAGGAGAGGTAAAAGAACACACCTATTGCCCCGGAGATCAGAAGCGCGAAGAAGAAGCCGGATTGCCATCCGGGGTAGAAAAAACGGCCAAGCAACCGCCCAAGAAAGCCGCGGCGGACGAACGGAGTATAGAGGCTGGCGACCGCCGCAGGTCGTTCGCAAAGGGCGTCGATGCATGGGATGGAGGCGAAGACGAGCGCTAAACCGACCATTAATCGTGACTCCACCGTGGGAATGAGGCAAAAGCCGAGAAGAAGGAAGACGAACCCGATGGTGAGCAAGCGTTTGCGTGTGGAGATGTTTTGCGCGTCGGGAGCGATATACCCGGCGCCGAAGTCGATCATGAAGAGAGTGACGAAGGCGGAGATGAGGAGAATCGTTCCAAAGGAAGCCCAAAATTCCGTGGAAGCCCATAAAGTCATCGACGAGCCAAAGTTGTAAACGAAGGATTGCACCAAGATGCCTTGGGCGGGGAAAAAGGAGAACACGATACCAAGAGCAGCCGCGCCGCGAAGGAGGGCAGACGGTTGGGCAGAGACGCCAACGGAGAGCGCGGTTAAGGCCCCGGAGTTGATGGTGAAAAGTATCAGCACGTAGATTTCCGTCGCCAGTTCAACGCCGCCGAGGAAAAAACGCATGATGACAAAGGGCAGGAGAGAAATCGAGAAGAGAAGCGTCTGGGCGTAGAGGGCGAACCACTTTCCGTAAGTGATGCGACGAGCGTCGAGGCGTGTCATCAGCACCAGCTCCAGCGTCTTGTGACGGGCTTCCTGCGAGATCGTGTTAAATCCGCGGAGCGGCATGATGACGATGAACACGAGGTTGATGAATCCCCAGAACCACATGGAGATCGCCTCGTTGGATCCACCCGCATCCGCCATGGTCGCGGTAATGATGACGAGCATGGCCTGAAGTCCGAGGAAGACGCCGATGAAGGATTTCGCGCGAAGCCCCTGGCGCAATTCCTTCACGACCATGGGGCCGATCCAGTCTTTGAAATCGCAGATGGAGGCGAGGGCGGTCACGTAGATTGGAGGCTAGTTGTTGCCCTCGGCTTTCAGGTTTACAGGGGCGCCGGAATTTCCAAGCATGTCGATAAAAGCGTCCTCAAGGTTTCGCTCCTCGCGGCGGAACTCGACAATGGGCAACCCGTCATTGATCATGCGGCGGAGCGTGCCTGAAATGACTTCTTCCTCGTCCCGTTCGATCTCGACGCGGGCGCCGTTCTTCCGCATGTCGAGAATCTTGACCAAGGGGGCCATCGCGCACCAGTCATTCAATGTTTGCGGGTCGGCTTCGGCGGCAATCTCAATGGAGTAGGTTGCGGTGGCGCCGGACTGGCGCTTGAGGCTTTCGGCGTCACCGTGGTGAACGATGCGGCCTTCATTGATGAAGAGGAGCGAGTCGCACATCTCGCCGAGTTCGGAGAGAATGTGGGAACTGATGAGGATGGTTTTTCCATCATCGGCGAGGATACGAATGAGGTGCTTCAATTCGACGCGGGCTTTCGGGTCGAGACCGGCGGCGGGTTCGTCGAGGATGAGGACATCCGGGTCATGAATAAGGGCGCGACCGAGGCAAAGACGTTGGCCCATGCCTTTGGAAAGTTTGTTGATGAGGCGATCGGCAAGGGGTGTCAGGTCGGTGAATTCCATGACCTCCTCGACGCGCTGGAGACGCTCCTTTGTCTTGAACCCGATGGCGCGCCCAAAGAAGTCGAGGTATTCAACGACCGTCATGTTGTCGTAGGCGCCGTAGCTGTCGGGCATCCATCCGAGGCAGGAGCGCACGCGGGCCGTGTAATTCACGACATTTTCACCCATGACATAGGCAGTGCCCGCGGAGGGGTAATCTAGAGAGGCGAGGATGCGCATGGTCGTGGTTTTGCCCGCGCCGTTTTCGCCGATGAAGCCGACGACTTCGCCTGTATCGACTTCGAAACTCACGCCATTCACCGCGAGGATGTCTCCAAACCGTCGGTGCAGATTCTCTACCTTGATCGCTGGCTTGCTACTCATGCGCCCGTGCATCTTCGGCACATCCGCGCGGTCTGTCGAGAGGGAATGATCGCCAAAGCTTCGCAGATTCCGGAAACGAAAAACGCCCCGAGGTGTGAACCACGGGACGTTTCCGGTTTTGGGTTTAAAGATGAACTAGATCGACTTACTCGAGACCGGTGTAGCTGACTTGGACGCGGCCTTGGTCGAGGGTCGATGCGGGCTGTCCGGGAAGCGTTACCTCGAACATCTCGACATCGATACCGTTGAAGTTTCCGGTGGCGATTGCGGCGCCGGGAGCGAGGTCGGTCCAGCTGGAGATCGTGGTAGGATCACCATCGGATGCTTGCGGAGTGACCGTCAAATCAGCGATGGAGCCTTCGTCGGCCCGGGCTGTGTAGCGCAGGGTGTGGAGACCCGCACCAGCGCCGTCGACAACGAGGATCGGAGCGCCAAGGCTGGTGATCGTTCCTCCGGACTCAGCGAGAGAGCCGCCGCCAATGGCCGTCGGATCCAGCCCAAGGCCGAATTCGATGATGTTGATCAACCCATTGTTATTGGGATCTGCCGTGTTGGCACCATCGCCGGAATTGGCTGTTGAACCGAAGAACTGCTGTCTCCAGTCTTCCAGTTCCGTCGTGCTCGGAGCATTCACGTTCAGGGTGATGAGGCCGGTGAGGGCCGCACTCACGTCTTCGTCTCCGTCATCGATGGTCACATCAATGAGGGTCGGATCAGCGGTGGCACCGCCGACGATGAAGGCGAGGTCGATCAGGGCTGCTACCACTTCGGCTCGACCAGCGGTGATGGTCCACTCGCCGGTGCCGGTGTTGAAGGACTCGGTTCCGCCAGAGGAATCCGTCAAGGTTCCGCTGCTGGTGTCAACGTAGCTTTGGATCTGAAGCGTCGCGGTGATTTCCTCTTCGAGGAGCGCATTGGTGATACTGGCGGTGTCGTCGGAGACATTCCACATCTTCGCGGAAATGACGCCCCCGGCAAGGTTTCCAAATTGGGCGGCATGAAGGGTGGAACCTCCGGTGTCTGTCAGGCCGCCTCTGGAGCCAGCACCAACACCAAGGGTGACCGTGTTGTTTCCTGCCCAGTTTGTTTGGCCCGCTCGGCCTGTGAGCGCGATGGTTTGTGGTGCCGCTCCATTGACGGAGTACTCTAGACTATCCAGCGAGAAAATAACCGCAACGCTGTTTTCGTCACCCGGAGTTAGGCGATCAGGTGACAGCTGAATTACGACCTGTTCGTCTACCGCCATACCGACTCCGGTGTTGTCCCACTGGGCGTCAGTGCCTGGAAGAGGGGTGATCGTATCCTGCGTGTTCACGCCGTTCATCTTGGCAATGAAGTAGGGGATACCGTCAATCGCGTAGACACCCGATCCGTTGGACGTGCCTCCGATCTCCGCAATGACCTTGCGATTTTCACCGGAACCAGCACCTCCACCAACGGCAACATCGGACGGACTCACTGTGAATATGACTTCCATGGAGTAGCCAAGACTATCTGTTGGATCAGGGGTTACAAACTCACCCGTTGTAGTGTCATCAACAGGGAAGTTGAAGACACAAGTGGTGTTGTCCGTATCGATGCGCGAGTCGATGAAGTTGTTGGCGTCCGAGACGATGATGTCTCCGAGTTCAATCACCGTCAGCGTATCGTCGTAACCGATGGTCTGGTTCAATGGATCTGCCGTCGGCGAAACGTTGACCGTGACAAACACTTCATTGTCGTCGGAAGAACTCGCATCGCTAATGTCACCGGGCAATCCGGCGCGGAATGCGGCTCCGGCTGGGATGGACGCGACGACTGTTCCATCACTGGTGACTCCGGTGACGGACACTTCGTAGGTCGTGCCATCGTTAGGAGCAACTTCCGCGATAACAGCAGTCAGAGTGCCTCCAGCGGTGCTCGCGCTGAGGTCCACGTCGGTCGAGCCGTCTGTGAATCCATCGACATCTTCGCTGAATACGACGGTGAAGACGACTGGTTCGTTTTCAACGGCGACAGGGTCAGCCTGAACACTTGCCTGGTTGATGGTGACAGTCGGGTTCGCAAAGACAACGAACGAGAATCCGTGAGTGGAGTCGAGCGCTCCACCGGCGCCGGTATTCCCAGCGTCATCGACGGTCACCTGGATGGTGGCTGCACCGCTGGTTCCGCCGCCGGTGATAACGACGCCGCCTGCGAGGGTGGCGTTGATGTCGGCTTCGGTGCCCTGGATGGTGAGATCCGGGGTTCCGTTGGCGCCGGAACTGATGGACGCGCCTCCGGCGAGCGTAACTGTCGCGGTGGACCCGGTGACCCCGGTGACCTGAATGCGGGTCGTGAGGTTGGCGGCTCCGCCGTCATCAAGGTCGTCGATTTGCAGCTCGTTACTGTTCGCAGAATCGAAAGTGATCGTAGCGCCACTGAGGATGCCGTTACCGCCTTCTGGAAGTCCCGTCAGCACGGTGGTTGCTCCGTCCTCGAGGTCGGTTCCATCCAATGTGAGGGATGGCTTCGCGTTCGCATCGACACCAACCGCGATCACGTCATCGATGTCGTGACCGTTGTTGTTGTTGTTATTGTCGTCGGCTTTGACGGCGAAGACGAACTTCTGGATCTGACGACCTGCTCCGACGTAGGGGAGGTTTGTCGCGAGGAATGAGGATTCTCCTTCGATATCATCATCATCAAAGGACAAGGAGAAGTCCGTTGAGTTCATGACGATGGAAATGCGGTTCAAGTCGCTCTCCTCTTCGTCGGTGTCTCCGGCCGAGTTGGGTAGGTCATTGGCGTTCCCTAAGGAGATCCAGTTGGATGGCGGGCTACCGTCGTTGATTTCGTTCGTGTCTACGACTCCGAGATCAGTTGCGACGAGCAAGCGTTCGTCCTGAGGTCCGCCTCCCGGGTTGTTGTCCCCGGTGATGATGAGGCGGAGAACGATCTCTCCATTCGTATCAACGGCCCAAAGCTCGCTGTTTTTCGTGGGGCCGTCGGTAGTCCGTCGGTTGTTGATGTCGAAAGCAATGAAGCCCGTGTTGGAGCCGGAGACGTCGATCGCGTCAACGAATTCCGCGGTGACTTGTGCGAACGCAGAGCCGAGGATGTTGACAGTCTGCTCTGAAGTGCCTGGACGGTCCTGACGGAGGAATTGGTCGACATCCGGGCCGCGACTGGTGTTTTTTGGCACGGAGCCGAGTCCGGCAGCTTGGCCGTCGTATTCGAGACCAAGGGTGCCTTTAACATCGTCCACTTCGAAGATAACACCGTTCGGGGCGACACCAATGGTGGTGCCCCCGCCGAAGACGTTGGCCCACGTGCCGATCTCTGTCCCTGCGTTTGCTGCAGCAGAGGCATTCAGGCCCGTGGTCAAGGTGTCATCGAATGGAAGATTGACGTCCACGAAGAGGCCGGTGTTGTCGAACGTGGCGAAGAAAACGTGTGACCCGGAGCCGTCGGTGATGTCACCGGATGCGACACTTGTGTCAACCGTTCCGATGTTCGGTCCACCAATTTGAAGAGAGTAGGTTTCTGCTGCTTCGGTGAACCCGTCGTCGGCAGTAGGGTACCCGGGACTGACGCTCGAACTACCGGCTGGAATGGTGACGGTGGCAGGGACAAACGCGTCGAAGCCATTCATCGCGGTCCCAGAGTAGGCTACGGTGAGGGTGATATCCTCATCGGAGGCGACTGTGGCGTTGATGGTTACAGGAAGCGTGTTGCCCTCCGTAATGCTGCCGCCGCCGGCGATGGAAATCATCGGGGCCGACTGGGCATCGTTGATGGTGATGGTCGCGGTGTTTTGAGAGCCTATGACAGCACCTGCATCGACCGCAACAATGGTTGCGATCAGATCCTCGGCACCTTCAAAGAGACTGTCGTTGATGGCATCGACGCTCACGTTTGCGGAACTTCCGGAAAAGGACACTGTCGTGGTGGCGATGTAGTCTGTCCCTTGGAGAGCGGCACCGGTAAAACCGAGAGTCACATTGAGCGGGGAACCAACCGGGAGAGAAGAAGTCAATTCAAAGGCATTTGGCGGCGTGGTCCCTTCATTAACATCTGGGTTGGGTGCGGAAATGGAAATCTGCGGACTCGTGTTGGTTCCCTTGATGCGGACGAGGATGCTACCGATGCTGTTGATGCCGGTATTGAGTTGGTAGGGAATCCGGTCAATCGCTTCCAGACCGACACCGATATCGCTGGCATTGACGAAGCCACCCGTCGTGAGTTCGACAAGGGCGTTGTTCGGCGTGTAGGCAACGGTGGTTCCGTCGTAATCAAGAAGGGCACCGGAGTCCAAGGTGAGTTGAGTGACGCCTGCGATCAACACGGTGGTTCCGTCGATGGAGGCAAGATCTCCAAGGGTTGCCGGGGAGCTCGTGCCAAAGATGGCCTCAAAGCTGCTCGTGATCTCGGATTCATCGAGAAGGTTGTCGTAGACACGGTAGAGGGCGATTTCACCCGCGAAGTCGACGGCAGAGTTGACGTTGATTGTCCCGACGTTGCCGAAGTCCGGGTCACCTCCGATTGCGCTATCGTCAATGGCGAGGCCACCGTCATCGGTCCCGCTCCAGTCATTCAACTGGTTAGTGGCGCCGGTGCCGTTGAGGTTGATCTGCGTATTTGCGCTGGAGGCGGCGAGGATGCCGTTCACGTAAAGTCGAAGGTGGCTTCCCGCGTTTCCGTCCTGGTCAATGTGGACGATAAGATGGACGAATTCGCCGTTGGCGACGGCGCCTGCTGGCAGGGTGGCGGCCGTTTGCACGCCGAAGTTGTCCGCATCTGAGAAGCTTGCAACGATCTGATTGCCAACGAGGACAATGCTACTCCCGACCGTGCCGCCACCAGTTTCCCAAAGCACCTCAGACCCGACCTGATCGGAAGGACGGAAGACAAATTCGAGGGTCGCATCCCCTTCGTCGATGTTGCCGCCGGGAGCGTTGTTCGTGCCTCCCCCCCACGCGCCATCGTCTCCTAGGTCAGTGAATGCCACACCGCTATCGCCAGAGGCGCCTGCACCGCCGTCAAACTCGTAAGCGGCAGTGACGCCAGGGGGCGCGTTGGCCGGGGTAACCAGTGTTCCAAGCTCAACGACCAAACTTGCTGTTCCCTGGGTGGAGGTAACGCCTGTGTTAATCCACGTGGTATTCGTGTTCGTCGTGGTGGCAGCGTCGAACTCAACGGCGAGCGGATTGTTGACGCTCAAGGTGCCTGCAACACTACCGGTCACAGTGTCATTGGCGAGGTAGGCAATAGTGACGGGTGGGTCGCAGGGATCCCCGCCAAGGACGGTCGCGTTGACGTAAGCGAGGTCGGTAGATGCGCCGGGCGCTCCGGTGACCTCGACGGTAACGGAAGCAGTGTCGGTCGCTCCAAAATCGTCAGTGATCTCGTAGAGGAAGGTTTCGGAAAGCGAAGTCTCGTCGGCAAGGTCGAAAAATGCTGTGGTCTGGCTGATGTCGTAGAGGAAAAAACCGTC
Organism: Verrucomicrobiota bacterium; assembly: GCA_039192745.1. Taxonomy (GTDB): domain Bacteria; phylum Verrucomicrobiota; class Verrucomicrobiia; order Verrucomicrobiales; family DEV007; genus JBCCWV01. Next base: position 12 of record JBCCWV010000073.1, on the reverse strand, counting down.
GTCACCTACAGT
>JBCCWV010000072.1:0-22621 GCA_039192745.1 Verrucomicrobiota bacterium | reverse complement strand
GTCCACGTCCGCATCAACTCCCCCGACCGAAGGGAGGCACTTCATTCCCTGCGGTTAGAGAATTGCGGCGACGAGCGCCGGGCATATTAAGCGGACGTGGACGTCCGCGGTCCGCTGCTAAAACCCGCTTCTTTCAAATATCGGGAAACTTGAGAGAATCGCTTTAGGATATCGCGGTGACACCCGAAAAGAAAAACCTCGTCCGCCACCTCGTTCTCGGAGCGGGCATCGCGGTGTTCACGGGACTGTATTTTTTCTTCGCGACTATTCTCATCCACCACACGAATCAGAATCGCGAACGCTCCGATCAGCAGAACAACATCCGGCTCGCACACGAAGCGAAGGAACAACGCCAGTCTCCGGATTCGTGGCGAGACGTGCTGCCCCACCACACCGACGGCGTGGTCAATCCGCTCTGGCCGTGGACCGCGTCCTTTCTCATCGACGAAGGCGAATCCGATCTGGAGATTTTCGCGCAGGGCAAATGGCTGAACACGATATTGAGTTGTGGCGGCCTCATTGCCGTCGCGTTGTTTCTCAGTCGGCGATGGTCGCTCTTCGGCGTTTTCGCCTTTCTCTTTCTCGCCGGGTTCGGCGCGTTCCTGAAACGCGGGACTTACTTCCAACCCGAGCCCCTCTCTTTCCTGCTCATCCTCGCGAGCTGGATCTGCGCGCTCTTCCTCCTCGAACGTCCGCGCCTCTCGCTCTTTGCGCTGCTCGGGTTGTTCGCTGGATTTGCTTATCTCGCAAAGTCCTCGATCCAAGTGCTCCTCCTCGGTTTCTTCGGCGTTCTCGCGTTGCAAATTGTCCTTGCCGCCCTTGGCAAAGGATCGATGCCGGCAAAGCGCTGCATTTTCCTTTCCGCCGGAGGCGCCGCCATCACCATCCTCGTTTTTCTCACCATCGCCTCGCCGCGCTTAATCGAGTCTCAGGAAAAATTTGGCAGCGCTTTCCACTCTTGGCCCGCACTCTGGATGTGGAACGACACCTTCGAAGAAGGCGCCGCGCTGATGACTCAACATCCCGATCCAAGAAAGATCCCCGCCGACGAAAAACCTTCCCTCAGAAACTACTTTAAAACTGCCGAAGAAGGCGAAGCCGGAGAGAGGATGGCCTTCGGCCTCGATTGGACGCTCAAGAATTTCTTCCACCCCACCCGCGCCAAGGTGAATCCGAAAAACCAAAAGCCTTGGAAGCGCATCCTCCCCGATCGCGGAAATTACCTCTACTACCTCGCAGGCGTCACCGGTGTCCTTGCTATTTTGTTCCTCCTTTTCCACCGCAAGAAGGACTCACCGGAAGACTCTTCATTTCCAATCGCTTGGTTTACGAAAAGCCTCTTCGTCGTCGGCACCTTTGCGTCCTACACGCTCGCCTACAGCTGGTATGCCATCATCGGAAAAGGCGACCGGTTTCTTCTCAGTCTTTACGCGCCGCTTGTGCTCAGTCTGATCTGGGCCGCCGATGCCCTGGCGCGATGGTTTCGAGATCAACCTCGGCTCAAACTTCTCTACCCCGCTTACGCCGCCGCCATGATCGCCCTGTTGGTGGTTGTTGGACTTCGTCTTATCCAACTGACTTCGTTCCCGGAATTCTATACCAAGTAGAAGGCACGGTTAAATATCCGTGGAAGCGAACCAAGCTCCCATTCATTCGTGTCCATTCGTGAAGATTCGTGCCCATTCGTGTTCTAAAAATCTCTTCAACGCGAATGTAAAAGAATGAGCGCGAATGACGCGAATGAATCCATCTTGGCTCGTGCCTTCTACTTCCGAATCTCCTCAATCATCCTGCCTCTTTCACGCCAATCCCACTGGAAAGACCCCATTCGTGTTCTCTTTTTTGAACACGAATCGACACGAATGGCTCAATGCAGCGCTGTTTCCGAACTCTCTTTAGAGCTTCGCGCAAAAATACCTGACGCCAAGCCAACCAAAGCCCCGGTCAACGCTCCCAAATCTCATCCCAAACGATTCCCGCATCTTCGTTCGTCCGCGTCGTTCCGCGACGTGCCATGAACTCCAACAACTTGAGCCGCGTCGATTCATCCGCTTCGAACCTTTCCGGGCGTTTGCGAAGCAAAAGTTCTCCATCGGAACCGGCTTCCAGCAATCCCCATCCACGCGGCATTTCCTCGGCACCGACGATTCCAGGCAAAACGACGAGATAGAACGCATTTGCCACCCGCCATCGCGTCAGATCATCGAACTTCGTTCCACCAAAGATCTTTCGTTCGAGTTCTTCCTCCGCCTTTCGCGCGCGACGGTATCCTTCATGTTCGATGGATTGAAGATCGACTTGGTCAAATTCGGGAAAGAGGGTTTCCCCTTTGCGCAACGTGGGATGATGCACCCCTAACAATTCTTCCAGTCCCCGCACTTTCTCTTTCACCTCACGTAACTTGGCCCGTGATTGTTCGAGATCGGACGCGTCCTTCAGAAAATCCGCTCGCGCCTGCTTGCACTCGAAGACGACGGATTCCCCCACCTCGCCCGTTTTCTTTGAAGGACGATAGCCGACGACATCCGCGCGGTAGTTGCAGTGAGGCAATCGCACTTCCACACCGCTGATCCAAAACCCTTGCTGTTGCGACCACACCAGCGCCCGCCGTTTCAATTCCAAGTGCGCTTCCGTTTCTCCGCCGGGCATCGGTCAATATGCCCCGCCCCGGAGAAAGCTCCTTCCCGAAATGAAAAAGTTCCCCCCGGCCCCCGCCAGACACTCACCTGACGGGGGCAAGGGGATAGGACTAACCAACCGGGAATTCTTGCGTCGAGGGGATAAGGTAGCGGGAGCCTCCCCCTGCCGGGAGCAAGGGATCGCGGACGGTTTGGATAATGCCCCGCGACAGAGGAAGGATTTCGCTACCAAGAATTTGCACCTGATGCCCTGCGTGCCTGCGGGGCATAAACTCCGTCCCGCCCGAGGGATTGATCGGCGGGTGCTGAAGTTTCGCAGGGTTGAGAGTCATGAATGGTTGTTTTCTCAGGTGTGAGGAAAGACTACTCTCCCTGACGATAAAGTAAACTAAACTTTTCAAAATTTTTTATACGGCAGCTGTATTTGGAATACTTAATCTGAAAGTTATGGAAATTAATAATTAAAAGGGTAAATTGAGGGCGGAATTCGAAAATTTTCCGCCTTCTCAATGCGAATTTTGGTGCACGACTACGCGGGCCACCCCTTTCAGGTCCAGTTGAGCCGGGAATTGGCCCGCATGGGTCATACCGTGAAACATGCTTATGCCTCGGCGCTGCAAACACCGCGGGGAGAATTGACCGTCCGCCCCGACGACCCCGAGGGATTCAGTGTCGAAGAGGTGCCCATGCACCCGAAGTACAAGGATTGGAAATACAGCTTCGTGAAACGCCAACACCTGGAGATCGGATACGGTCGCAAGTTGGCAAAGCTTGTCAGGACTTGGAAGCCGGACGCCGTTCTTTCCTCCAACACTCCCACCGAACCTCAAGCCTCCCTTCTTGAAGCGACAAAGAAGGTCGGCGCCCGCTTCGTTTATTGGGTGCAGGATTTCTACAGCATCGCCGTCGATAAGATCGTTCGACAAAAACTCCCCGTCGTCGGCACGCTCGTCGGTTCTTATTACAAGACACTCGATCGTCAGCAGTTTCGCGCGAGCGATCACATCGTTCCCATCACCGACGACTTCTCGCCGTTGTTAGAAGATGACTTTGGCGTGAAGAGCGATCGCATCACGCCCATACCAAACTGGGCTCCTCTTGAAAGCCTTCCCCAGCGTCCCAAGGACAATCCCTGGTCCCGCGAGTACAACCTGCAAGACAAGTTCGTCTATCTCTACACAGGTACTCTCGGGATGAAGCACAATCCCGGACTTTTGCTTTCTCTTGCCCAGGAAATGGAAGCCGACGACGATGTCGCTGTTGTCGTTGTCTCCGAGGGAATCGGTGCCGAGTTCCTCAAGGAGAAGAAAGAAACTCTCGGCTTGGAAAACTTGGTCATCCTTCCATACCAACCATTTGATCAACTCCCAAACGTTCTCGGATCCGGCGACGTTCTCACCTGCATCCTCGAACCCGACGCCGGCATCTTTTCCGTGCCATCGAAAGTCCTCACTTACTTGTGCGCCGGACGCCCGCTCCTCCTCGCCGTCCCTCCGGAAAATCTCGCCGCACGCATCATTCGCGAGGAAAACGCCGGCCTCACCGTTGGACCGAAAGACACCGAAGGATTCCTCGATGCGGCCACCTCGCTCCTCGACGATCAAAGCCTCTGCGAAGAGTATTCTAATAATTCTAGAAAATACGCAGAATTCACTTTCGATATTGAGAAAATTGGTCTAAAATTTACAGATATTATAGAAAATCAAATTCCATGATCAACAAAGACGCAAAAATCCTTGTAGCTGGCGCCGGTGGTTTCATCGGTGGGCACCTTGTCCGTCATCTCCTCGACAACGGATACACCGACGTCCGTGCCGCGGACATCAAACCTTTCAACGCCTGGTATCAAATCGACAAAAAGGCGGACAATCACAGCCTCGACCTCAAGGAACTCGAGGCGTGCAAGACAGTCTGCGCGGATGTCGACTTCGTTTTCAACCTCGCCTGCGACATGGGCGGCATGGGCTTCATCGAAAACAACAAGGCGCTCTGCATGATCAGCGTGCTCATTAACACGCACCTCCTTATGGCTTCCAAGGACGTCGGCGTAAAACGATTCTTCTACGCGTCTTCCGCCTGCGTTTACAACGGCACGAAGCAAGGCGACCCGAACAACCCCGGTCTCAAGGAAGCGGACGCTTACCCGGCTCTTCCTGAAGACGGCTACGGCTGGGAAAAACTCTTCTCCGAACGCATGTGCCGCCACTTCCGCGAGGACTTCGGACTTGAAACTCGCGTCGCGCGTTTCCACAACGTTTACGGTCCTTGGGGCACCTATGACGGCGGACGTGAAAAAGCACCCGCCGCCATCTGCCGGAAGGTCATCGCTGCGCAGATAAGCGGAAACCACGACATCGAAATCTGGGGCGACGGTGAGCAAACACGCAGCTTCATGTATATCGACGATTGCCTGAAAGGCGTCTGGGATATCATGCACAGCGACATCCTTGAGCCGATCAACCTCGGTAGCGCGGAGATGGTTTCCATCAATGAACTCGTCGACATCGTCGAGGAAATCGCCGCGATCAAACTGGAGCGGAATTACAAGCTCGATGCACCCAAAGGCGTTCGTGGGCGGAATTCCGACAACACACTCATCAAGGAATACCTCGGCTGGGAGCCCTCCATCCCGCTTCGCGACGGCATGAAGGAAACCTTCGATTGGATCCACGGTCAGATGACCAGCGCCAATCCGGAAGCCGCCGCTGCTGCCTTCGCCTGAACCCGAATTCCATCCTGAAACTTGAACGACTTCCGCTGCCTGTGGCTCACCCGCCGCTACCCGTATCCGCCCAACAGCGGGGAGCATCTCTATACCCGCGGCCTGGTAGAGTCGCTGGCGCAGGCAGGCGCGAACGTTCACGGTCTCTGTTGGGGCCGACAGGAAACCGATAACGGTTCACCGCCGACGGTTGACCACGAAAACATCTCTTGGACCCAAGTCGGCGGCTTCTCCGGAAGCCGCCTTCATAGCATTATTGGGGGACTTCCTTCCGACGCGTTCCGGCATGGGCGAGGGAACATCCGGACCGAGCTAAGCCGTCTCCTCCGCGAGCAAAACTGGAACTCCGTGGTCATTGATCACGCCGCGATGGGATGGGCATTTCCGGTCGTGAAACGCTGCCAACCGGAAGCCACAATCGTTTACCTTTCCCACAACGCGGAAGCCAAAACACGCCGGGAAATCGCGACCGAACTTCGCCGATCGCTCCCCATGAAGGCGATCCTTCATTGGGACGCCGCAAAATATGTCGCCCTGGAGCGCAGACTTTGCCGCGGCGCAGATCTCATCTCGGCCATCACGGCCGACGACGCCGCCTTCTACCGGAAGTTTGCCCCGACCACACGCGTCGTCCAGAATTCACCCGGATACGACGGCGTGAAATTGCAAGACCGCCGGATCACGGAGGAAACGCCACGTCGTGTGGTTTTGTCAGGATCATTTGAATGGATTGCCAAGCAACACAATCTCCTGCGTTTTCTCGAAGCTTCCGCAAAGCCCTTCACCGCTGCGGGCATTGAAGTCCAAGTCGTCGGAAAGGCCTCGCCCGACTTCGCCCACGAAACACGGAAACGATTTTCCCACTGCCGCTTCGACATCAATGTCCCGAGTATCTCGCCCTACTTCGCCGACGCCCGCATCGGCGTCATTCCCGAAGAACTGGGCGGCGGCTTCAAACTGAAGGCTCTCGATTACGTTTTCCACGGCTTGCCGATTGCCCTTCTCAACGGAGCTGCTGCCGGACTTCCTCTCGACTTGAATCACGAGGTCATTCCCGCGCCAAGCCTCGCCTCTCTGGCCACACACATCGTCGAGGTTATCGACGACATTCCTTTCCTCGATTCCCTTCGGGCCAACGCCTTTGCCCGCTGCGAAGACGGCTTCCACTGGCGCGATCGCGGGACTTCTCTTCTAAAGGAGATGCAACGCTTTAGCTCCTCCACCGAGAAAACGCCCCTGGAACCGGAAGCGCCGCCCGCCCTCGTTCCTGCCAATCCCTCGAAACCCACCTAAGTGAACGCGCCTCTCCAGCACCCCGCGCCACTGCCCATCCCGCCGATGCAGCGCGTCATCGGCTGGCTGACGGTCCTCTTCTGCTGCTCGTTCCTCTTTGATTTTCGCGGCGAGGAAAGCGGCGGGAGTGCGGTGCAATACGTCTATCTGCTCATCGCCGTGGGGTCGACGGCCTGTATCGCTTTGTTAGGATTCCGCACACTGCTTGCCAAGCCCGGCGTCTATCTCCTCGCGCTGTGGTTCGGTTACCTCGTGTGGGCCGCGGTGGTGGCCACGCTTAATGGCGTTTCGCCGAACCACTCGCTGCGAATTCTCCTTCCGCCGCTCCTATGCGGTTGCGGCATTCTGGTGGCCCACGTCGCGGCTTGCCATGGTGTTCGCGCGAGAACCATTGTCACCGCCCTCCTTGTCGCCGCCGTTGGCAACATTCTCTGGCGCTTTTTTTACGGGTTCGCCGTGAAGGGAGCAACCGTCGATACCGCTCGCGCGGAAATTCTCAGCCCGGCCCTCGATTGGATCATTGCTTTTGTCGCCTGCTCACTGGTACTCGATCGAAAGCTCAAACCGTCCACTCTCATCGTTGCCGGTATCGTGCTTGTCACCGTCATGATCAGCGTGACCCGCGCCGTTCTCCTGCCCATCGCCATGGGCGGCATCATGGCCACGGTCTGTCTGGGGATCTGCCTCGCTTGGCGAGCCCTCGACCTCTCGCATCTCGGTCGCAAAGCTATTCAAGCGGGCGTCGCCATCGCCACCCTCGCCGGCTTTGTCATTATTCTCGCCCTCAGCCAACCGGCCGTCACCGAGCGCTGGGTCGAGCGATTGTTCTACGCACAAGGCGGGAAAACAACCGTCGATGCCTCTTGGCTCACGCGGAAAGCGGAGGCTAAAGCCATGTGGGATATCCTTTCCGAAGAGCCCATCTCGTTCGTTTACGGCAAGGGTGTGGGTGCGGGGTACCACTGGGATTCGTCTTTCTATCCCGAGTTGTATCTCGTCTATCCCGCCGACTTCGACTTCTCGGGCACATTTCATTTCGCTGGTCACTCGGTGTGGACTTACGCACTCTTTTCTGGCGGCGTGATCGGAGTGTTGTTCCACTTGGGATTGTTCGCGGGTATCATGGTCTTTAGCATCGCCGGTGCTCGCGCGGCGTTGCAGTCCGGCAATTTTCATCCGGCCATCGCCTTCCTCCCATTCGTCGCGGCCTGGTGTGCGCTCAGTCAAAGCGCCACTTCGAACCTTTTCGATGAACGCCTCGCCGGGTTGATGCTCGGACTCATGGCCGGGTTGCCTCAGGTCTATTTTTACCAACGCCACCGGCAAGCACAGCAAATCGCACAGCCTGCCGTGGCCTACCCGCACCCGCAAAATCCAGTCCTGAGTTCATGACCGACGAAGCCGCATCCGCCAAGCGCGAGAAGGCCGTCCGTTGGGCGGTCGCGAGTTCGCTGTTTTCCAAATTCGGCACCGCGCTGCTGCAACTCCTCTCGATTCCCGTCGCGCTCCGCGTTCTTGGGAAAGAGGAATTCGGGATCTATTCGACCGTCGCGCTCGCCATTTCGACCGTCATCCTCCTGCAAGTCGGTCTCGGTCCGGCCCTCACTCACGGAATCTCCCGCGCGTTTTCAAAGGAATCCAAAGACGACGAACGCGCCTACTACTCGACCGCTCTCGGACTCATCATCGCCTTCGCCTTGTTGGCGGCGGGAATCCTTTCGGTGGTTTTGTTAGGGGTTCCCATCGTCGATCTTTTCGGCGAGAAATATGCGGCTTACGAGGCAACACTGAAGAGCGCCCTGTGGCTCGGAATGGTCATCATTCTCCTCCAGTTCGTTCTCAGCCACACGGAAAAGACCCGCGAAGGGTACCTCGAAACGTGGATCAACAATCTCTGGGGCGCCGGCGGCAATGTCCTCGCAACCATCCTCGTCGGCATTGGCATCCTCTTCTTCCCAAGCGTTCACTTTCTCATTCTCGCCATCTACGGCCCGAACGTCCTCGCCAAGATTGGAAACACGATTCACCTCTGGCGTCAACGTCCGCACCTTCGGCCACGCCTTCGCGACTTCCGCGGCTCTATCGTGCGACCACTCCTCACGGATGGCCTTGCCTTCTCGCTCGCGTTCTCGATGGCGGGCTTCGTCGAATTCAATGCTGGCGCTCTCCTCCTCGGTCGCACGGAAGGACCGGCGAGCGTTGCGATTTACAATATCCTCATCAATCTCGACACGCTCATGATCGGCGTCGTCCTCATGTTCACGACGCCGACCTGGCCTGCGATCGTCGATGCGCTTTCCCGCCGCGATCTGGGATGGATTCGACGCACCGCCTTCCGTCTCCGCGCCGCCGGACTTGGTTATGGCTTGCTCGTGGGACTCGGACTGACCTTCATCGGTCCGTTCTTCATTCCCATCTGGCTGGGACCGGAAGTCTTCATCGCACAGTCCACCCTCTTCGCCTTCGCCATCTACTTCGCCATCGCTATTTGGAATCACGTCCACCACACGCTTCTCATCGGCATCGGTCGCGTCAAAACCTCCGCGGCCTTCCAAGTCGTGGAATCGCTCATCATTCTCGCCCTTCTCTTCCCCATCCTGCGAACGGGCGGCGGCCTCGAAGCGATGCTCTGGATGATGGCCGCGGTAAAAGCATCGGTCACCGGCATCGCCTATCCGGTTCTCTTCCGCTACGGGATGCGTGCCCACGATCCTGACAAAGCCACTTCGCCCGCTAATTCCGTTCCCGCACCCGCCGTCACTTCATGACGCAAATCCTCACCAGAGCTTTTCGCAAAGCAAAGCGATCCATGCGGCGCGGTCGCTACCGCGAGCCTGTAGACTTCACGAGTCCAGAGGGACACGGCATTCTCAGCTCGCTCGCACTGCGCCCGCTCATTATTGTCGCGCACCCCGACGATGAAGTTTTTTGCTCGGGGTTGATCCGGCATTTCGTCACGCGTTTTAATTCCCAAATCACCCTTGCCTGCGCGACACGCGGCGAAGGCGGACTCCGCGCGGGAGGCAAACACTCGGCCGAGGACCTCGCCACCATCCGTTCGGAAGAACTTCGCCAAGCCGCCGGCGTTCTCGGTGTGCGCAATCCCGGATTCTTTGACTTCGAAGACCCCCGCTCTCCTGTCCCAGCCTTCAATACACCGAGCGCCGACGTCAATGCCGCCGTGGCCGTGGCCATCTCGCGAGAAAAGCCGACCGTCATTATCACCCACGGCTCAAGCGGCGAATACTGGCACCCGGCACATACGATTCTTCATCGCGCCGCCATCGAGAATCTACGCGTCGTTCCCGTCCTGACGTTCAACGCGTGGATTCCAAATCATCCGCTCTCCCATCTTCTCAACAAAGACGATCTCGCTCATTTCTATCTCGATTCCGCACCATACTCAGCGCAACGGCTGCAGGCTCTCGAGAAACACCGCTCACAGTCCGCCGTCTTTGAGAAGTTCGGTGGTGGTGACTTACAGACTTATATCGAGAAAGCCCGCATTGAGACTTACCACCTGCACGGCTACAAGCCCTTGCCTCGATAAGTGAAAGTTCTACACCTCAGCACCTTGGATCACCTCGGCGGCGCGTTCATCGCGGCGCGACGGTTGCATGGTGCCCTGCGGGAACGTGAGGATATCGACTCCGAATTCTGCGTTGCGCAAAAACACGGCGACACCCCGGACACCGTCGCCCTGCACAACGCCTTCTCTTACTCTCTGCGCCGAAATCTTGAGCGACTCCCACTTAAACTCACTAGCGCCAACGGCATTGCCTACCAATCGCTTGCCTGGCTTCCCAACCAGAAACTTACCCGCCACGTCCGCTCCGTGAAACCCGACATTGTGCACCTCCAATGGACGCAAAACGGTTTCGTCCCGCTCGGTGCGTTGACGAAGTTCGACGCGCCGCTCGTCTGGACCTTTCACGACATGTGGGGGTTCACCGGTATGTATCACCATGAATATGGCGAACCTCCGAGATGCGCGGGAACTTACGACCGCAAACCCGAAGGAATGCGCGGGTTCGACGTCGATGCGTGGGTGTGGAAACGAAAACAACAGAGTTATCACGCTCTCGACGTGTGCGGCATTGTGCCCAGCCAATGGATGGCCGAAAAGGCTCGATCAAGCTCGCTGTGGAAGGATCGACGCTTGGAAGTGATTCCAAACGGCATCGACACCGATGTTTACAAACCCGCCGACCGCGCCTTCGCCCGGAAACTTTTCAATCTCCCCCCCAACGCCAACGTCGTTCTCTTCGGCGCCATGTTTGCCGACGAGGACAAGAACAAGGGCTTCGGGCCGATGATGAAAGTGCTCGAAATTCTCAAGGCGCAAGGCGGTCACGAGAACCTGCACCTCGCCGTCTTCGGCATAGGCGAGTGTCCGGAGGATGTCACGCTCCCGTTCCCGGCCTCGTTCTTCGGCGTCCTTCGCGACGAAGCCAGCATGGCCGCGCTCTACAGCGCCGCCGACGTGATGGTGGTGCCTTCGCTTCAGGAATCCTTCGGCCTCACCGCCTGCGAAGCGCTCTCTTGCGGAACGCCGGTCGCGTGTTTCAACACCTCGGGACTTCGTGACATCGTCGACCACGAGGAAAATGGTTACCGCGCCAAACCGTTTGATCCCGCGGACCTCGCATCGGGCATCGCGGAAATGCTCGAAAGTCGCACCACGCGCCTCGCTCTCGGACGGGAAGGACGCGAGAAAGTGGAACGTGAGTTCGATCTCGACGTCGTCGCCGCCCGTCACCACGACCTCTACCGCGAACTCGCCGAAGCGAAGAAGAAGTGATGAAAACCGTCGTCCTCGCCGACACGCGGTGGTCCGGGCACCATCCGACTTACTTCAAGGAATTCACCGCGTCCCTCTTCCGCAACGATGCGCGCGTCATCGCGCTTTGCCCGCAGCCGGACGAAGTGCGCGAGTTTGTGGAAGCGCATTGCGCGGAACACATCGACCACCTCCACGCAGTCGAACTCCAGACGCGCAACAAAAGTATCCTCTTCCCCGGTCGTGACCACGGCCCCATCACCACTTGGCTCCGTTGGAAGACCATGTCGAAGACGGTGAAAGCCGCCGAACAAGATACCGGCTGGCGTGCCGACCTCGTCTTCTTTCCCTACCTCGACGCGTGGATTCGCTTCCTGCCCTTTCCCTCGCTACCCGGAAAAATCCTCGGTCGCCCATGGAGTGGACTTTACTTCCGCTGCGCCCACTTCGGTGAATCGCTCAGCAAGCCCGCCGAATTCGCCAAAGGCGATGCCATCCTCCGCAGCCCCGACTGCGTCGCCGTCGCCACGCTCGATGAGCAATTTGCCGAGCAACTCGAAAAAGTCAGCGGCAAAACCGTTCTCCCCTGGCCGGACATCACCGACGAAACACCGCCCGATCCCCCTAGCGCGCTCTCCCAAGAGATCGCCGAAAAAGCCGCCGGACGACCGATCATCGGCATGGTCAGCATGTCCAAGCGCAAAGGCCTCCTCACCCTCCTCCGCATCGCCGAGGCCACGCGCGGAAAACGCGACTGGTTCTTCGCCTTCGCCGGCCCGTTCCACGACGACGAAATGACCGCCGACGAAAAAGCCTTCGTCCACCGCCTCGCCGCCGAGCAACCCGACAACCTCCACCTCGATCTCGCCGCCGGCCGCATCAACGACGGCCGCGACTTCAACTCCCTCATCAACCTCTTCGACATCGTCTGGGCCGCCTACGAAAACTTTCAGGGCAGCAGTAATGCTCTAACGAAGGCCGCCGTTTTCAACAAGCCTGTCATCGCCACCAAAGGCGGCGTCATTGGCGAGCGAGTGGAGAAGTTTGAGATCGGTGAGACGATTGCGGAGAGCAGTCATCCCGATGGAGAAAGCGCGATCGATACCGTCCTAAATCGCACGTTCGATCCCACGAATTCCTCAAGCTATCACCAACTCCATAATCGGGAACGCTTAGATACCCTGTTTGATCAGCTGATGGTAACAACGGTGGAGTAACAACGAATAAAGGCTTGACCAACTTTCGCGATTTTTGGTAAATTGATCCGAACCCGTTAGCCCTTTCAGGTCCAAAGAGACGGGTCGCTTGATATAGATTGTTAGGGAAAAAATATGGCATCCACAAAACTAGATCGCCCGTTTTACAAGCTCATGGAGTCTGTTGACTCAATGGGCATCTACCCTCAGAACCAGAGTCTTGGAGACAGCTACGACTATAAGTCTTCGAGATCTGTTCATCAACTTGAAGGTGGAGCATTGCCGTCATTCGAACCCGAATTTGGAACGATTTTAATGGAGGAAGACGCGAATCTTACTGACATAGTTAGCAGTGCGCCAATTCCAAACTCAGGCATACTGCTTAGCTCAAGAACTAAGACAATCCTGGATCGTTTTAGACTTCCCCCTCATCGCTATTTTCCAGTGTTATTGTCACAAACGGGGAAGACAGTAGAAGGATACTACTGGTTGCAGATTTCAGAACCTAAAGGCGCTTTAGATGCGGTTGATTTTGGGAATTCGAACTTCCAGCTACAATCAATTATTCCCAACAAATCTCATTGCACTCTGGAAATCAAAACAATCGAAGAGTTTCACGAGGAACTAGCTTCACTTAGCAAATACGAAAAAAAACATTCCATCGAACTTGGTGCGCACATCGAATGCACTAGTTACAGAATGAACGAAGACTTTCTAGACCGATACGATCTGTTCAGGATCAATAGGTTTGACATTGAGTTTAACCTCAGGAAAGAAGTCAGAACTACCTTTGAAGAAGCTGGAATTACTGGAGTTGAATTCAAAATTCCAAGTAGACTTAAAATGAATTCTCCACAAATCGGTGGTGGCAACGGCTAACGCCACTCAACACCGCGGACGCTGCAAAAAAATGGACAAAAGCCTGATGGAATATTTGAACAGCGTCGTTGACGAGCCGACATTGATTGAGTTTCTTAACGCTCTAGCGAAGGATAAGGCCGACGAAACAAGGAAGGAAAAAGCGAATCCTTCGTCACCCTATGGTCCCGGCGCGAATGGATGGGACAGCCAAACTATTGAAGACTACCTTTTTTCGGCGGCGGCTTGGGCCGAGGCATCAAAGGGTGATCTGCCCGCCTACAAGCGTCCTGAGAATCCGTGGAAGCGATTCGCCGACATTCTATACACCGGAAAGATTTACGAATGACACAGAGAAGGTCACACACAACTCAGCAGCAGAGCAAGACACTGGACGCCAAAATCTAACCCTTTCTGCGACGGAAACGCCGGGACCTCTCGCACATTGAACTCAGCATCAACGTTCGCCCCCAAGGTCAGGTCTGAGTCAACTTTAACGATCCCTCATCTCAACCCCTCCACAAATTGCTTAAACGGTAAAGCTCCAGCGAACTCAGCTTCCAATCCAGAGGCGCGGTCTTCCAACTCTGCTTGAGACAACCTACTCCCGTGTGCAGCGGCGATAACCACAAGATTCCCAGTCGCGGGCACGGAGAAGAGATAGACGTTTTCAAACACGTCGCCGATAGCGGCGAGGTCGGTTTCGGTGCTATTGTCGGATTCGATGAGGTTGAAGGCGAGGACGCCGTTGGGTTCGAGGCGAGCGCGGATCTCGCGGAGAAAGTCGGCGGTTTTCAGGCGTTGGGCGAGTTGCGGGGCATCGGCGTTGATGGTGGGTTTCAGGAACGCGTCCATGTAGATCACGTCGTACAGGCCGTGGCTTGAGTCCCGGAAGAACTGGAAGGCGTCTTCGACGTGGATCTTGAGGCGGTCGTTTTCCTGGGTACCGAAGTATTGCGCAGCGACGGCGACGACCGCCGGATCGATCTCGACCGCTTCTATGAACATTTCGGGCGAAACGTGATGGAGAAAGCGGACCATGCCTCCACCTCCAAGACCGACGATGAGCACGCGCTCCTGCCGCGGTTGAAAGAGAAAGGAGGCGAAGATGTTCTTTGTGTATTCGAGCTGGAGTTCGTGAGGGCGATGCACGTTGATCGCCGACTGCCGGGATTCGCGGCCATCTTCATCGACGAAGATGAGCGTGCGGACCCCATCCTCGGTTTCGCGCACACGAATGCGGGAGAATTCCGAATCGACTTCGTGGATGATCTGCCCGTAGTCGGCAAATTTTCGATTCAGTGGACCGCGCTTCGGAAGGAGGACGACCGCGATAACCACCACACAGAGAGCGAATCCAATGACAGCGAGATTTTTCAATGGTGTCAATGCAGCGCTCCCGTCCCGCTATTCAAGACAAAACCGCTTGCTAGAACGGGGGCATCGTCGGAGTTTCGGAATTATTGATCAACAAGACTCATGAAACACTACTGTCACGCGTTTTTCCTCATGGCCCTGACCATGCTCTTTGTTTCAACGTCAACCCATGCGACGACCTTCATTCTTGTCGATGGTGAGGGTTTTGAGTCGCCGCCCTATTCGTCGAGCTTTTCCGGAACTGGTCAGTTGGAGGGTCAGTTTGCGAGTACGTTCGGCGGTTTAGGTTCCACCGCTTGGGTGCGAGTCGGAACGGGAGGGACGGCGAACGTGCAGTCCTCGGTCGTCTTTTCCGGCAGTCAGGCCCTCGAGGTCAATCGCGCCGCCAACGCCGACGAACGCTGGGCCGTTCCTCTTGGGGGCGTTCCCACTCTTCCCTTTGTTGTGATCGACTGGGCCATGCGTGTGGAGAGTTCTTCACTCAGCGGGGGCGGCTTTGGTCCCTTTTTTGGGATTGAGGCTTACGGAAACGAGGGTGGCATTATTCGGCACGGAAGTTTTGGCGTGGATGCCAATACGCGGGAATTGCTCTTCACGAACGCAGCCTTCGGGCTGGTTCCCACGGCCGGCGGGGAGACGGTAAATCTCGGTGAATGGAACAACTTCCGCCTCGTGTTCGATTTTCCAAATAATGAGTATCGCGGCTTTCTCAATGGGGATCTTCTCTTCACCACCGCTTTCGAGTTTGGTCCATCGACGAGTTTCATCGACGCCGACATTACAGCCATCGCAGCGGGAGGTGACCCGACCTCGCAAGCAGCCACCGGGACAGCCTACTTTGACAATTACTCTGTCTTCGAAACCGACGATTCTTCAGTGCTGATCCCTGAGCTAACGACGGGCCTCACGATTCTTCTTGGCGCAGCATTCATGGTTATCGGGCGTCGAAGGAATCCCTCGCTGTGATGAGGACCGGTGGCGGAGCAGTCATTGCGCTGTCGAATGGCCGAGGAGCATTTCAACGATGAGAGTTTGTATCCCTTCGTCGGCTTCGCTCACACGGGTGCGTGAGAACTCGGAATCGACCTCGTGAACGTTTCGCCGTAATCCACGAACTTTCGGTTTCAGTGGGCATGTTGAAACACGATGTTCGAAATCGCTCCACAGGCGAGCCACGTTCGAGAAATCAACAAAGTATACTTCTCAATGAGAACACTTGATGCATGTGGTTCTTATCGTATTGCGTCCTGCCAAAATCATGGCATTTTCTATCTGTGATTCAATTCGCAACCAGCCCGGTTTGCTCTTCGCCGGAGGTGCTCGGCGGGACGCTGGTTTTCCGGGGGACGCGTGTTCCCGCGCAATCCCTCTTGGACTATTTGCACGACGGCAGCACCCTCGAAGAGTTTCTTAATTGCTTCCCAACCGTTGAACGGAAAGATGCGGAACGGTTTCTGGAACTCAGTCTTGAAGCTGCATGAGACGTGTCTTTTTTGATGAAAACGTTCCAAGGCCTCTCGTAAAGCTCGTTACCGACGCCACTCAATTTGTCTCCGGAATCAACGAGCGTAACTGGAAGGGCATCGAAAATGGAGAACTCCTGCGGCTTCTCATTGATGAGGAATGGGACGTTTTTGTGACCGCAGACAAGAACATCAGATACCAACAGAATTTGGCCGGGCGTGGCATTGCCATCATCGAACTGCCCACGAATCGCCTCCCGACTTTACAATCACTCGCTAAGGAAATTACGGATGCCATCGCAAATATCGAGCAGGACGGATATGTCCGACCCGGAGTCGAGTGACATAATGGGTAGCTCGAACAACGCTTGGGTGAGGAATGCCAGCAGGATTCTTTGAACGAATCGAGAAAAATGAAAATCGGGGCGGCGAGATTCGAACTCACGACCTCTGCAACCCCATTGCAGCGCACTACCAGGCTGTGCTACGCCCCGTTTTCAAAGGTTCCCGACTTTCGCCGGGCGGAGAAATTGGCCGATTTTACGGGGAATCGCAAGTGGTTTCCGGAACCACGAAAGGGCGCGAAAAGACGCGAAAGTTTTCAGAAGGAAAGAAGCCGCAACCGTGTTCGCGAGATTTCGCGTCCTATCGTGGTTCACCCACATGTCAGCGGGGGCCATTCCAAAATTCGTCCTTCCTTGTAGGTGCATTCGGACCAAACCGCGCCCAGAATGCGGACGAATTTTCATGAGTCGATCCAAGTATTACGAACTCGATCCTGAGAAACTGCTGGTGACGGTGAAGCATCTTTGGCAGCGCATTGTCGAGCGCTTTCCGGAATCGAGCCTTGCGGGCGTCTGTGCGGAACTCGTGGAGATTTGCAAGAATGCGCAGGAACGAAGCGAGTGGATCGGACGACCGATCTGGAGGCTGCGGATTGCTGTTTTTGCCGTGGTTGCGATCCTCATTGCGCTTTCAGTCACGCCATTCTTTTTCCTGAAACCTCTCGATACGGGGAACCTCGACCAAGCGGCTTTCGTCTCGACGCTTGAGGCCGCTTTGAACGACATCATTCTCATCACCGCGGCCATCTTTTTTCTCTTTACGATCGAGGCCCGCGTCAAACGACGTCGCGCCCTTGCGGCCTTGCGGGAGTTACGCGCGGTGGCGCACGTCATTGACATGCATCAACTGACAAAAGACCCCGACCGGATTCTGCGAAAGGAAGGTGAAAACACGGTCACGAGTCCGAAGACCAACCTAACACCATTCCAATTACGCCGTTACCTCGACTATTGCTCAGAGATGCTTTCGCTCACGGGCAAGATAGCTTCGCTTTACCTGAACCGCACCGACGACCAGGCCGCAGTCGCCGCCGTGAACGAAATCGAAGACCTCACGACCGGCCTTTCACGCAAAATCTGGCAAAAGATCATGATCTCTCAGTCGCTCAGCGAGGGACAGAAATCCGGCGTATCCAGCTGAACGTGAATAATTTATAAAACTCCGGAATTTTCCCGAGAATTTCGGCGCACGATGGCAATTCCAGCGTATTATTCGCCAGTCTTATGCTGCGCATTCCTTTCGAGCGCGTCAATTGGGTCCCCAGTACTTTCCTGATTGGAACGCTTACACTAACTCTCACCGCCGTCCCCGCCTACATCTGGTTCTTTGGTCTGCCCTGGTACCAAGTGGTATTGTTTTTCGGCTTTTTCATTCTCACCGGCCTGAGCATCACCTTCGGCTACCATCGGCTCTTTTCTCACAAAGCGTTCGATGCCAAAAAATCGGTCAAGGCGACTTGCCTCGTTTTCGGCGCCGCTGCCTTTGAACAGAGCGCGCTCGACTGGTGTTCCGATCACCGCCGTCATCACAAGCACGTCGATCACGATGATGACCCTTACGATATCTCCAAAGGATTCATGTGGGCGCACATCGGCTGGATGCTCTTCAAACTGAAACCGAAGCCGCCCATGGATAACGTCGGTGACTTGCGCAAGGACAAGCTCGTCATGTGGCAGCACCGGAACTGGGTTTGGATGGGAGCACTCGTTGGCTTCATCATCCCCGGTCTCATTGGTGGAGCTGCCGCCGCGCTCTTTGGTGCGGAAGGCGGATTCTGGATTGGATTCCTCGGCGGATTCCTCATCGGCGGCGTCGCCCGCGTAACTGCCGTTCAGCATTGCACGTTTTTCATCAACTCCCTCTGCCACACCGTCGGCAACCGTCCGTATTCCCGCAAATGCAGCGCCCGTGACAGCTGGATCATGGCCCTCTTCACCTTCGGCGAGGGGTATCACAACTACCATCACGAATTCCAGCACGACTACCGAAATGGCGTGAAGAAGTGGCAATTCGACCCGACGAAATGGCTCATTTGGACGCTCAGTAAATTTGGTCTCACGAGCAAGCTACGCCGCGTGCCGGACGAAAAGATCCAGGCCGCGCAGGAAAAGGTAAAGGAACAGGACGAAGCTGAACGCAAGTCCGGTCGCATCGAGCTGAAACCGCCAACGCGTATCCCCGGCAGCGGACTGAACGCGGCGGACTAATTCGCCCTACAACAACTCAGCCAATCGCTCCACTTCCACCTCGGTGTTGTAGAAGTGGGGGCTGAGCCGGATGTAGACCCGCTTTTCGCGGTCACAACGCAGAGATGTCACCACGCCGGCATCGTCGAGCGCTTTCCAAAGCGCAGCCATGTCCTTCGTTGGATGCGTGAAGGTCGTGATCGAAGTCACTTGCGCGCCTTCCTTCGGGCCAAAGATCTCGTAGCCCTTCGATTCTAACATTTCGACAATGAGACGCTTCAGTCGCAAACAGCGCGCTTGTACAAAATCAATCCCGACGCTCCGCAACATGCGAATAGCCGCCACCATGCCATGGATCCCGACAACATTCAGGACTCCAGGTTCGTAGCGCTGCGCGGTTGGATGGAATTGAATCTCCTCCTGCACAACAAAATCCGGGCAATTCACATTCCACGCACCCAGCAACGTTGGTCGCAATTCTTCGAAGCGACTTTCCTTCACATAAAAGATTCCCGCAGACATCGGACCGAGCATCCATTTGTGCGCGTCCGCGGAAAGAAAGTCGACATATTCCACACTCGTCGGAAGCGCTCCCACTGATTGAATCGCATCAAGGCTGAAAAGGATTCCGCGTTCCTTTAGCATCCGTCCAATCGCGTCCACATCGATGGCGTAACCGGTGAAGAAGTGGACCGAAGCCAGCGCCACCAATCGCGTTTTCTCCGTCAACGCCGACTCGACAAGTTCCGGCGTGATCTCACCCGGTCGCTCGGGCTTCAAGCGCACGACTTTTGCCCCGCGTCGTTCCTGCTCCATCCAAGGATAGACGTTCGCTGGATAATCCGCGTCATAGCACACGATCTCATCGCCCGGCTGCCAGTCGATCCCGTTGGAAACGAGGTTGATACCCAGTGTCGTTGGTCCGAGAAGTGCGATTTCCTGCGGCTTCCCGCCGATAAGATCCGCACACACCTTCCGCGCATCCTTGTATTCCTCCATCTCCACTTCAAATCCGGGAAAATCCGTCGCCGACCTTTCGAGATACGCATTCATCGCCAAGGTCACACAACGCGGCAAAGTCGTAATGGCGGCGTGACCTAAAAAGATCTTATTCCGCGCAATCGGAAACTGCTCGCAACGGTATTCCTCGTCTTCATCGAGTCGCTTCAGGTCAATCGCTTCACTCATGGGGCCGCACACAGAGACACAAAGTCATAGAGAATGAAAATTAAAACTCTTCGCCGGAGCGCGTGCGGCCTCGCTCACCCATCACTGAAAAACCTCCGTGCACTCTGTGCGGGAACCTGCCAGTCAAACCGTCCCCGCCTTCCGTCCTTCGTCGATCAGTTCCCAGAACGTCTTCGATTCCGCCAGCGCCTCGTCCTCACCGACGGGCAAGTTGCTGCGATACAGGAAATCCTGAAACGTGTTTTTGTGCAAAACGCGATGAACAATCACGTTCTCGCCTTCGACCCCGAAATAAATCCGGTAGTCCTCCGAACGATAGCGGTAGAGCGACTTCCCCTTGTGCTTGATGTGGCCGAATCGGTCACCGTCGACGTTTTCCAAGTCCTCGTGCGTGACCTTGAATTGGTTCAAGAGGTCGAGCTGCGTCAGCGTGTCGAGTTGGGAAATCTCGGCCGCGCTGATTTCGTTGAAGACTATTTGGAACATTGAAGGGTGTTCAAAACTAACCGTTCAGGAAAGAATTTCCACCTGCGCAAGCTTCCGCCATAGAATTGCATTGCCAAATCCCCGGCTCTCCGCGAAAAACAAGCGTCCCCTTTAACATGTCGCTTTCATCCATCGGGAGGATTGGATGTTTGCTCGCCGCCCTTAGCGTCGATCTTGCCGCCACTCCCCTTTCCATCGACGAATCCGCCCACTTGTCGCTGACCTCCGCAGGTAGCACAGGCGGCAGCGGGGGTTTCACCATCGATGAAGGAAGCGGACTTCCCCTTAACTTGGGAAGCTTCGATATTGTCATCAACCCCGGTGCGACACTCGCCGCGAACCAACCCGCCGTCGATGCCTTCAATCGCGCGGCAGCACGTTGGGAGCAATTCTTCTCCGATCCCATCACGGTGAACATCGACGCGGACCTCATGTCCTTCGGTAGCACGACGATCCTTGGCTCGGCTTCCAGTGTGATCCTGCAAGGAGACTTCGACGCTATACGCAATGCGATGGTCTTCGACTCCGCTACCGATTTCAACGACGGCATCGTCAGTGCACTCCCGACTTTCGCCCAGTTCACTGGCAGCCTCCCCACCGGCTTTTCCTTCGACTCGAATATTTCCATCAACAAGGCCAATGCGAAAGCTCTCGGGTTCACCGGTCTCGACACGACCTTCGGCGCTACCGACGCGACGATCAGTTTCAACACCGACTTGAATTTCGATTTCGACAACTCCGATGGGGTGCCCTTCGGTCAATTTGATTTCGAAACGGTCGCCCTCCATGAAATCGGTCACGCGCTCGGCTTCACGTCCGAGGTGGATCGCATCGACGTCCTTCTCTCGCAATCCGCCACCGCCGCCGACATCAGTCCGCGCACCGTCGATCTCTTTCGCTTTGAAGACGGCACCCCGAATGACCCCTCCACCGCTGCCGAGTTCACCACCGCCGAACGCTTTCTTCAAACCGGCGGCACGGCCATCTTCGACGAGATCATCGAAATCGGCATCGATGGCGCCGAGGGATTGCTCTCAACCGGCGCCAACACCGGCAACGGTGCCCAAGCCAGCCATTGGCTCGAAACTTTCCCGCAAATCGGCATCCTCGACCCCTTCATCAGCCCCGGCCAAATCGGGGAGATCACACCCGCCGATGTCCGCGCTCTCGACCTCATCGGCTACGATTTCATCCCCGAACCGGGCATTTCCGGCCTGCTTTTGGCCGCCTTGGGCCTTGTTTTTCGGCGGAATCGGGGGATTTCGAGATAAAATCGACAGAAAAATCGAGGATTTTGTAACCCGCCGGGTTTCCCCCTCGTCTTCACGCGCTGGAGGGGCCTACCCTCTCCGTCGATGGAACCCAACACGTTTCGCTGGAATGACGCCGTGGCAGCCGTCCGGCGAGGTGACAGCGAAGCCGCTGCTTCCCTCGTCGAGGCGCTGTATCCCGTCGTCATCCGCATCGTCCGGGGCCACCGGCACAAGACGGACGACGAGGAAGATCTCGCGCAGGACATCTTCATGAAAGTTTTCTCCAAAATCGATCAGTTCAACGCCACCCAGCCCTTCGACCACTGGGTCTCGCGCATTGCGCTGAACCATTGCTACGACAAACTCCGGCGCCATCGCATTCGGAAAGTCGTCACGTATTCCGAACTCGCCGTCGAAGAAGCCGAGTTTCTCGACCGCTCACTCGGGGAAACGCCCGTCGAGGAAAGCGCCGCACCTGCGCACGGCGAACCGGCTTCGGAACTCATCGGCAAACTCCTCGAAACACTCAAACCCAACGAGCAAAAAGCCATTCGCCTCCTCGACCTTGAAGAACACTCGGTGAAGGAAGTCTGCGCGCTGACCGGTTGGGGCGCGTCGAAAGTCAAAGTCACCGCCATGCGCGCGCGCCGAAAGCTGGCCGAGGCTTTGAAAACTTTGGAAGCGGAAGGAGCCGCCGCCAACGCATGAACCCTAACGAAGACATAAAAAAGTGGGACAAAGTCCTCCGCGGCGCCAAGGCCGAAGGACTGCAACCCGCGTCACGCTCACGCGAAAACGAGTCGGCGCCGTTTGGTTTTTCCACCCGTGTTGTCTC